>JAGXQV010000121.1 GCA_018336195.1 Sulfuricella sp. | reverse complement strand
GAGCCGCGACTGTCGGTGGGGCGGGAATAGGTATCCTGCGGTTTGGCGATTTGATCGAGCAGCCGCATCAGCAGGGTTCCGTTGTTTGGCGCATCCCCTTCCTTGCCCGGCGTTTGGAACGACGCCTGAAGATCACCCTGGGCGAGCAGGCCGAGCAGATCGGTCAGTGAACCGGGAAATTGCAAGGCATGACCTTGTGCCGCGGCTTGCGGCTCAGCCTGGCCGGCGCTTGCCGAGCGGTTATTGGTCGTGGCGACAGCCGCTTGGAGTTTCATCTGATAGCGGACTTCCACTTCGAAGTTGAACGTGTGCCCATCCGCCGTGGTGATGGTGCCTTTCCCGACGAAGCTTGAATTGTCTTCCAGGCTGAATCCGGCGGCGCTGCCGCTAGTGCCGCGCTGAACGATGCCGGCCACGGTACTCGACGCGCTCATGCTGAGCGAATCGAATGAAATTTTGGTGCCTTGCGCGTCGCCGAACAGGCTCTTGGCAAAGTCGTTGAGCATGTTTTCCGCCATCCCGACCGTGGCGCTGCCGAGGCGGCCGACATGCTCGGATAGGCTATTGCCTTGTTGCGTCAGCAGCTTGCCGGCATCCGACAAGGACAGCCCCTGGCGGTTCGGCGAGGAAATCGGCGCCTGATCCTGCGGGGCGGATTTGAGTGGCGAGCGCCCGGCGTTTTGCGGGAATAGCGACGGCAAAGCGCTGGGTTGCAGGAAAGAGAGGAGGGACATGGGCGCGGTGCGAAAAGGGGATTCGTATAATCAGACTTATCGACCCGCCACCGCGAATCTTGAGGGCGATGCGCGACCCGCCTCCGCAATCCTTACGCCAAGGGTTGGGTGCTTTTTAGCCCGGAAGGACTCAGAACCAGAACGAGGTGTCTTTCAACAAGAACTCGTCATACGGTATGTAGTGCGATCCATCGCAGGAGAAGGTCAGGCTGACCATCCCGTTGAAAATGTTGACCGAGGCCGTGCGCAGATAAAAGGTCGGGTCGGTAAGGCGCAGCGATTGCAGGATTTTAAGAATCGCCTGAATGTCGGATTTGGGAATCGCCGCATCCTCCGGATAGGGGCGGGATGGGTACACCAGGCAGATATCCGGGTCGCTCAACGCCTCGTGGTCGAGGATGCGGTAGCGGAACGGGTCGTCCACCGTCCAGATGGTGGCCTGGCTGCTGGCAAAATGGATCTGGCATTGAAACACGCCGCGCTGCGTCAACAGTTCTTCGAGAATCGAGATCGCCCGCTCCATGTTGCGATCCATGGGGCTTTCGACGCGACATTGTTGGAACACCGCCCCGCGTATCGCCGGATCGCCTTTCACCTGACGCCAATAGCCGGGTTCGTCGTAGAGTTCGGAAGTTACCGGCAGGTCGCGCAAATCGAAGTCGGCGCCGAGATAGCCGGCCATGCCGGCGGCGGTACGCACCACCTGCAAGGCGGTCAGCGACGGGCGGCTGCCTTTCAAGCTGATGTAGGCGTCGGAGAGCAGGAATCCCCAGGATGGCACGGCTTCCTTCATGTAGGGGCGATGCGAACGGTCGCGCCCGAAGTGCTCCGGCGCCAGCCCGGTCTTGCCGACGTTGTCGCAAATCTGAATGCCGTCGGTGCCCACGCAGTACACAAAAGTGCAGTACGGGATAGTCGCGAAACCTTCCGTGAGGATCGCATCCAGTTTCTCGCGGTTGCCCCACGCCGGCGTGCATTGCTCGGCCAGTTGCGCCAGCGGCTCGTGGAGTTTGCGTGCCAGTTCTTCACGTTGCAGATAAATGCTATCTTTCCATGAAGCTTTCATAAATAACCAATATCTCGTGTAATCAACAAGTTCTCCGCTGTGCTTGAATGGCTGGGCTGTCGCTACTTGATCCCCGACAACGCCTTCAAAATTTGGACAGTATCGCCGGATTGCATAACATCCGTGAGCGACGCATTTTTGCTCGACGTATTTGCAGTATCGTCCAACTGGTCGATAGCCCACCCCGATCCGATGGAAATGAGGGTCGCCAGCGCGCCTACCAGCACCTTGCGTGACATATTGCGGTCGATACCCAGTTCGTCAAGATAGCGGTCCAGAAAATAAGCCGCCACGAAGAAAGCACCGGTCGAGAGGATCAGGCTCAGCATGGCAGTCAGGCTAGTTCTTCTTGACCGGTTTTGCCGCCGGGTGTTTCAGCAGCCACAACACCAACACCGGTTTGACTTCATTGCTCGGTACTTTGTCGGCGTAGTCCAGCGGCGTCGCACCGTTATTGTCCTTGGCATCGGCAATCGCCCCGGAACTCAGCAACAACTCGGCAATCTCCTTCCTGCCGGTGTAGGCGGCCAGATGGAGGGGCGTCGAGCCGTTGTTGTCGCGGGCGTTGAGGTTGGCGCCCTTGGAAATCAGCATCTTCGCCATTTCAGTGGAAGAGGTAGTAGCCGCGACATGTAGCGGCGTGGAGCTAAGCTCATTCTTGGCATGAACCAGCTTGGGGTCGGCGGCGATGAACTTGGCCACCTCTTGGGCATTGCCGATGAGGGCGGCATCAAAAATGCTGCCCGCCGCGGCCACTCCTGAAACGGTCGATAAAATTGCGGCGAGAACGAGGGCCAGGGTGATGCGATGCATTGATTTTCTCCAAATTAAGATCAGTCGGGTGATGTAGCGGAATAGGTTTTTTGGAAGCCGAAGCAGGCGTGGGCTTTGCTCTCTACGCTACAGGATACCAGTAGATGATGAAACGTTAATATAGTTCCATGTTTCCGCCGCCTTTGCCGGAATCCACTGCCGTGGCCCGGCATCCCGGATTGTTCGGGGTGCGGCGTTTGACCTGCAATCGGATCAACTGCCGAGGATTCCTCGGCAGTTCGCTGAACCGCTGTCTACTCCATCGACGACAGGCCCAACACGACCAAGTCGTTAATCCCGTTGCAGTCCGGCCGCCACATCCCGAAAAGACGCCAATGCCGCTTCGAGGTGATCGATAATCTCCTGCTGCAAGACATCCGGCGGCGGCAGGTCATCGAGATTTTCCAGGCTATCGTCCTTCAGCCAGAAAATGTCCAGGCTGGCCTTGTCGCGGGCCATCAAGTCATCGTAGCTGAAAAACTTGAAACGTTCGGTGGCAACGCGCTCGTGGCGGTTTTCCGGGTTGTAGCAGGTGATGAAATCCTGTAGATCATCCAGCTTGAGCGTGCGCGTTTTCAGGGTGAAATGCTTGTTGGTGCGCAGATCGTAGAACCACACGCCCTTGGTGTGAGCCTGGCCATCCTTGGGCTTGGCGTCGAAGAACACCACGTTCGCCTTCACCCCCTGCGCGTAGAAGATGCCCGTCGGCAGGCGCAGCACCGTGTGCACGTCGCAATTCTCCAGCAGCTTCTTGCGTATCTTCTCGCCCGCGCCGCCTTCAAACAGCACGTTGTCCGGCAACACCACGGCGGCCTTGCCGTCCACCTTCAACATGCTGACGATATGCTGCAAAAAGTTGAGTTGCTTGTTCGACGTGGTTTCCCAGAAATCCTGGCGCTCGTAGGTCAGCGCCTCCTTGTCTTCCTCGCCCTCTTCATTGGTGATGGTCATGCTGCTCTTCTTGCCGAAGGGCGGGTTGGCCAGCACGTAATCCACTTTCAGTTTGGACTCGCTGATCAGCGCATCCGAACGCTCCACCAATGGCTCGCCATCCAGCTCGCCGACATTGTGCAGAAACAGGTTCATCAAGCACATGCGGCGCGTGTTCGGCACGATCTCGTTGCCGTGAAAGGTCTTGTCGCGCAGGAATTCTTTTTGCGCTTTGTTCAGCGTGGCACCGGGCCGCGTTAGCCAGTTGTAAGCGCCCAGGAAAAAGCCGCCGGTGCCGCAGGCCGGGTCCGCAATCGTCTTCATCGGTTTAGGCCGCACGCAGGCCACCATCGCCTCGATCAGCGCGCGCGGGGTGAAGTACTGGCCCGCGCCGCTCTTGGTGTCTTCCGCGTTCTTTTGCAGCAGGCCTTCGTACAGGTCGCCCTTGGTGTCGGCCTCCATACTGATCCAGCGTTCCGCGTCGATCAGTTGCACCAGACGCGACAGCTTGGCCGGGTCCTGAATCTTGTTCTGCGCCTTGAAGAAAATGGCCCCCAGCATCCCCGGCTCCTGGCCCAGCTTGTGTAGCGTGGCCAGGTAATGCGCCTCCAGCGGCTCGCCCACCTTGGGTGTCAGGCTCGCCCAGTCGTAGCCCGTGGGGATATGGGTGTCGCGGTTGTACGGCTCCTGCGCGTATTCGTGGGCCAGCTTGAGAAACAACAGGTAAGTGAGCTGTTCCAGGTAGTCGCCATAGCCCACGCCGTCGTCGCGCAGGGTGTGGCAGAAATTCCAGACTTTCTGGACGAGGGAGGATGCGTTCATCAAATACCCATCAAGTAAATAAATTCAGCACAACATGCTGAATTTTAATGTTTTTATAACTCAATCTAACCACCATGCTTGATGAAACGCCCATTTCATCAAGTAAATTTGAGTCCGACGCATCATACACAAACGAACTTGCGTCCGACATTAATGCGTTTTTCGTCCACAAAACAACTTGTGTATGACCGATCGGACTCAAAAAATCTCCTTGCCCTCGGCGCAGTTCAGCAGGTCACGGAAAGCCAGCACCGCCGAACGGCGGCCGCTGCTTTCGCGCAACACCTGCAAAACACCGGCCTCCCGCAGAGTGCGCAGAAAAGGCAGGGCCGACTGCTTGGGAATGCCGGAGCGCTGCACAAAGTCACCGGACTGGAAGATCGGGCGGTCGAACAAGGTGTCGAGCACTGCCATGGCGTGTTGCGAGCGGGTCAGTTCAGTAATGCGGCGCTTCATGTCGTCGTAGAGCGCCATCATGGCGCGCACTCGCTCGGTGTTGTTCAGCGCCTGCTGGGTGACCGCCTCCAGAAAGAAGGCTATCCAGCCACTCCAGTCGCCGTTGCGGCTGATGGCCTGCAAGTGTGCGTAATACGCTTCGCGATGCCCTTCCAGATAATCGCTCAGGTAAAACATCGGGTTGGCCAGCGCCTGCTTCTGGCACAGAAACAGCGGTATCAACAGGCGGCCGATGCGGCCATTGCCGTCCTTGAACGGGTGGATCAGTTCGAACTGGGCATGCGCCACGGCACACTGCAGCAGCACATCCACATCATTGCTGGCGAGATATGCCTCCCATGCCTGTAGATGATCCAGCAGTTGCAGCGGTGAGGGCGGCACAAAGCTGGCTTGCTCCATCGAACAACCTGCGTTGCCAATCCAGTTCTGCTCGCGGCGAAATTCGCCGGGGGTTTTGTTGGCACCACGCACGCTGTCCATCAGCACGCCATGCATCTGCCGCAGCAGCCCCAGGCTGATGGGGCGATGGGCAATTTCCTGCGTGGCCAGCGTCAGGGTTTTGCGGTAATTGACAATCTCCTGAATATCCCGGGTTTTTTCGGGGTCGAAATCCATGCCCGCTTCAAATTCCAGCACCTCGTCCACGGTGGCCTGCGTGCCTTCGATTTTCGACGACAGCACGGCTTCACGCTGGGTCAGCGGCGACAACATCACCGCCGGATTCACCACGCTTTGCAGCAGGCCATCGTAACGCGCCAGCGCCGCATTGGCCGGGCCGATTTTCGGCAACAGCCGCGCCAGATCAAGGTGGGCCAGCGGCAGGGTATCAGGCTGGTAAGGTTTCATCGGTGCAGCTCCTTGGTCTTGCGGCCACGCGGTTTTTGGGTCGTTTTACTCTCCGCCCGCTCGGCGCGGATGCGTTCCAGCAGCACGCCGGCGGGTTCGTCGTTGGGGTCTTGCTGCACCAGTTGGCCGGCGAAGGCGGCGCGCAGGATGTTTTGGCGTTGGGCGGTGGATTGTTTGAGGCTGGTCGCGATCGAATTGCGCTGCTCTTCAATTGCATTGACTTGGGCGTCTAGCAAAGAATTAATCTGGCTCATCTCAACGAAGGGGCAAACAGGAACGCAAATGCGCCTCACAATATCTGTGTTGAGATTGGGCTGGGCGGCGCCCTGATTAGTCGCTCGCAGAACAGCAGTTTGGGTTCTAAGATACCAGTACATGTATATCTTCAGCGGGTCATCGACATCTAACAATGCGACCGATCCGTCGTTGATGCAGCCACCAATGTTGGTAATTTTCGGCACGCCCAGGGTTGCGCCACTATTTGTCAGCAGCAGTGTTCCCGCATCGATGAACCTACTAGCGTCTCTTCCAGCTTCCGTCACGAACTGACTGACCGCATTCAAATACATCGAGTCGTCAGCCGTTAGCGAACCGACTGTGATCCACGGAATATCGCCACCAAAATATCGAGGATCACCAGCTGGACGAGGCGACGCACCTCGCACAACAACCGATAGTTGATCAACATTCGCCCAAACCCACCCCTCCGGCAGTTCCGGCAAGTCGGTGGTATCCGGCTGCACCGGCTCGGGGTATTTCTTTTGCCAGTCTTTGGGCGGGGTTTTGCCTTGTTCCTGGAACTTGGCGAGCTGCCTGGCTTCCCAGCGGGCGCGGCGCTCGGTGAGGATGCGTTCTAGCAAGGAAGAAGCATCGAAGGAAGAAGGAAGAAGTGGGTTGCCCTCCGCGTTCTTCCTTCTTAATTCCTCTTTCTGCCTTTCCCGCCACCCGGCGGTGAGCGCGCCTTCCACGGCGGCTTTCAGCAGCGATTGGCGGTATTGCGCGAGCTTCTTCTGCGCGGCCTTGAGTTCGGCCACCCCGGCGTCGAGGTCGGCGAGTAGTTCTTCGAGCTTGGCGACGATAACGCGTTGCGCCAAGGAAGAAGGAAGAAGAAATTTGAAGGAAGAAATATCCCTTGGACGCACTGCTGGATACAGGGCGCCTTGTACAACGCCGCACATTGCATCAATGAAATCTGGCGATTGAACCAGATAGTAAAGAAATTTTTGGTCAACCCGCTTGGAGCGAAGAATGTGAAAACCTGTCGAACCTATGGCGCCATTTAAACAGTCTGGTACAAGCGCAACCGCATTCAAATTAGGCGGGGTCATCGACACAAGAACGTCGCCTGCCTTTAGAACTTGCTTGGCACGGCTTGGTGCTTTGTCATAAGGCAAATGTGAGGGGGCAAGTATGCTTTTTCTTTCTCTGTCTATGCACCCAATATCAACATACACAAAGTCACTATTTGCCTCTGGGCCTAGCTGACTGATTGCCTCTGTAGCGATCTCACCAAGGGAAACCTCACAAAGCATTGGTTCTTCCTTCATCTTTCTACCTTCTGCTTTGCCCTATTCAATATCGTGACAAAAATCGCAATCAACTGATCGCATTCATCCGCCAACTCACCTAACTTCTCAGGCGCAATAATTCCACCTTCTGCCAACAGCTCCAGCCAGTAACTTGTTTCTTCGGCCTCGCCAAGGCAAATGCCCACCTTCGCGATAAACTCGGCTTTGCTTCGAGCTCGATATGCTTCCCGATAATTTGCACCAATGGAAGTACCGCTACGCAGCAATTGCTTTCCCAAAACCTGGGCAGAGACATGTTTAGGTAGCGCGGCGAATAAGCGCAAAATTCGCAAAGCAAACTGTTTAGTCCGCTGCCGCAAATCTTCTTCCTTCTGCCTTCTAACTTCTTCCATTACGCGACCAACTCCAAATTCATCTCATTCATCAACGTGTCCAGATCCTTGCCAAACAGCCCCCAGGCTTTTTGCAGCCCACCCTTGTCCGCCAATTCGGCGTAATCAAAGTCGTCGCGGCTGATGCTGCAACTGCCGGCGATGTGCTCTTTCATCAAGCGCAGCCAGTCGGTTTGCTCGGGGGTGAAGGCGCTGCCGCGCTGGGCGTTGTGGCGGAATATCCAGGCCTGGAAGCGTTTGTCCACTTCGTCGGCAAAGGGTTTTAGCTCGCCGTCCAGCCCCAGCGCAAAGCGCAGCAGCGACACCAGATCGGTGAGTTGGCGTTTGCTATCCGCGCCTTTCACCTGGCTGGCCTGCACGCGGGCGTAGGCGCTCCACAGACGCTCGTTGGTGAGCATCAGCGGTGGCTTGCTCAGGCGCTCGTGCAGGTCTTCGATCATGTCGAAGGTGAGCGCGCGGCGCTGGTAGGGCTGTTGGTAGAAGAAGCCCAGCGCGGCGATTTCGTCTTTGTGCTGTTTCAGGTAGTCGGCAAAGGTCTGGATCACGGCCTGGGCTTGCGCTTCGGCCTGCTCGCTGAAACTGGAAAACGTGACTTGATCCAGATTGATGTGGTCGATGAGCTGCTCGCGCTCGCGACGGGCGTTTTCGATTTCGTCGCGCAGCGCGGGCTGATCAAAGGGCGCGCAGGCGGCGGCCACGCGCTCGGCGCGGACGGCCTCGATTTCTTCCGGCAGCAGGGTGTCTTCCGTGCGGGTGATGCCCTTGGCCTTGGCGCTGGCAAGGGCGGCTTGGGTGATGGCGTCCGCGTCCAGCGCGGCAATCAGGCTTTTGCCCAGCGCGGCCACGGGGATGCCGCCGCTAGCTTTCTCGATGCGCGCCTGGGCTTTGTCGTCGAGCTGTTTGGCGAGGCGCACCAGACGGTTGGCGAGGCTGAGCACGGTGTCGTCGTCGCGGCAGCCCATCGCCACGCCTTGCAGCAGGTCTTTGAGCGCCACGCCGGGCTTCTTTTCCAACGGGCGGCTTTCGGTCTTGAGGGATTTTTCCACGCCCACGGCGTCGATCAGCACGAAGCGGGTTTTGGCGCTGTCGGCGCTGTTGCTGACGCGCTTCAAGCTGTCGCCATCGAGGCTGCGCACGCCCCGCCCTTTCATTTGCTCGTAATAGCCCTTGCTGCGCACGTCGCGCATGAACAGCAGCACTTCCAGCGGCTTGACATCGGTGCCGGTGGCGATCATGTCCACGGTGACGGCGATGCGCGGGTTGTAGTCGTTGCGGAAGCTCGCGAGGATGCTGTCGGCGTCTTCCTCGGCGCGGTAAGTCACCTTTTTGCAGAAGGCGTTGCCTTGGCCGTAGACCCCGCGCAGGATGTTGATGATGTCGTCGGCGTGGCTGTCGGTCTTGGCGAAGATCAGGGTCTTGGGCGTTTCTTTGCGGGCGGGGAAGATTTGCGTTTCCACGGCGGTTTTCATGGCCTGGATCACCTGGCGGATCTGGCTGAGGTTGACCACCGAGCGGTCGAGTTCCTTGCCGGTGTAGGCGGTGTCGTCTTCGGTTTCGCTCCAGCGCTTTTTGCGGGTTTGCCGGTCGCGGTGATCCACCCACCAGCCTTGCTTGACCACGCTGCCTTTCTGCGTGAATTCCGTTTCAATCTCCCACACGTCATAGCTGACGTTGACGCCATCGGCTACCGATTGCTCGTAGGTGTATTCGGCGACGATGTTTTCGTTGAAGAAGCCGAAGGTGCGCTTGTCGGGCGTGGCGGTGAGGCCGATCAGGCTGGCGTCGAAGTAGTCGAGCACCTGCTTCCACAGGTTGTAGATGCTGCGGTGGCATTCGTCGATGACGATGAAGTCGAAGGTCTCCACCGGCACGGACGGGTTGTAGCGGACGAATTTTTCCTGCCTGGCGGTTTGCTGCACTTCGTTGAGCGACACGTCCTCGGCTGATTCGTCAATCGGCTCGCCGCTCAGGATGGCATACATGCGCTGGATGGTGCTGATGCACACCTGCGAATGCGGGTCGATATTGGGCGAGGCCAGGCGCTGCACGTTGTAGAGTTCGGTGAACTTGCGGCCATCGTCGGGCGGCGTGTAGGCCATGAATTCCTGATGCGCCTGTTTGCCGAGATTGCGGGTGTCGACCAGAAACAAAATGCGCTTGGCACCACCGAACTTTAGCAGGCGGTACACCGAGGTGATGGCGGTGAAGGTTTTGCCCGCACCGGTCGCCATGTGCACCAGGGCGCGGGGCTTGTTCCGTGCCAGCGATGCTTCCAGCCCAGTGACGGCGTTGATCTGGCAATCACGCAGGTTGCGCTCGGGCAGTGTCGGCATCTGCTCGGCCAAACGGCGGCGCAGGGTTTCAGCTTGAGCGACCCAAGCGGCCAGCGTTTCCGGCTTGAAAAAATGGAAGATTTCGCGCGAACGCGGCACCGGGTCGGCACCATCGGTGAAACGGATGATCTGGCCGGTGGCCTCGAACAGAAAACGCAGCGGGGAGTCGTCCTTGCGCCATTTGAGGTGGGCGGTGGCGTAGCGCTCGGTCTGGCTTTCGGTGACGGTGAGGTTTTCGCCGGCGCTGTCTTTCTTGGCTTCGATCACGCCTACGGCGTTGCGGTTAACGAACAGTACGTAATCCGCCGGGCCGCTGTCGGTGGGGTATTCGCGCACGGCCACGCCCATGCCCGCCGCCAAATTGAGCTGCTTCATGTCCTGGACGACCCAGCCGGCCTGTTCGAGCTTCTGGTCGATCCGCTGGCGCGCCTTGGTTTCCGGCGTCATGCGTGTTTTTCCCTCGATTCGTGCGGGTCTATCGCCCGGCTATCGTCGAGATCGTACGTCATGTCCGATAGCCAACTCATGATTTGTCTGGCAAATCAGAGGAAATACACTGGTCGGCCCCACCAGTGCGCACCCATTCATCGACCTCGGAAATCTTGAACTTCCATAGGCGCCCGACGCGATGCGCCGGCAAGTTTTTGCGATCTATCCAGCGATAGATCGAATCGCGCGTGACTCCCAGGTGTTCGGTGATCTGTTCGACAGAGACCCATGGCTCACTCATTGCGGCACTCCGGCAGGGTTTGAATGGGTCGCATAAAGTCGTATTCAATGGCAAAGATTGCAATTTATCAGGTCTGGTAGATTCAGACCATCTTTCGATGCGAAGTGCATCACAAATTGGTTGGCGCCCTGGCCAAACAGAGCGTTCATGGCGGCATCGTCAATCACCCATGCTTTGGACCGCCCTCGACGCCTACCGCGGCCATCTACGCCAAGTTGGCACGACTGCAACAACTCGCCAACGACCATTTCGACCACGCCCCCGATGCCATCAAGGATTAACCTGATTGGCGCTGATTTTCAGCTATGGGTTCGGTTCTTCGTAGGAACGGCCTTGGCCGCGATTGCGGTGCCTCTTCGTGGCACCTTTTGTCGCGGGCAAGCCACGCTCCTACAGGAAAAGAGTCGTTAATTTGAAACATCCGGCCGAACTGAAGATTAGCGCTAATCAGGAGGGTTAATGGCCGATGCTTCGGATTTTTCCGAAATGGAATCTGGGAAGGTCATTTTCAGGCTTGCCAAACTGTTGGAATGGTCACCGCCGAAACTCGGTACAGAACCTGAAGCCGAATAGGCTTTGCGCCAGAACGCAGGCCAGGGGAGCCAAAAAGTTGCCTCTCCCTCACCGATATATCACTTCAACCACCACCGCTGGAAGAACCGTAAATAGGGCATGGAGCGCGTCAACCGGTTGACGCATAAACAGAGAATAGCGAGAGAAACAGGGTGAAAAACGGAGAAAACCGATGACTTTTGGCGCAGTTCGGTTGACAGCCAATTGTGCCAAACTCCGCCAGTGTTGGGATGTGGCGGGGTTGTTGAATTACAACATAGTGAATTTGCAGAGAGTTATTGGTGGAGTGGAGGAGGATCGAACTCCCGACCTTCGCATTGCGAACGCGACGCTCTCCCAGCTGAGCTACCACCCCAATTTGAAAAACATTTTACCTGAATATCGGAAAAGGCGGAATTGGATGGCGCGCTCCTGCCGGGTGCAGGGCGGCGTGGTTGGGATGTGGCGGCTAAACGGTTATCCTTGGCGCTTTCTTTTGATTGATGGATGGCATGTTCGACATCGTTTTGTACCAGCCTGAAATTCCGCCCAACACGGGCAACATCATCCGTCTGTGCGCCAATAGCGGCGCGGGGTTGCATCTGGTGAAGCCGCTCGGCTTTGGGTTGGAAGACAAGCAGTTGCGGCGCGCGGGGCTGGATTACCACGAATACGCGAGTCTCAAGGTTCATGAGGACTGGGCGGAATGCCGGGCTTTTTTTGCCGGGCGGCGGATGTTTGCCTTGACCACCAAGGCGAGCCGGCCTTATCACGAGGTGGCTTTTCATGACGGCGACGTGTTCGTGTTCGGGCCGGAAACCCGTGGCCTGCCGGCGGAAGTTCTCGACGAATTTCCGGCCGAACAGCGCTTGCGCATTCCCATGCGCCCCGACAACCGCAGCCTGAACTTGTCCAATGCGGCGGCGGTGCTGGTTTTCGAGGCTTGGCGGCAGAACGGATTCGCCGGCGCTGCTTAGACGCTAGGCGTGGTGGAAAACGTAGGCATCCATGGCGAGAATCTTGTCGTAGATACCTTCGTATAGCCGGATTGCCGTGAAATTTTCCCCGGCGGCGCCGAGGGCAACGAACAGCGGCAGCAGGTGGTCGTCGCGGGGATGGGCTTCCACTGCGCCGGGGGCGAGTGTCCGGTAGTTCAGTAATTCGGCAATATTACCTTCCGCGATTCGCTCAGCCATCCAGCCCTGGAATTCCCTGACATAGGCCGGCGGCTGGGTGCCCTGGACGGTCTGGTAATGGCGCAGGTTGTGGGTGAGATTGCCGGAGGCGATGAGCAGCACGCCGCCGGCGGCGAGGGGGGCGAGCGCTTGCCCGACCCGGTAATGGTGCAGCGGGCCGAGTGCGCTCTGGATCGACAGGGTGGCGACCGGCACGTCGGCACCGGGATACAGGATGCGTAGCGGAATCCACGCACCGTGATCAAGGCCACGCCGGTCATCCAGGCCGACGGTGAAACCTGCGCCGTCGAGCAATTCCTTGGCTTGTTGGGCGACCTGCGGCGCGCCCGGCGCCGGGTAGCTGATATCGTACAACTCGTCGGGAAACCCCCAGTAGTCGTGAAGGGTTTCCGGCTGTTGCGCCGCGCCCAGGCAGGGTGCGGCACTATCCCAATGCGCCGAGACGAGCAACACGGCGGGCGGTTTTTCCCGCCCCGTCGCCCAATCGGACAAAGCCTGGCCGGCGGCACCCGGCGCCAACGCGAAGGTTGGCGCCCCATGGGGAACGAATAGCGTGGTCATCGCCGCTTTCCGCTTATTCCTTGACGGCTTCGATGGCGATGGTAATGGTCACCTCGTCACCCACGTAAGGGACGTTCTTGCCGGCATTGAAGTCGGTGCGTTTGACGGTGGCAGTGGCATTCGCACCGATGGCATCCTTCTTCAGCATCGGGTGCGGCGCGGCCTGGAAGCCGGTCACCTTGAGGGTCACCGGCTTGGTGACGCCCTTCATGGTCAGGTTGCCGTCGATCGACAGCGGCTTGTCGCCGTCGAACTTCACGCTGGTCGACTTGAACGTGGCGGTCGGGTACTTGGCGGTATCGAGGTAGTCCTCGCCCTGGATGTGTTCGTTGAACAACGTCGATCCGGTGTCGACCGATTTCATGTCGATGGTCACGTCGACCGAACCGGTCTTGGCGGTCTTGTCCATCATCACCTTGCCGCTGCTCTTGTTGAAACGGCTGGTCTGGATGGAAAAGCCGAGATGGTTGTAGGAAAAGCTCGGAAAGGTATGGTTGTTGTCCATGACGTAGGTTTCCGGGGCGGCGAAAGCCGCAGAGGAAAACGCGGCGGCGATGGCGATGAGGGCGAGTTTGTTCATGGTATAGCTCCTTGAGGTTGGGGAATTACTTCTTGGGTGCGGCGAGAATATGAAAACGAATCTGCACGTCGTCGGCGACGGTGTCGGTATCCGACCACATGCCTTCGCCGATGCCGTATTGCAGACGTTTCAGGGTGAAGGCGCCGTCCAACACGGCGTTGGCGCCTTCCTGCTTGAAGGTGAAAGGGGCCGTCACGTCGCGGCTGCGGCCCTTGATGGTGAGCTTGCCGGTGGCCTCAAAACGTCCGCCGCCCAACGCTTTCAAGCCTGCGGAAACGAAACGGGCGGCGGGGAATTCCTTCACGTTGAACCACGCCTTGGACTTCACCTCGTCGTTGGCCTCATTGCTGCCCGCGTCGATACTCGCAAGCTCGATGTCGATCTGGGCGTGAGCGGCTTCCGGCTTGGCCGGGTCGAAATTCAGTTGCGCCGCGAATTTGCGGAATTTGCCCTCGACCGGTACGTTCATTTGTTTGGAGACGAATGTCACGGCGCTCTTGTCGGTGAGCACACTGGCGTATTCCGCCGCCTGGGCGGTAAGCGGCAGGATCGCCAGCAGCAGGGCGGGCAGCTTGTTCATGATTTTTCCTTGAGTAAACTCGGCATCATCCGCGCCAGCACCTGATCGCGGTCGATCAGGTGATGCTTGAGCGCAGCGGCGATATGGCCGAGCACCAGCACCCCCAGACCGGAAGTCAGGTAAAAATGCAGTTCCTTGAGAAATTCCGCGAGTTCCTTGTCCTTGCCGATCAAGTCCGGCAACGGCAGCACCCCCAGGTACACCACCTTGAAACCCGCTGCCGAACTCATCAGCCAGCCGGCCAATGGCGCTGCCAGCATCAACAGGTAGATCAGGATGTGGGTGGCGCCGGCCACGGATTTTTCCCAGCCTTGCATGGTGTCCGGCAAGGGCGGGGCGGGATGTCCGGCCCGCCACGCCAGGCGGGCCAGTGCCAGCAGCAACACGGTCATCCCCAGCCACTTATGCCAGGAATAGATTTTCAGTTTCATGGGCGAGAGCGGCAGATCGGCCATGTAATACCCTACCCCGAACGCCGTCGCGATCAACAGCGCGGTCAACCAGTGCAGGGCGATGGCGGTACGAGTGTAGGTCATGGTTCAGCCCTTACTTGTGCGAACCGTCGCAGAACGGCGAACTGCCGGTTTTGCCGCAGCCGCACACGTAAATCGCCCCGTCGCCGGCGGCGTTATGCGCCAGCGGCGTCTCGCCGGTGTCGAGCTTCTGGTGGGAACCATCGCAAAAAGGCGGGTTGGCGGATTTGCCGCAACGGCACACATACACGGTGTCGCCGGCTTTGACCGGTACTTCGTAAGGGGTGTTTCTGCTGTACATGATTTCCTCCTGAGTAAAAATAATCGACTGCAACTGTTGGGTATTCTGCTCGTTTTGAATTTCGGGATAAACCGGGTTTTAAGACAATGTCTATCCCGAATTATGGGATAATCGCCAAACGGGAAGCGGATGCTTATCAAGATAATCGTTTTCTTGGAGCGTGTGAGATTCCGGTGGTTCGAAATTCTTTGGAATAAACATGGATCGCCTGCTCGCCATGCAAGTCTTCGTTTCCGTCGTCGAATCCGGCTCGTTCGTGCGGGCGGCGGAGCGGATGCATCTTTCCACCACCGCCGCGTCGCGCCACGTCGCCGACCTGGAACAACATGTCGGGGCACGCCTGTTGCAGCGCAGCACGCGCCGCCTCAGCCTGACCGAAACCGGCGGGTTGTATTTCGAGCGCTGCCGGCAGATTCTTGCCGACCTCGACGAAGCCGATTCCCTGGCCAACGAAGGCGCGGCCCAGCCCAAAGGCAAGCTGCGGGTGAGCCTGCCCCACAGCTTCGGGCTGCGTTACGTGGCGCCACGGATTCCCGAGTTCTGCCGGCGCTACCCCGGCCTGCAACTGGAAGTGAATTTTTCCGACCGCATCGTCGATCTGGTCGAGGGAGGCATCGACGTCGCCCTGCGCATCTCCGACAAGCTGCAAAACACCCTCATCGCCCGGCGCCTGGCGCGCATCCGCATGGCGGTGTGCGCCGCGCCGGCCTACCTGGCGGAGATGGGCGCGCCGCGCACCCCGGAAGATCTGCGCGAACACCGCTGCCTGACCTACGATTACGCGCCGCTCAGCGACACCTGGCATTTCCTGCGCCATGGCGAAGGGGTCGCCGTGGCGGTGAAAAGCGCCTTCCGCTCCAACAGCGGCGACATGACCCGTCTGGCCGCACTGGCCGGGCAGGGGGTGGTGTTGCAGCCGACCTTTCTGATCGGCGACGATCTGCGCAACGGCACCCTGGTCCGCTTGCTCGCCGCTTACGAATTGCCCGAACCCGCTGCCTATGCGGTGTATCCCGGCGGGGCGCGGCGCTCGGCGCGGGTCAAGGCATTCGTCGAGTATTTCGCCGAAGTCTTCAGCGGCGACCCGCCGCCCTGGGACGTGGGCATCTAAGTTGATCTTGCTTGCTTGACGTCGCCATCTTCCATCGATTAAGCTAGTAATTAATTACTAGCTAACGAGGTGTTTCATGGCCAATGACGATCCCGTCAAACGGCGTCTCAGCGCCGAAGCGCGCCAGGAGGAAATCGTCCGGGTGGCGGTCGAACTGGCCGCGAGCCGCGGCGTGGACGCCGTGACCACACAAAAGATGGCGGATGCCCTGGGGTTGACGCAGGGCGCGATTTTTCGCCACTTCCCGACCAAGGACGATATCTGGGTGGCGGTGATCGGCTGGGTGCGCGGCCAGTTGCTGCCGCTCCTGGAAAAAGCCGCCAGCCAGGGAGACAACCCCATTGATGCGCTGGAGCGGATGTTTTTCGCCCATATCGCCTTTATCGCCGAGCATCCGGGCATTCCCCGCCTGGTGTTTTCCGACGAGTTGCGCAACAAGACCCCCCAACTCAATCAACTTCTCCAGGAAATGCTCACCGGTTACGAAGCGAAAATCGCCACCCTCTTGTGCGCCGCCAAGGACGCCGGGTTGGCGCGCCGCGACCTCGACGAGCAAAGCGCGGCCACCCTGTTCCTCGGAATGATCCAGGGGCTGGTGCTGCAATCGTCGATTTTCTCCGGCACGCGCACTCTCGAAGAGCAGGCGCACAAGGTCTTTCCCGTCTATCTGAACGGCGTGTGGCGTTCGGATTGGCCTTCCGTATGAATCAACCAGGAATCCGCTCATGAAAAACCCGAAAATGCTCGCTGCAACTTGGTTATCTGCCCTGATTTTTGGCGGCGCCGATGACGTAGGTCAGGATAGCGGAGCGCTGAAATGAGCCGTTCGCTCAAGCGCTACCTGGTTCCCGCCGGTGCCGCCGTGGCATTGCTCGGCTTCGCCTGGTTCGTGACCCAGCACGGCCCGCTGGCACCGCAGCCGGTCAAGGTGGCACTGGCGGAGCGCGGTGCGCTGGCGCCTGCGGTATTCGGGATTGCCACGGTGGAAGCGCGCTACGCCTATGCCATCGGCCCGACCCAGGCCGGACGGGTGCGCCGGGTGCTGGTGGATCAGGGTGACCGGGTCAGCGCCGGGCAGTTGCTCGGCGAAATCGACCCGGTCGATCTCGATGCGCGCCTCGACGGCGCGGCACTGGCCGAACAGCGCGCCGGGCAAGGGGTGTTGATCGCCGAAAACCAGTTGCGCGAAGCGCAGAGCCGCCATCAGTTGGCGAGCGCCAACGCCGAGCGTTATCGCGGACTGGCGGTGCGCGGCTTTGTCAGCCGGGAAGCGGTGGAAGTGCGGCGCAACGAGGCCGAGGTCACTTCGGCCGCGGTGGCGGGCGCGGCGGCGGCGCTTCAGGCAGCCCGTCAGGATGTGGCGCGCAGCGGCACGGAACGCAGCGGACTGCTGCGCCAGCGCGCCAACCTGCGCCTGGTGAGTCCCAGCGACGGGCTGGTGGTAGCCCGCGAAGCTGAACCGGGTTCGACCGTGGTGGCGGGGCAGGCGGTGCTGCGCGTCGTCGATCCCGCCAGCGTGTGGCTCAAGGCGCGTATCGACCAGGCCCAGGCGCAGGGCATCGTCCCCGGCCAGCCGGTCGAAATCGTGCTGCGCTCGCGGCAGCGCGACAAACTCGCCGGCACCATCGCCCGCGTCGAAGCGCAGAGCGATGCGGTCACCGAGGAAAAGCTGGTGAGCATCCGCTTCGACCGTCTGCCGGAAGGCGTGACGCTGGGCGAACTGGCGGAAGTCACGGTGCTTCTGCCGCGCATCGGCGACGCGCTGATCCTGCCGACCGCAGCGCTCAAGCGGGTCGGCGGCCAGACCGGGGTGTGGCGGCGGGTGGAAGGCAAGGCGCATTTCCAGCGCGTCGACGCCGGGACGCAGACGCCTGACGGCAAGGTGGCGGTGCTTTCCGGGCTGTCCGCCGGTGACGAGGTAATTGTTTTCAGTCCCGTGGAATTGCAGGAAGGCACCAAGGTCAAGGCGTCATGATCAACCTCGCTTACCGCGACATCTCCAACGGCCTGGGCCGCTACCTGCTGACCGGGCTGGGGCTGGGCCTGCTGATCGGTGTGACCCTTACCATGGCGGGGGTCTACCGGGGCATGGTGGATGACGCCCACGCCCTGATCGACGCCAGCGGCGCCGATATCTGGGTGGTCCAGCAGCACACCCTGGGTCCTTACGCCGAGCCTTCCACGCTGCACGACGACGCCTGGCGCGCTATCGCCGGGCTGCCGGGGGTGGCCGAAACCGGCAACGTCACTTACCTCACCATGCAAGTTCGCCACGCCCATGCCGACGTGCGCGTGATGATCGCCGGCTACGAGCCGGGACGGCTGGGCGAGCCGCGCTACCTGGTGGCAGGGCGGCCGGTGCAGCGTTCCCATTACGAGGCGGTGGCCGACGTCAAAACCGGCTTCCAGTCCGGCGATGTCATCCGCATCCGCCGCCACGACTACACCGTGGCGGGGCTGACCAAGCGCATGGTGTCGTCGGGCGGCGACCCGC
>JAGXQV010000120.1 GCA_018336195.1 Sulfuricella sp. | reverse complement strand
GGCTGCACATTGGCACGGCTTGTCGGAACACAAACACCCTCTCCCCCAGCCCCTCTCCCACGCAAGTGGGAGAGGGGAGAAAGTCCGTTGAGTCGTTACGCTTTTTCGATTTCTCACCATTTCAATTTTTCCCCAGCAGCAGCGCGATCGCCGCCGACAGGCGTTCTTCGAGGGGTTCGCTTTCGCCCATCAGGACAAACTCGATTTCGCCCATCGTCTTGGCGCGCACCTCCGCATCGAGTATGCCGGCGGTCAACGCCAGCACCGGGATACGGGCGGTTTCCGGCGCCGCCTGGAGCGCTTCGATCAAGGCGAAAAAATCCGTGCCCACCTCCAGCAGGTTGGTCACCACCAGGTCGGGATGCGCGCATTTGGCCAGGCTGGCAGCTTCCGCCGCGCCCAGCGCCTGGATGATTTCGTGGCTTTGCCGCGCCAGGCTGAGAGCCAGCAGATTCAGTTCGTCGAGATCGGTGTGCACCACCATGATCTTGTTGCAGGCGCACGGCGCACCTTCGCGCGGGACGCAGCGCTTCAAGGCGTGGAGCAGCTTGTCGCGCTCCACCGGCTTGACCAGGTATTCCGAGGCGCCCAGGCGAAATCCCAGCATCTGGCGATCCAGCACCGAGACGATCATCACCGGGATATCGCGGGTGACGGGCGAGGCTTTCAGTTCGGCGAGCACCTGCCAGCCGTCCCGGTCGGGCAGCAGCAAATCCAGGGTAATCGCCATGGGATGGCAACGGGCGGCCAGTTCCAGCGCCTCGCAGCCGTTCTGCGCGACCAGTACCTGGTAACCCGCCTGGACCAGGTACAGCGACAACAGTTTCGCGGCCTGGGGGTTGTCTTCAACCACCAGGATGGTGTTGACCGGGTCCGGGCAATTATTCATGGCGGGTTTCCTGGGCTGCTTCCGTTTCATCGTCATAGTTGACCGGCTCGGCGGGTTCCAGCGGCAGCACGACGTAAAAAGTGCTGCCCTCGCCGAAAACGCTTTCTCCCCAGATCCGCCCGCCATGCGCCTCGACCAGGCGCTTGGAGAGCGCCAGCCCGAGTCCGGTTCCTTCATGGCGGCGGGCGTTGGAAGCATCCACCTGGGCGAATTCGACGAACAGGCGGCTCATGTCTTCCGGGCGGATGCCGATGCCGGTGTCGGCCACCTCGACGCGCAGTTGCTCGCCCTCCACCGCGGCACTGATCTTCACGCCGCCGTGGTCGGTGAATTTCACCGCGTTCGACAGCAGGTTGAAAAGGATTTGCTTGAAGCGGATCTGGTCGGCGGTAATCAACCCCAGGTCCGGCGGCAGGTTGGAGTGGATGAAAAGACCCTTCTTCTCGGCCTGGCCGCGCAAAGTGGTGATGGCCTCGCGGATGGTCTGGGCGATGGGGAAGGTTTCAAAAAACAGTTCCAGCCGCCCCGCCTCGACTTTCGACAGGTCCAGCACGTCGTTGATGAGGCGCAGCAGCAGTTCTCCGGCGTTGTGGATGTCGCCCAGGTATTCGTACTGATCGGGGTTGAGCTTGCCGGGAATCCCGTCCTGGAGCACTTCGGTAAAGCCGATGATGGCGTTCAACGGGGTGCGGAATTCGTGCGACATGTTGGCCAGGAACTGGCTCTTGGCGATGCTGGCCGATTCGATCTGGAGATTCAGGTCGCGCAGCTTTTCCATGGTGCCTTCGTAATGGACGTAATAGCTCTGGATACCCAGTTGCATGTCGAGGTTCATGATCTTGTCGAGCGCCAGGATATGCTCGACCACCGCCGTGGCATCGTCGCGGTAGCGTTCCAGGATCAGCGGATACAGGATGCGGTGGTACAACTGGAAGGCGCCGATAAACCAGTGCGGCTCGACCCGGATGGCGTTGTGGATGTAGCCGATGCGCCAGCGCTGATCGAAATAATCGCTGTCGTAGGTGCCGCCGACCGCCTCCATCAGGTAGGCTTTCTGGGCCTCGTTCAAGCGGCGGATCATCGCCTCGTCTTTGAACACCTTGAGGGTTTCCGGGAAAGACAGCATGTGTTCGTAGAAGCGCCGGGCGATTTCGTCGAGATGTTCGCGAAACAGCCCTTCCAGGTCGCGCAGCAGCGCGATGTCGCGTTCGTCGAACTGGAGAAACTCCAGGCGTCGGCGCCGCGCCGCCTCGTCGAAAACCGGGGGAATCACCGTACCGTTGGGGCGTTCGGAGGTCATGGCCGTACTCCCGTCGCGCCGAGCGCCTGGACTTTCTCGACGTAATCCAGCAGCGCGCCGACCAGTACCCCGTGGCTCCAGGTCAGGGGCGAAACCGATATGAATTCGCCGCTCTCGGGATGCACCTGTTCCGGCAGCACCCCCGACGGCAATGCCCGTTCGGCGGCCCACATCAGCAGGGGCAGCGCCTGTTCCAGGGCGACCCTGTTGTTCGCCGCCGCGATGCGGTATTGGGCGAGCCACAGGGTGCAAATCACCCAGGGATTTCCCGGCACGTCGGCGCGGCTCACCGCGCGCTGGTAATTGTCCCCCTCGTAGCGCGCCACCCCGCCGCTGCCGGTTTTGACCCACAAGCGCTGCTCCACCGCCCGCGCGGTTTGGGCGACCCGTTCGTCGAGCGGGTCGTAACCGCCGAAGATCACCAGCCCGAGCAGGCTGGCATCGACGCTGGTATCGCGTACCGGCTCGCCGCCGTTGAACAGGATGCCGCGGATGAAGCGCCCCTCGCGGGGCGAGTAAAGGTGTTCTTCGAGGGCTGCCTGGATCTCGGCGGCGCCGGCCAGATAAGCGGCGGCGCGCTCCTCTTCCATGAACAGCGCCGCCAGGCTGGATGCGGCCCGCAGGCCGCCGATCACGGTCGCGGTGGTGTAGGTGAAAACGCCGCGGCGTTCTTCCCACAAATCGTAGGAAGGCAGCGGCAGGCCGGTGTTGTCGTCGCGAAAGGCCAACAGGAAATCGGCGGCGCGCTCCACGAAGGGGCTGTAGAAGGCCCGGATGGCCTCGATGTCGCGGTGAATCAGGTAATGCCGCCAGATCGCCCGGATCACCAGGGCGGTCTCGTCTTCCTGAATCGGCAATACCATTTCCTCGCCTTGCAACCAGGGTTGCCAGGAACTGCCTACCGAACCGTCCGGGTTGTACTTGTGCATGAGGAACCCCGTCTCGGCCAGAATACTGGCGGAATAATTGTAGTTGACCGCTTTTTGCGTACAAAATTCCAGGAAACGCCGGCTGATGCTGCCGTAGCCGGCGCGGTCGAGCGCCTGGGAAACCACCGCGCCGTCGCGCGGCCACATGTAACTGTAGGTGTCTTGGTTGAACTGGCGGATGTCGGTGTCGTTGGCGGCGATCACCGCCCCGCCCCGGTCGATCTGGGTGCGCAGGATCAGCAGGCTGCGCCGGTAGCATTTCGCCAGCAGGGGCGGCAGCCCGTCCAGCGGCCGTTCTCCGGCGCAAACCCAATGCCCCCAGTAGTCGCTGTTGCGGCGAACCAGGCGTTCCGCGCCGACCTGGGTAACCAACTGGTGGAGTTCCTCGACCTCGCGATAGTTTTCCCCCACCGCCACCCAATAGTGGCACGCCGTTTCCGCGCCGGCGGCGAGCGCCAAATGAATGCCGATCACCGAATCCACCGATCCCTGGCTGATCGGGTTGCCGCTCAATTGGCCGTCCTCGGCATCGCGCCAGGTGCCCTCCAGGCCGCGATGGTGCTTGGTGCCGGTGGCGAAATGGGTCACGCCGAGGGTGGTTTCGGTGGCGCAGCTCATCAGGAAATAGCGCGGCCCCTTGTAGTGAATCAGGCAAGCGTTCTTGGGGTCGAAAAACACCGTGTCGCCGATCGCGTTTTCCATCACGCTCAGGTCGGCGTGAAAGAACAGGCGCGGCGCCAGCGGACGGGACGCCAGGTTTTGCACGCGCACTCGGCGTACCAGGATGTTCCGTTCGTAGTCGATGGTGTCGTTGAATATCAGGCGTAGCGGCAGGGACCGATGCGCCGCGCTCACCTCGGTGACCAGGGTATCGGACAGGTAATCCAGGTGGAGGATCCAGTTTTGCCGGGTGATCCAGGAAAATTCGCCGTCCAGCCATACCCCGCAGCGCCACGGCGCGCCGTGGGCGTGATTTTCCTTGCCGACGCGCGGGTAGTGGAAATCGCGCAACTGGTAGTCGAAATCGAAGGCAGCGAGCAGCGTGCCGTTGCCGATGGGAAGATCGCGCGGCATGAGCATAGTCCGGGAAATTATCTGATTCTTAATGAATATAGACAATCCCGACGGAAATTGTCGGGTACGTAAAATTACCTAGCGGTTTAGGTGATCGTCCAAATGGATTCTCGGTGGGCAGCCCCTTAGACTGCGATTACGCGCGTGTCGGCAACGGTTTGCCGATGGCGCTTCGACTAGGAGCATCTCATGGCAAGCAAAAATCCCCGCCTGGGTGACAGGCGTAAAGTGGAATTGGGGCCGCCGGAAGGCCGGAAGAACCGGCGCGGCTATATCGAGCGCCGGATGCCGGCAGGAAACGAGATTTCCTTCGAGGAATTGCTCGACCTGGTGGTCGCCAGCATGACCACGTCCAACACGTCCTCTTCCGCGGCGCAAGCCCGTGCCAGATCATGAAATTCGACGCGGACGGTTTTCTCGACGATCCCACGGCGTGGAGCAGGGAGCTTGCCCAGCAGCTTGCGACGGAAGACGGGATTGGTCCGCTCGGCGATGCGCACTGGGCGGTTATCGACGAATTGCGCGCCCATTACCTCGACTACGGGGCATTGCCGCCGGGCAGCCATGTGTGCCGGGTGAATCGGCTGGACACGCAATGCGTGCCCGGCCTCTTCGCGAATATGCGGGAAGCCTGGCGTATCGCCGGGCTTCCCAATCCCGGCGAGGAAGCCAAGAGCTATATGTGAGCGCCGCTTACAACGGGTTGGTGATAACCCAGGTGAGCGCGCCGATGTAGAGCATTACTGCCCATCCCGCTATGCCGGCGAGGATGATCGAGGCGGAGTACAGGGTGGCTCGCCCCTCCTCTTCAATCCTGAAAATCCGCGGTACGCCCTGGTGAATCAAGAGCGATGCCGCGAGTAGCGCCAGCGGCGCGATCGCCAGATTGAGCACGGGGTTGGGAACGAACAGGAACAGGGGCACCAGCCACAAGGGCGTGGCAGCGGTTGCCGCGAGCTTGAAGGAATTCTCGTAACTCGGTTCCAGGTCGCACAGCAGCGTCTCGCCCAGCCGTTGCACCGCACCGGCCATCAGGAACAGCATGACCTGCTCAGCGAAGAAAAAGGTCACGCACACCTGCTGTAACCCGGCTCCCTTGGGGAGCAGCATCACTTCGTTGGGGAAATGGGTTCCCGCATAGTAGAGCATCAGCGGCGGGATGAATGAAAGCGGCAGCGCGAAAAGCAGATACATCGGCGTCACCGCGATGTGGCTGTGGGATAGGGAATCCCAGCCGTGAAAACCGCTAAGTTGAAGTTGTCTCATGGTGCACCTCCAATACATGTACATGAAGTGGTCCGAAAGAGCCAGGCTCTCATTCGATGGACAACAATAGCCGACAAAAGTTGTCTGTTATTAGGGGCGCTGTTCCGGTTTTTCCGACCAAAGGAAATAGGTAGGTTTCCCTATTGAAAACCCGTGAAATTCGCAACATCATGATGTCTCGAAAACTTTCATCCAATTGGGACGCGCTTTGCAAAACAACAATCCGGATCGGCAAAGTATCAGTTCCCTTCCCCCGCATCTCGCCATGCCCGCCGGCGCGCCGCCCCTGGCTCCTTCCGACGCCTGGTCGGTCAAGCTGTTTTTCCTTCTGGCGGTGCTGATCTGCGCCATTGGTTATTTTTCTTACAGGTACCTGAAACAGGACATCCAGCAGCAAAACGAGCGGGTTCTGGCCAACCTTGCCAGCTTGAAAGTCGAGCAGATCAACAATTGGATCACCGAACGGAAAATCGACGCAGCCTTCCTGAAAAGATCCCACCTCGGCGCTACGTTGGAAGAATGGCTGCGGGACGGCGCGCCCAACGACCAGCGCCGTCGCTGGATGCTTAGCCGTATCAAGGACTTGTTGGGCAACAATCAATACGACGAAATGATGTTGCTCGATACTCAGGGGATCTCCCGTCTTTCCACGGCGGATGATGCCGGGGTGCAGGATGGCTATCTCAGGCATCTTGCCAAGGAAGCGATACGCACCCGGGAGGTGATGCTGAGCGATCTGCACTGGGGGATCGGCGGCAAGCCGGAACTGGACCTGGTCGCGCCGTTGCTGGTCGGTGAAGGGAGCCAGACGCGCACCGTGGGGGCCGCTTATTTTCATGTCGACCCCAGCAAGTTCTTGTTTCCTCTGATCCAGTCCTGGCCGCTGGCCAGCAATACCGCGGAAACCCTGATCGTGCGCCGCGAAGGCGACAGGGCGTTATTCCTCAACGAATTGCGCTATCGCCACGATCCCGCGATGACCGTGACCGAATCGCTCAGCAATGTCGATCTGCCCGCGACGCGCGCCGCGCTGGGGGAATCCGGCTTGTTTCTGGGAAAAGACTATCTCGGCCACGACGTGGTCAGCTATCTACAGCATATCCCGCAGACCACCTGGGGAATGGTTGCCAAGATCGACGAAGCGGAAATCTATGCGCCGGTGCAACGCGTTTCGGTGTTGATTGCCGGGGTGGTCATGGCGTTGCTGCTCGCGGTTTTTCTGGTCTTGCGGTCGCGCCAGCAGCGTCTTGCCGAAATGGCTCGGCAGTACCAGTTGCAACTGGAAAAACAGGTGCTGGAAACGCGCGTCCATTTTCTCAGCAAGTTTGGCAACGACATCATCCTGCTAGCCGACGAGCAGGCTCGTCTTCTCGATTTCAACGACCGTGCCGTGGCGGCTTACGGCTATTCGCGCGAGGAACTCCTGCAAATGAATTTGCGGGATCTGCGCCCGGCGGAGTGGGTTCCCATCTTCGAAAATTACTGGCAACTCCTGTCCGAAAAGGGCAGTTTGGTCAACGAAGGGTTGCATCGGTGCAAGGATGGCAGCACTTTTCCGATCGAGGCCAGTTCGCGGCGCATCGAATCCGCCGGGCAAGTCTATATCCAGAGCATCGTGCGCGACATCAGCGAGCAGAAGGCGGCGGAGCGGCGGATCCGCCGTCTCAACAGCTTCTACGTGGCGATCAGCGAGGTCAACGCGGCGATCGTCCGAAACCGCGAACAGAACACCTTGTTCGATGAAATCTGCCACATCCTCGTCGACCATTGCCAACTCAAGCTGGCATGGGTCGGCTTGGCGGACGAGAAAACCCGTTCGCTATGGGTGGTCGCCGGGGCGGGTTCGGCCCTGGCGTATCTCGACCATCTGCATATTTCCCTCGACGCCGATCTTCCCGAGGGACAAGGTCCCGGCGGCGCCGCAATGCGCAGCGGCGAGGCGCAGATTTGCAACGATTTCCTCCAGGAATCCTGCACCTGTCCGTGGCACGAGGCCGCCGTCAAGCAGGGGATCAAGGCTTCCGGCACTTGGCCGTTTGCCTCCGAGGGGCGCGTTGTCGGCGCGATTACCCTGTATGCCGAGGAAATCGATTATTTCGATGCGGAACTGGCGGAACTGCTGGCCGGGATCTCGCAGGATCTCAGCTTCGCCATGGAAAATTATGCTCGGGAGAGCCGGCGTTTGCAGGCCGAAGCCGAGGTGTTCAAACAGAGAAACTTCCTGCACCGGATTATCGACGCGGACCCCAATTACATCATGGTGACGGATGCCTCCGGCAAATATCTGTTGGTCAACAAGGCGATGGCGGCGGCGTACAAGATGGCGCCCCAGGAAATGGTGGGGCGCAGCCGCTTCGAGATGAATCCCGTCAGGCAGGGGGTGCTTTACCAGCGCCTGGATCAGGCGGTGATCGAATCGCGCCGCCAGGCGATCAATATCGTTCCGTTCACGACCAGCGATGGCGAGGAGCGTTGGCTCCTCAGCATCAAGGTTCCGCTGGAACAGCCCGATGGGGAAATTCATGTGCTCGGCGTGTCGGTGGACATTACCGAATCCAAGTTGGCCGAAGACCGGCTGCGCAGCAGTGAGGCCAGGCTCCGCACGCTGGTCGAAAATCTTCCCCACAAGATTTTCATGAAGGATCCGAATTCGGTGTACACCTTCTGCAACAGTCTTTACGCCGAGGAGTTGGGGATACCCGCCGATCAGATCGTGGGGAAATCCGACCAGGATTTTTATCCCAAATATCTGGCCGACAAGTTCCGGGAGAGCGACCTGGGGGTAATCGACATGGGAGAGACCGTGGATTATCAGGAGCGCTACATCCAGTGCGGCGAAGAGAAGTTCGTCCATGCCCTGAAGGTGCCGCTCAAGGCCGGAAGCAACAAGAGCCTGGGAATTCTGGGGATGTTCCTCGACATCACCGAACGCAAGCGGACCGAGCGGGCCTTGCTGGAAAGCGAACAGCGTTATCGGGTGTGGCTGGATGTCGCGCCGGTGGCATGCATCGTCTGGGATCCGGAAACCTACTGCATCGAGGAATGGAACCGCATGGCGGAGACGATCTTCGGCTGGCAGCGCGACGAGATGGTGGGACGTAATTTCCTGGAATTGCTGGTTCCCGAGGACGAAAGAGCGAAACTCCGTTCGGAAATCGATTTCCGCCTGCGAACCGGAATCACCACGCATTCGGTCGGCACCAATTTGACCCGCAGCGGCCATCGCATTACCTGCGAATGGCTGAATGCCGGCCTGGTGCGCGAGGATGGCAGTCCTTACGCGATGATGTCGGTCTGCACGGACATCACCGAGCGCATGCAATTGGCGGCGGCGCGCAATCAGCACCAGAGCGAGATGAAGCGCGTCGAGCGGCTGAAAGTCGCGGGTGAAATGGCGTCGGGCCTGACCCATGAACTGAGCCAGCCGTTATCAGCCGCCAATAACTATATCGATGCCTGCCTGCGCCGTCTGCAAGGGGGGGAATACGATGCGGACCGGCAACTCCAGTGCCTTAGTCTGGCGCATAAGCAAACCGAACGGGCGGGGAAAATCATCAACCACTTCAAGACGCTGATTCGCCGCGAGGAAGGGGAACGCGCCGCCCTGGACGTCAACCGGTTGATCCACAGTACCGTCAGCTTTCTGGAAAACGAGCTGGAGCGGGTGGGCGTGGAGGTCGACCTGGCGCTGGACGCCTTACCGGAAGTCGTCGCCAGCAACGTCGAAATCGAGCAGGTGCTGGTCAACCTGGTGAAGAACGCCATCGAGGCGATGCGGGATCGTCCGCTGCGCAAACTGCGCCTGGTCAGCCGAGTGGAAAACCGAACGGTTCTGGTGGAAGTCGGCGATAGCGGCAGCGGTATTCCCAGCGCCGAACTGGAAGCGGTTTTCGAGCAGTTTCACACCACCAAGCGCGACGGCCTGGGGCTGGGCCTAGCCATCTGCCGCACCATCATCAACGCCCACGAGGGCCGGATCTGGGCAAGCTCCGTCCCCGGCGAGGGCAGTACGTTCAGCTTCAACCTGCCCTGCTGAGAAAAACTGCTTCGCAGCGGCGCCCCGCCGTCATTCCTCCATTTCTCTCTGCTTCGGTTTCCTGCTTACGTGGCTAAGGGAATCTCCCTAAGTCCTTAGGTAATCGTCCAAATAGGCTGTTTGCGCAAAATCGTGAATCATGGCGATCAGGATGCTTATGTCTTCAATCGCCACAAAAAACCAGGAGAGAGAATGATGGAGTCGTCACGCAGAGGATTTCTCAAAGCTGCCGGAGGAGTGTCGTTGAGCGTCATGCTGGGCGGTTCCTACGCCTTGCGGGCGCTGGCCCAGTCGCAGAGCGACATGACCCAGCACGAGTACAGCGGCTGGGAGAATTTCCACCGCAACCAGTGGACCTGGGACAAGAAAACCCGTGGCGCGCATCTCATCAACTGCACCGGCGCCTGCCCGCATTTCGTCTACACCAAGGATGGCGTGGTGATGCGCGAGGAGCAATCGAAAGACATCGCGCCGATGCCCGGCATCCCCGAATACAATCCGCGCGGCTGCAACAAGGGCGAGTGCGCCGTCGATTACCAGTACGGGCCGCACCGCATCAAATACCCGCTGATCCGCGTTGGCGCGCGCGGCGAGGGCAAATGGCGACGCGCCAGTTGGGACGAGGCGCTGGCTTTGATCGGCGACAAGATCGTCGATACCATCAAGAACGAGGCGCCCGACTGCATCAGCGTGTTTTCGCCAGTGCCGGCGGTGGCGCCGGTGTCGTTCAGTGCCGGGCACCGTTTCGCTCACCTGATCGGCGCCCACGTTCACACCTTTTTCGACTGGTACGCCGACCATCCCACCGGCCAGACCCAGACCTGCGGCGTGCAGGGCGAAACCGCCGAGACCGCCGACTGGTTCAACGCCAAGTTCATCGTGCTGTGGGGTGCCAACCCCTCGATCACCCGGATACCCGACGCCCATTTTCTTTCCGAGGCGGCCCTCAACGGCACCAAGATCGTCAGCATCTCGCCGGATTACAACGCCTCGACCATCAAGGCCGACCAGTGGCTCCACCCCAAACCCGGCACCGATGCGGCACTCGGCATGGCGATGGCGCATGTGATGATCAAGGAAAAACTTTTCGATGTGCACAACGTCAAGGAGCAGACCGATCTGCCCTACCTGGTGCGCAAGGATACCAAGCGTTTCCTGCGCGAGGCCGACGTGGTCAAGGGCGGCTCGCCCAACAAGTTCTACGCCTGGGATGCCAAGACCGGCAAGCCGGTCGTCATGAAAGGCTGCTGGGGCGAGGAGCCGGAGCAAAAACCGGCGGTCAGCCCGGCTTTCCTGGGGCGCAACACCCTGACTTTTCCGAAAGGACACATCGCGCTGGGTGACCTCGATCCGGCGCTGGAGGGCAGCTACAAGATCACGCTCGCCGACGGCAAGAGCGTGGAGGTGCAGCCGGTTTTCGACATCCTCAAGACCCGCATCATGAACGACTACTCGCCGGAAAAAGCCGGCGGCATGACCGGCGTGGCGGCCAAGACCATTACCCAACTGGCCCGCGATTTCGCGACCGCCAAGCCGGCCATGATTATCAGCGGCGGCGGTACCAACCACTGGTTCTACAGCGACGTGCTGCTGCGGGTTTTCCATTTGCTGACCGCCCTGACCGGCAGCGAGGGCAAGAACGGCGGCGGGGTCAACCACTACATCGGTCAGTGGAAGCCGGTATTCGTGCCCGGCCTGCTCGCCCTGGCTTTCCCGCAAGGCCCGGCCAAGCAGCGTTTCGCCCAGACCACCATCTGGACCTATGTGCATGCCGAGGTCAACGACGAGATGGACGAGACCGCCATCAACACCAACAAGTATTTGCGCGAGGCCATCGCCACCCGCCAGATGCCGCTCTATCCGCGCGACGGGCGCGATCCCAAGGTGTTCATCGTCTATCGCGGCAACTGGCTGAACCAGGCCAAGGGCCAGAAATACGCGCTACGCAACCTGTGGCCCAAGCTCGACCTGATCGTCGATATCAACATCCGCATGGACTCCACGGCGCTCTATTCCGACGTGGTGCTGCCCTCGGCGCATTGGTACGAGAAGACCGACCTGAACGTCACTGAAGAACACACCATGATCAACATGACCGAGCCGGCGATCAGCCCGATGTGGGAGTCGAAAACCGACTGGCAGATCTTCCTGGAACTGGCGAAACAGGTCGAAGCGGCAGCGGCGCGGAAGAACTACACCAAGTTCAACGACGAGCAGTTCAAGTGGTTCCGCGACCTCTCCAACCTATGGAACCAGATGACCGACAACGGCAAGCTGGCCACCGACGAGGCCGCCGCCCAGTTCATCCTCGACAGCGCCCCGCAGTCCAAGGGTATTACCCTGCAAATGCTGCGCGAGAAAGGCCCGCAGCGCTTCAAGGCGAACTGGACCTCGCCCATGAAGGAAGGCGTGCCCTACACCCCGTTCCAGTTCTACACCGACGACAAGAAACCCTGGCCGACGCTCACCGGGCGCCAGCAGTTCTACATCGACCACGACACCTTCTTCGCGATGGGGCTGGAGCTGCCGACCTACAAGCCGCCCATCGACACCGACAAGTTCCCGTTGCGCTTCAACACCCCGCACAGCCGCTACGGCATCCACTCGACCTTCAAGGACAACATCCTGATGCTGCGCCTCCAGCGCGGCGGACCGTCGATCGAGATGGCGCCCGGCGATGCCAGGGCGCGCGGCGTCAAGGACAACGACTGGGTCGAGGTGTGGAACAACCATGGGCGGGTGATCTGCCGCGTCAAGATTCGCCAGGGCGAGCAGGCCGGACGGGTGTCGATGTGGCACACCCCCGAGCTGTACATGGACCTCATCGAGGGCAGCACCCAAAGCGTCCTGCCGGTGCGCATCAATCCCACCAGCCTGGTCGGCAACTACGGCCACCTGGTGTTCCGCCCCAATTACTACGGGCCGGGCGGCGTACAGCGCGACTCAAGGGTGGAAGTGAAGCGCTATCTCGGCGCCACGCCGATGGCGCTGTGAACAAACCCCCTTTCCCTTCGCGGGGGAAAGCCGGAGCGTGGCGGTGATGCCGCCCTTCGACCCTCATCCTGGCCTTCTCCCTGCCAGGGAGAAGGAACGGCTGTGGTGGCGGATTCAACCCTCGCCTGAACAGGACGATTTTGGAAGGAACAACGATATGGCTAAAGTAATGACCGTTCCCAAGCGCCAGTTGGCGTTTGTCGTGGATCTCAACAAGTGCATCGGCTGCCAGACCTGCACGGTGGCGTGCAAGAAGCTGTGGACCAGCGGCCCCGGCCAGGATTTCATGTACTGGCGCAACGTGACCACCTCGCCGGGCATGGGTTACCCGCGCAACTGGGAAACCCTGGGCGGCGGCTACAAGGGCGACGAACTGCTCAAGGGCAAGCGCCCGCAGTTGATGGATTACGGCGTGCCCTTCGAGTTCGATTACACCGGGCGGCTCTTCGAAGGCAAGCCGGGGCGCGCCCGCCCCAGCCCCACCCCGCGTTCGGCGCCGAACTGGGACGAGGATCAGGGCGCCGGCGATTATCCCAACAACTATTATTTTTACCTGCCGCGCCACTGCAACCACTGCACCAAACCGGCCTGTCTGGAAGCCTGTCCCAACGATGCGATCTACAAGCGCGTCGAGGACGGCATCGTGGTGATCCACCTCGACAAGTGCAAGGGTACTCAGGCCTGCGTCGAATCCTGCCCCTACAAGGTGCCTTACTACAACCTGGCAACCAACAAGGCCAACAAGTGCATCGCCTGTTTTCCGCGCATCGAGCAGGGCGTCGCTACCGCCTGCGTGGCCCAGTGCGCCGGGCGCGCGATGCACGTCGGCTATCTCGACGATCCGGCGAGTTCGGTGCACAAGCTGGCCCTGCAATGGAAAGTCGCCCTGCCGCTGCACGCCGAATTCGGCACCGAACCGAATATCTATTACGTCCCGCCGGTACTCGGGCCGGGCATGGAAGACGGTGCCGGCAACACCTCCGAGCAGCCCAAGATTCCCCTCGCGCATTTGCACAAGCTGTTCGGCCCGGGCGTCGAGGAGGTATTGAAAACCCTCAAGGCGGAACGCGGCAAGAAGATGCAGGGCGGCAAATCCGAACTGATGGACACCCTCATCGGTCGGCGTAGCGCCGACATGATGCTGTCGCCGCTGACTTGAGCAAGTAGCCCGGATGCAGCGCAGCGGAATCCGGGAGCGCCCGCGATGGCGCAAGCGGCGGCTATTTGGCAGCGTTGTATCCGCCTGGCGGCGGCCCCGGATTCCGCGAAGCGCCATCCGGGCTACATGTGGTCATAACTCGAAAGATCGATGATGAAACTATTCCAGATTGCCGCATGGCTCCTGCTCGTGGGAATGGCCCACGCGGCCGATCCGCCCGGCTATGCGGGAGTGCGGGTTTGCGCGAAATGCCACGAAGGCCAGGAAACGTCGTGGCGCGTCAGCGCCCACGCCCAGGCGCTGGAATCGCTGAAACCGGGCGTCAAGGCGCAAGCCAAGTTGCAGGCCAAGCTCGATCCGGCCAAGGACTACACCCGCGAAGCAGATTGCGTGGGCTGCCACGTCACCGGTTTCGGCGAGAAAACCGGCTACCGCATCGACGGCGGGCCGGACCAGGCCAGGTCGGTGCTCGGTGTCACTTGCGAAGCGTGTCATGGGGCAGGGGAAGCTTTTCGGCGCAAGCACGCCGATGCCGAGGATCTCATGAGAAAAACCGGCGAGGCGACCCCCCGCCAGGTGCTGGTCGAGGCGGGCCAGAACTTCGACTACGAGGCGGCTTGCGCGCGCTGCCACCTGAATTACTCCGGATCAAAGTGGAGCGGCGCGAAACCGCCCTACACGCCGTTCACCCCGGCGCTCGACGCCAGGTACCGTTTCGATTTCGCCAGGGCGTTACACGCCTCGGGCAAGGACACGCCGGTGCACACCCATTACAAGCTGCATGGGGTGTTCAGCGGTGCGCCGATTCCGCCAATCCGCGCCGAGACCCAGGGTGCCGCGCTGGAAACGGAAGATTGAACCAACCACCATAAGAACGGGAGACACCATGAACGACATGAACGTGGCAATGAGTTTTACCGAGGTTGAAAAGGCGGTCGCGCGCAGCCGGGTATATGCGTTGCTCGCGCAGGGATTTCGCTATCCCGAGGAGCAGGTTTTTACCCGGTTCGCCGATGGTAGCTACGCGGAAATGCTGAGTGAGGCGTTGGAGGTGTGTGCGGGGGATCTGCTGGACGATTTCCGCTTTAACTGGATGCCCAGCGGCGTTCCTGCGATTTGCTGCCGGGAACTCGAAGCGGATTACCTCTCCGCCTTCGAAACCAATATGCCCAAACCCAGCGTTTCCCTATACGAGGGCAGTTATCTCCAAAAGGGCAGCAAGGCGGCGCTGCTGTTGGAGCTGAAGGGCTTCTACCGGAATTTCGGCCTGACCATTTCGGAAGCCGAAAACGATCTCGAAGACGCGCTCACCGCCGAACTTGAATTCATGCAATTCCTCACCGCCAAGCAAACCCAGGTCGAAGTCGAGGGTACCCTGCACAAGGGGCCGTACCTGCGCGCCCAGGGCGATTTCCTCGAACGCCATCTGGCGAACTGGCTGCCGACGTTGCGCAAGGCGGTGGATGCCAAGCTGGAACAGCCTTTCTACCGGGCGCTCACCGAGTTGACCAGCGACTTCGTGGCACGCGACCTTGAAGAGGTGCGCTGCAATATCGAGCGTTTGGATTGCTGACCCCGGCACATCCTACGGTCGGCCCCATTTTTTACTCATCCCCAAGGAGATCGCCATGACCAGAAAACCTTCCCTGAATCTGCGGAATACCCTCGTGGCCGTAGCGGCGCTGTCGCTGTTCGCGGCACTGCTGCCGCCGTCAGCCACGGCTGCCGAGCCGATGGCCGGCGGTCAGATGATGATCGAGCGGGCCAAGATCCTCGCCCAGCCCAATGTTTTCGGGGTATTCACCACCTTCAAGCTGCGCCCGGAATGGAATCGGGTGCCCGCCGCCAAGCGCGTGATGGCCGCCGATGAACTGAAGAAATTGATCGAGAAGCACAAGAACAACGTGCTGGTGGACGTTTACCTGACTCGCGGGCTGAAGGCCAGTTCCGATTTCCTGTTCCGGGTCAACGCCTATGATCTCGATAAGGCCCAGACCTTCATGCGCGAGTTTCGTGCCACCGGCATCGGCCGCAATGCGGACGTGACCGAAACCCTGGTTGGTCTGACCAAGCCGCTCAACTACATCACCAAGGATAAATCGCCGGGTCTCAGCGCCGGCCTGGGTTCAGCGACGTATTCCGGACCGCCGCCGCGCTACGTGGTGGTGATTCCGGTGAAGAAGAACGCCGAATGGTGGAATCTGCCCGCCGAACAGCGCCTGCGCGAAATGGAGACCCATACCTCGCCGACCCTGGCATTTCTGGTCAACGTCAAACGCAAGCTCTACCATTCGACGGGTCTCGACGACACCGATTTCATCACCTATTTCGAGACCGACGATCTCGGTGCTTTCAACAATCTGATGATTAATCTGGCGTCGGTACCGGAAAACAAATTTCAGGTCAGGGTGGGAAGTCCGACCATCCTTGGCACCATCCACTCCCCCGAAGAGGTCATGAAAGCGCTTGCCGAGTAACGTCGATTTCCAGACCGCCGGCGACATGCCGGGCAGGCGTGCCCCCGGTGGGTCGGAAACCGCAAATGGTCCAATCCGTGCGCCTATTCAGGCGCGGATTTCTTTTCTTCCCGTTCCAGGAATTGCATCACCGCCCTTTCCAGCAACTCCTGGACCGTCACCCGGCTGGGAGACATTTCGGAGCGCTCGAAGGCCATCCGGCGCAGGCGCGATTGCACCGAGGGCGGCAGACGCAGTTGCACCTGGGTTTTCCCTTCGCGGATGAAGGGCTGGGGCGGCATTTCGACCGGGGGTGCGGCTTCGGTGGGGGCGGGTTTCTCGACGACGCTTTCCGCCACGGGATCTTGCGGGGGCGGCGTTTCCGCGGGTTGCGGCACCGGGCTGGCGGCTCTGGCGCCGTCGGCGAATGCCCGGATGCTGTCGGGGATCATTGCGCTGAGATCGGGTTTGGTTTTAGCCATAATCCTATATTCCCCGGTTGACCGCTTGCCGTGAAGCATACGGTGTTGGTTCGAAATAACTTTGCATTTAATTTTCCGTTCACATGTTTGGTGAGAGCGCTACGGGCCGGATTGCACGACTTTGGGGGGCGTATTGCTGCGTTTCTCCTCCTCGCAATGGAACGACCATTACTCGTCGTCGCGCCTTGCCCTACACCCCAAAAATCGCACACTCCGGCCCGTTCAACCGAGGAATATAGGATGCGACAGCTCCTTGAATAGCGCCTTCATGTCCTTGGCAGCCGGGGAATCCGGTTCGGTTTCGAAGACCGTCATGCCCTTGTTGGTCGAATTCACATAGATCACCCGCTCGGTGATGATGGTCTTGAAAATCGCGGTTTTCTGTTCGGCCATGAATTCGTAGATATCCTTGGGCGGACGGCGGCGCGGATCGATGCGCGACAGCAGGACGTGAACTTCCAGGTTGGGATTGCTGGGCTTGGACATCTCGATGATCTTTTGCATGTCCGACCACGCCGAGGTATCCAGGTCGCTGTGCGACATCGGGACGATCAGCTTGTCGGCCAGCACCATTGCGTAGCGCATTCCGGGGTCGTCGCGGCCGCCGGCGTCGATCACGGTGTTGTCGTATTCGCGCACGAACTCCCTGCCCTCCTTGTATACGCTGTCGTCGAGCAGGATCATGGTGCGCGGGTTGTGCTTGAGGTCGAGATCCTTGCGCCAACTCGACCAGGATGCCGCGCTGGCCTGCTTGTCGGCGTCGATCAGCAGGCATTTGCCCTTCTTCGCCAGCCACGCGGCGAGATGCACGGCGATGGTGGTTTTGCCGACGCCTCCCTTGGTATTTGCGATCAGGTAAATCATGTCGGAGCCTTTGTCAGTGAACTTGATCGGAAAATACCAACAAAGCAGCCTATGTGTCAACCAACAGAGATATAAAGATACCAGGCGCGATACAGCGGTAGATTGGTAGCGCGATAGCACGGTATAGTGGTACATCCTCAGATAACAAGATACATAGATATCATGGTACCTATGTATTGTGGTTGGTTGCTTTCGGTCAGTCAGCGCTTCCCGTTTTGAGAAGACGGTAGAAAGTCGCCCGACTAATGGCGAACTCCCTGATCAGGTCGGCGTGCTTCTCTCCGGCGGCGGCGCGTTCTCGCAGGGCGCCTGCGCGTTCGGCGGAGAGCGCGGGCTTGCGCCCCTTGTACTTGCCTTTTTGCTTGGCGATCTCGATGCCTTCCCGCTGCCGCTCGCGGATCAGGGCGCGCTCGAACTGGGCGAACGAGCCGAGTAGTTGGCGTTGCAGCACGGCAAACGGTTCGTCGCCGCTGCCGGCGAACTTGAGGTTTTCCTTGACGAAAAAAACCTGCACACCCTTGGCGTTCAGGTCTTCCACCGCCCTTTCCAGATCCGTCAGGCTGCGAGCGAGGCGATCGATGGAATAGACCACCAGCGTGTCGCCGCGCCGCACGTATTGACACATCTCCTGAAATTTCGGCCTGAGCGTATCCTTGCCGCTGGCTTGGTCCTCGAAAACGATATCGAGAGTGATTCCGGCGGAACGAACGCCTTCCCTCTGTCGCTCCAGGTTCTGATCGGCGGTGGAAACGCGAAGGTACCCGACAAACTGTCCGTTCATGGTTGAATAGTATCAATAGATGCTAATGCCGATGATACTAATCGCTCTCACAATAAAAATCAACCTCAGTGAGACGGGAAATCAACAAATCCCGAACGTCGCACTAGGGAGCACCCTTGTGCGACCAAACCCGATGCCCAGCACTCTCGCCGTCCTGTGACCCTGCTTACCGCTCACGCCGTCGTGCTGATGATTACGCCGATCCGTTCACCTTGAGCATTCAAGACCGGATTGGGGTTGCCGGCCGGGTTCGGGGTGGGCGGATTGGTTTGCGCGGCGGGGGTGGCTGCCGCCGGCGTGGCGACAGGCGGATTGGCCTGCGTAGCCGGCGCGGCTGGCGGGGCGGGCGGCGCTTGGGTCGCCGCCGCGGCCTGATTAGCCAGATCCGCGAGCCGGTCGCGAGCGGCGGTCTGTTGCGCGAGTTGGGCCTGTATCGTGGTGCTGGAGGTGACGGAATCGACGGCCATTTGATGGCTCCTTTCACACTTCGGACGGTATCCGAAGACATGTAAATTGGACTTCGTCGCTGCTGCGATGGTTCCGGCCGACCGGAAGCCGCATCGCTACGACGCGGTACGTCACGACTTCCGCAATTGCATTCGCGGCTTATTAGTCCCCCGCCGCGTCGCCCGAACCTCACGACTACTGCCTGGGCTTGGCAAAGCTTTAATGGTGTGTGATCTTGTTAAAGGTTTATACTTGTTGTCATTAATAAGGAATTTACTATACAAGGTTTCCGATGCGCAAATCCGACCTGCATCCCCGCTTACAGGCAACTTGTCTGCCGGTCCCCAACCACGGCGGATGTTACGCGGTCGTCCCGGAACCCGCCCCGCCATTCGTCGACGTACCGACATGCCAGGGACTCTTCATGTTGGCCCGGCGCGAGTTGGACTCGTTAAGCGAAACCATCAATCGCAACGAACAATATGCGGGCCTGGTGTTCCACATGCTTAATCGCCGGGAAGCCGTCGACAGTAGTCAAATCGAAGGGACGCACACCGGATTCGATGGCCTTCTTATTCATGAGATCGAGGCAAACACCGAAGATACAAAGCGGGATCAAGATGCCGACCAAACGCTCGGCTACCTGCGCGCCTTCGCCGATGGAAGCCGCGCCGTCGCGGATCATGGACAGCCCGCCTTGAGCCTGGATTTAATCCAGCACCTGCACGCGACCCTGTTGGCGGGTCAGGAGCGCATTCAGCCGGGACGTTGGCGCGACGTGCAAAATTTCATCGGAACTCGCATGGAAACGGCGCGCTACATTCCGCCGCCCGCCGATGTGGTGCCCCGTCTGATGGATGATCTTGGCCTTTTGCTTCATTACGAGCCGGATGGTGTTGCGGAAATATCGATTTTGATGCGGGCGGCCATCGCTCATGTCCAGTTCGAGGCCATCCACCCGTTCCGCGACGGGAACGGGCGGGTTGGCCGTCTGCTGCTGCCGTTGATGCTGTTGGCGGATGGAAAGCCGCCCATCCACTTGGCGACCTTCCTCAAGGTTCGGCAGCGGGATTATTACGATGCCTTGTTGGACGTGCAGATGCGCTTGAACTGGTCGCCCTGGATCCGCCTGTTTCTGGAAACGGTCATCGCCTCATGCCGCCACACCGTACAGCTTTTCGGCGATCTGCAAACCATTCAAGCTCGTTGGCAGGCCATGCTTGCGGAAAAAGCCAAGCGTCGCCACGCGACGATTTGGCGGGTGACGGAACTCCTGCTTGGGCAGCCCGTCGTGACGGTGAATGTCATTGCGGAGCGCCTCAATGTCTCATTCCCGGCCGCCAACGAGGCGGTTAAGGAGCTGCTCGCGCTGAATATCCTGCGGCCGGGCAATGTACAAACGCGGAACCGGATTTTTCAGGCGCATGAGGTCATGAATGCGTTGTATACCGGCCTCAATGCGGTTCTCGACGACGTGGCGAGATTTACCGACGGCGCCATGAAATAGTGCCTATGCGAAGGCCGCTTGCTCAACTGTATTCCACCAGTTGCGGATAATGGTTGTCGGCGCGCTCCACGTGCACCAAGCCGCTTTCCTTGTCGAGTCCCCATCCCACCAGAAAGCTCTTTTCCTTGAGCAGGTTCAGTGCGTCCACCAGCACCTGGCGAAATTGCGGTAGCCCCGAGGTCGATCCGCATAGCTTCCATAGGGTGTCGATCTTGTAGTCGTAGGGAATCTCATGGGTGGAATAAAAGCTGTGCAGCCACTTGGCCAGGGGCGGCAGCGACAGGCGCAGTTCCCAATAGATATGGGTGTAACCGGTCGGCGCGAAGAGGGCGATGATTTCCGGTTCGAAATAGACTCGCCATTTGGTCAGCTTTTCCCCGGCATCGGTGCGCCACATGAATTTGCGCACCAGGCTGCCCGAGTAACCATTCTGGTCGTCCTTGAACATCACGATGATGTTGGTTGCCGAAAGACGGTTCAGGATATCGCGGAGGTCGTTGTAGCTGCGCGTATTGACGCTCCATCCCAGCGCCTTGACCAGGCTGTACGCGGTGAAGTCCACCCATTCGCCGAGCGGCTTGTTCTTGGCGAGATGCAATAGCTGGAGAAACACGTCTTCGTCGCGCTGGCGCAGATCTTGACCGGTGTAGGAAATCGTCACTCCGCTCACCGAGGCGATCTGCTCCTGTTGGTAATAATTGCGCTTGCCCGCCTTATTACTGATGTTGAAGAGCGCGGAACGTGCCAGGGCATTGGGCAGGGCGCGTATGAAGTTGGGCCACAGGGGAAGCTGTTTTCCCACGCAGGGAGTGGGGGGCGGGGCGCTGCTTTGCGGTTGGGGAAGCCGCTTGGTTTTGCGCTCGTAGGACGATTTTGCCGATTCGATCTTTTGTAGCAGGAACTCCAGATTGCCGTTGTCCATTGCCGTTTTCCCTCCGATTTTTATTCATCCGCCTATCTGCCTAGTCTTGCGCCTACCTGATTAAAATAGATTAAGAACAAGATTAAGGCCCCCCTGGGAAGCCTGGTAACACGTTGTTATGTATAAACTTATTCATGTTTAGTTATCTGTCTATCAACTATTAGTTGCCCGCCGGATGCCTAAATGCGCCTATGTGGATGACTAATAGGCAGCATGAAAAGAGCGCCGAATTGCCTGTAGGTGTTCGACTAAGCCATTAAAAACACGAATCTTTCTGCATACGGTCGCCCAGAACCTGGAATACTCGCCATGAACGATGGGTTTGCTAGGCGCATGACTGAATCCGTGGCTGGTTTTGGTGTGGATATGTCGCGCTCTCCTGAGACGGGAGCGCGAAATACGGAACTGTCATTACCGAAGCAGTTTAAATTTCCAAGGAGGGGGGAATCAATTTGGAGCATTCCCTAAAGGGATACGTACTTTTCCCTAGGAGTTACTTAACATATAAAGGGTTGGAGCGGCCTTGGCCGCGATGCGGTGTCGCAATTTGCCGTACTGCTCCCCGCCGATTTGAACCAGCATCTAGGATGGGTGCGCTAACGCTTCGCCCATCCTAGATGGGGACTATGCAAGCTCAGGCCTTTGGACCTCCGTTCGCCAGCGCCGCCTGGTGGCAAAAGGCCGGAAGCTTGTTCATCAAACCAATCACGCATGTAGTGCGGCGTATTCGCGGGCCGTCGGGATGTGGGTGGGCAGACTTCTTCCTGTGGGGCGTACCGTTTCCCAGCCCAGGCACGCCAACCAGATGGCGCGGGGGATGGGTTTTTCCCCGTCGCGGTAGTAGATCAGCATCCGGCGCGAAATACCCAAGGCTTCGGCGGCCTGTTCCAGCGTCAGCCCGGTTTCGGCCAGCCAGTTCCAGATGCGCTCGTGGCCGATGCCACCCGCTTGCTCGATGGCCAGATTACGCAGATTATCCGCGCCGAGGTCCAGTACATCTTCGATCCAGTCAACCGAACGGCCCGCGAAGCCGATCCTGGCGTGCGCAAACAGCGTGGCATTCTTCAGGGCATGTAGCGCTTCGGTGGTATCGATCCACTCGCGCAGATCGACTTCGAAAGTCCGCCCGTCGGCGTAGGTCAGGCGCAGCCGGTTCTCGGACAATGCCTCGACGGCGGTGAGTTGGAAATGGTCTTTGCTCATTGTTGCAGCTCCTCAAATTTGGCGGCCAGCATTTCACGGTTGGCTTTGGCCCAGGCCAGGACGTCGGCGATCTCCCGCGCGGCGACCTTGCCGTGGATGATTTCCAGGGTGTCGATCTTTACCCATGCTTCGCGCGCGTCGTTCATCACCACATGGAAATGGGGCGGCGGATGGTCTTTGGCGTTAACCCGAACCCGGCAGTTGGCAAAGCGTTGGATGACTGGCATGAGGGCGATGGTAATGCAATGGTTGCACGTTTTCAAGCGACTGACTACCCGGAGCCTGTCGAGGTGCTTCCCGTCGATTCGGGCGTTTCCGCAGAAAATATGCGGCTTTTCCCTACTTGCCGGCGCGCCGATCCGATCCAGAATGAATTAGGATTATCCGGGTCGAATAGTGCCCGGCGGAAATGCCACGCGGTGACGATGAACAACCTGCCAGCGTCATCCGTGCGCCCTGGAAGGAGAAAATCATGAATTCCCCATTGACCGCAATGACCCTGGGAGCCATCCTGGCCGCCGGGGTGACGTGCAGCCAGGCCGCCAGCCTGGAGGCCGGAAAAATCAGCTATGCCAAACATTGTGCGGCTTGCCACGGCATGGCGGTACCCACCTGGAGCATCACCGCGATCCGCAACGCGATCAACGACCGACGCAGTCCGATGAAGTCGATGTCGCTCCTCAGCGATGCCGAATTGCAGGACATCGCGCTCTACCTCACCAGCACCGGCGGCGTCAACGCCGACCGTCTTTTCGATTGGGCCGAAGCCCACTATCCCGCGCTGCTGGCGCCGCCGGCCGTGTCGCAGAGCCTGGCCGGCTACTACGGGCGCTATTACACCCAGTCCCAACTGACGCTGGGGGTTCGTGCCGGGATGGTGTACCTCTACGATGCCAACAATTCCATGGCCGGCTTTGTCGGGTTGGGCACCTTGAGCAGTTGGCTGATTAAGGCCGGCCTGTAAGGTTTAAATCGCCGGGAAGGCCGAGCGACCGGCGAGATTCGCGCGTTGCAAGCGGTAGCTCGATTCCGCCCGATATTTGCGATAGAAATCCAATACGCGGGGCACGTAATTCATGGTCTCGCGGATCGGCGGAATGCGGTTGCCGTGTTTCCTGACCATGGTCTCGCCGGCATTGTAGGCGGCCAGCGTCAGGTTGAGGTCGCTATTGAAGGCCACCAGCAGATCGCGCAGGTAGCGCGCCCCGCCCTGGATGTTTTGTTCCGGGTTGAGGGTGTTGGAAACCCCGTAGTGCTTGGCGGTACGCGGCATGAGCTGCATCAGGCCGGCGGCGCCCTTTTTGGAAACGGCGGTGGGGTTGTATTGCGATTCCACCGAGATCACCGCATGCAGCAACGCGCTCTCCACGCCGTAGGTGCGGGCGGTTTCGTCGACGATCCGGTCGTACTGGAATTTTGCGGCAATCGCCGACGGCGGATTCGGCGTGTCGGCTACCGGTCGGTTGGCCGTTTTATCCTTCTCGGATTCGATCAGTACGGTATAGCGCCGATCCGTTGGAACGTTGCTCAAGTGCACCGCGCCTTCGGCGGACGTGTAGGTGTAGATGTTTGCCATTGCCGGCTGGAACAGGCAAAGCCCGAGCGCGACTAATATCGAAGTATGTCCGGGTAAATTCACTGTATCCCCTATATTGCGGCGAGAAATGCGCCATTGCCCCTAAAACTAGGGGGTAGGCAAGCATCCGGCAATACAGTGAATGCTGTAGCTTGGTAGGGACTATTCAGTAGCGGCGGCTACAGCATTCACTGTAACCGCCGCTGCGAATCGCAGCGGATTCAGGCGCCTGCGGCGACCATGGAATCCAGCAGGGAGAGTTGGGTTTGTGCGGCGAGCAAATTACCCAGACTGGAGGTTCCCATCGGGAGCGCGAGTTGTTTGAGGAAGTACAGTTCGGCGTTTTGCTGGGCCACCAGCAAATTCATCAGAACCAGGTTTTGGGCCTGCAGCGCCACGGCTTGATCGGCCACCTGCGGCGTTTGCAGCGTGGAAATTATGCTGAATATGCTGCTTTGCACCAGGTTGGCGATTTGATCGGCAAGCGGCGCCACGTTCCGGCTGAATAGTCCGGTCAGCGCGCCCGGATTGGTATTCAGGATGTTCCCCAGGGCTTGCGAATTCAGGGACAGCGAACCATCCGAATTGGTGGTAATGCCCAGCAAGGCCAAGCCGGAACTGGAACTCAAAATGTTTTGGAACTGGGTTTGCAGACCCAGCAGCAGGGAAGCGTTGCCCAGAATGCCGTTGAGCGAGTTGTTCAAGCTGTTCAGCGTGTCATTCAGCGTATTGAAAGCCGCAATGAACGCGCTGAAATTGTCGGTCGCCGGAACCGCGAGATTATTCACGAAAAGGGTGGTGTTGCCGGTACCGGCCAGGTTCACGGTAATACCCGGCAGGTTTCCGCTCAGGGTATTCGAGGGACTGGTGCCGGCCACGCCATCCAGGACGAAGCTGGCGTCCTGCGGGGTCACCACTTGGGTCAGGGCTTTCGTTCCTTCCGGATTGAACGTCAGCAGATCCGCCAGCGTTTGATCGCCGCTGACGCCGATCTTCAGACCGCTCGCCGCGCCGGTGGTGGCGCTGGCGAGTTCCAGGTGGAAACCGCCCGAATCCGCGATAACGAACGCTTTCACGCCGATCCCCGCCGAATTGATCGCCGTGGCGATTCCCCGCAAGGAATTGTTGGTCGCACCGATGGTGACGGTGCGCGGCGGCTGGCTCGAATTCGCCGTGAATACCCCGTTATTGGTGGCGCCGAACTGGAAAGTCAGGGTCGTCGGCGCGCCGCTCCCGATGGCTGCCGTTTTGCTGGTTTGCCCGGCTGAAAGCAGCACTTGCGCCTGGGCAAGCTGGTTGACCTGGAGCGTGTAGTAACCGGGCGCCCCGGTCCCGTTGGTCAGCGCGGTGGCGACCGCCGGGTTCGACGACGTGGCGACGCCGAACCCGGTGGGCGAGAACAGCGCCGCCAGCGCGCTTTGTAGCGAAGACAAGGCATTCAATGCCTTGCCTAAGCCGGAGATATTGAGCAGAAAACTCGAATTCAGCGCGCCCAGGGAAGACGGCGCCGGGGCGGATTCCGTGCTGGATACCCGTTCCGCCCTGCTCAGGGCGGACAAGCGGTTAATGTCGTCGAAGCGCGTTGCGGATACGCTATTCAACATGTCCATTTGTCACCTCCGGATTCGTCTTACGACCCTCTGTAATGTCGACAACAATGGTCAACTATAGTTCGTGGCGCACCGCAGACCCTGCCTTGTCATTCGAAATTCTTCTTATATATTTGGGTCATCCGCCTTTTTCCCGGTCACCTTGGCAAGCTGCGAGATTGGCGATGTTCCCGAACTGGGGGCGGTTGTTCCGAACCTTCGTGCCTCTCGATGTTCCGGGAGGAACGGTGGAGCAGCCTGCCGTCACACTGATTCATTTTCTTGGAGAGCAGACCCATCATGAAACCTAGCGCCCATACCGGTATGCCGCGTCGTGTATCCCGCCTCTTGCTTGTTCTGTTGACCACGCTGCTTGTCGGCAGCGAGGTTTGTTCTGCCGCCGCCGCGCCAACCGCGCCGGTTCCCAACATCGCCTTCCAGGGCCGCCTCACCCAGTCCGGCACGGCGGTGAGCGGGATGCAAAACATGACCTTCAGCATCTACGGCGCCACGGGCGCGGCGCTCTGGTCGGAAACCCAGGGGGTCAGCGTCGACAACGGTATCTACTCGGTGATCTTGGGGAGCGTTTCGCCGATCAATCTTCCCTTCGACCAACCCTATTTCCTCGGCGTCAGCGTCGGCGGCGGCGCGGAAATGTCGCCGCGCCAGCCGCTGGTGTCGGCCCCCTACGCGATGATGGCCAACAACGTGGCGAACGGCGCGATCACCGCCGCCAAGATGGGTGAACCGTGCGCGGTGGGGCAAGTGTTGATGAAGGATGCCAGCGGCTGGTCGTGCGGCACCCCGGCGGGGGCTACCGGCGCGGCTGGGCCGCAAGGCGCTACCGGCGCCACCGGCGCGACGGGGCCGCAAGGCGCGCTGGGAATGACCGGGCCGGCGGGTCCGCAAGGGACGACCGGCGCGGCGGG
>JAGXQV010000119.1 GCA_018336195.1 Sulfuricella sp. | reverse complement strand
CCCAGCCCGGTGCCGCCATAGTGGCGGGTGATCGAGCCGTCGGCCTGGGTGAAGGGTTGGAACAGGTGTTCCGCCTGCTCCCTGGCGACCCCGATGCCGGTGTCGCGCACCGTGAAGCGCAGCATGGCGACGTCGCCGGGGTGGCTGGCGACATCGACCTTGAGGTGGATTTCTCCCCGTTCGGTGAATTTCACCGCGTTGCCGAACAGATTGTTGAGTACCTGGGACAGGCGCAACGGGTCGCCGACGATTTCGGTGGGGGTACTGGGGGCGATTTCGATGAACAACTCCAGCCCTTTTTCGGCGATGCGCGCGGCGAACAGGTCGGCGGCTTTTTCCAGGGATTCTTCGAGGCGGAAGGGCGTCGCGTCGAGGGCCATACGCCCTGCCTCGATTTTCGAATAGTCGAGGATGTCGTTGAGGACGCCCAGCAGCGACCGCGATGAGGTTTGCACCTTGCCCAGAAAGTCCCGTTGCTGCGGGGTGAGTTGGCTTTCCAGCACCAGTTGCGTCAAGCCGAGGATGGCGTTCATCGGGGTGCGGATCTCGTGGCTCATGTTGGCGAGGAATTCCGACTTGGCCCGATTGGCGGTCTCGGCGGCCTGCTTGGCGGCTTGCAGAGCCTCTTCCGCCAGTTTGCGTTCGCTGATGTCTACGGCCAGACCGACGAAGTTGAGCGCCTGCCCCTGTTCGTCGCGGATGACGCTGACCGCCAGATCCACCCAGACCGGCGTGCCGGTTTTGGTCAGATAACGCTTTTCCAAGCGGTATTCGTCGCGCTGTCCAGTCATGATTTCCCGGTAATAAGCGAGTTCGGCGGCGATGTCCTCGGGATGGGTGAAACGGGCGAAATTCATGCCCCACAATTCTTCGGCGGGGTACTCGACCAACCGGGCGAAACTGTCGTTGAACTGCAACAGGTTGCCTGTCGCGTCGGCGAAAGCGATGCCGGTGTTGGCGCGTTCGAAAATGCTGCGGAAACGGGTGGCGTTTTCCTGCAAGGTTTGTTCGAGGATCTTGCGTTGCGAGATTTCGTTTATCACCCCGTTCCACAGGCTGTCGCCGTTGTCTTGCGGGGTGGGGGTCGATTCGATGTGGAACCAGCGGATTTCGCCATGGATGACGAAACGGCCTTCCCACAGGAAAGGCTGGAGGGTTTTCGCCACCTCCCGGTTCATTCTCATGAATCCGTCATGGTCGTCAGGGTGGATTTGAGCGAATGCCACGGAAACGTCCGCCAGAACCTGCTCGGTTGGTAGTTCCAGCATTTGGCAAAAACGTGGACTGACATAGTCGAAATTCATCGAACCGTCCGCCTTGATGCGGAAGGTGTACACGCCGATGGGAATGCGCGCCGTCAATTCGACGTATTGTTCGCGGCTGTGCGCCAGTTCGAAGGTGCGTTCCGTCACCCGCAACTCCAGCAGAGCGCGTTCCTCGGCAAGCTGGTCGGCCATGGCGTTGAAACTCAGCGCCAGTTGGCGGAATTCGTCGCAGCCCTCGGGGGTGGTGCGATTGGCGAGGTCGCCAGCGGCGATTCGGCGGGTGGCGTCGGTCAGCCGGCGAATCGGCTGAACCAGGGTGCGCCCGAACAGCAATGCGGCGACGGTGGCCAGCAGCAACAACAGGGCCAGCGCCCAAAAGGTGTAGGTGCGCAGGCGCTGGGCGGGAGCAAATGCCTCGGCGGCATCGATCTTCACCACCATCCCCCAGCGCAACGCCGGCAGGTAGCGCCATGCGGCGATGACTTCGTTGCCCACGTAGTCGCGGGTTAGCCCCTGGTCATGACCGCCGTGGAGCGCCTTGAACATCGGCTGGGCCAATTTCCCTCCGGCGACGGCGACGCGGTGTCGGAAATTCGCGTTGGGGATGTGGCGTAGCGGGCCGACATACAGGGCTTGCTCGCCGTCCTGCTGGGCCAGCACGGTTTCGCCGCTGAGTCCCAGGCCGGTGGTGTCGCTGGTCACGGTGGTGAGGTTTTCCAGGTCGAGTTGCAAGGCGACGCTGCCGATGGCTTTGCCTTCCTTGAGAATCGGGGTGACCATGAAGATCGCCGGCTGGTTGGCCGAGGGCGCATAGGGCTGGACCGCCGTGGTCTGGGTGCTGAGCAGCGCCAGCGCTTCGCGGTGCGCGGAGGCCAGAGTGCTGTCCCGGTACGGGCCGCTGTTGAGGTTGCTGCCGAAATCGGCCTCGTGGAGGATGGAGAACACCACGTTGCCGTCCGCATCGGTGAGCAGCAGGTCGTAGTAACCGGCATTTTCCAGGGTAGTGCGGAAGTACTCGCGAAAGCGCTTTTCGGCGGCTCGGTAACGCGGCGAGTCGGCCCCCTGGGCGAGTAAGGGGGAGAGCGTCAGCAGCGCCGCATGGGCGACCGGCGATTTCGCCAAAACCCGGTTGTTGGCAAGGCGCTCGTTGAGATAGGCATCGATCTGGTCGGTCTTCTTGTCGGCGATGGAGGACAGGTTGGCGAGCAGCGTTTCGTTGAGGCTGCCTTCGAAAGCCTGGATGTACAGCCAAGCCAAGCCGGCCATGGGCAGGGGCGAGAGCAAGATGAAACCCAGCACTAGGCGGGGAATGAGCTTGCCGCCCCTCACGGTGTTTTCCCTTCCTGTAGCGCCTGCCAGGCTTCCCGGGTGCGGTAGAACGGCCAGGGAGTGGGGCGGAGCGGTGCGCCGGAGGCGAAAACCTGCTCGAATTGCCCGTCGGCGCGCACCTTGCCGACCCGCACGGTTTTCCACAGGTGGCGGGTCGCCATGTCGACCGCGCTGATGCCGGCCGGGCCGTTGAAGCTTTGCCGCAGCAACGGCGGGTTGACGCGGGCCGGCTCGGGGGAGCGGGCGTCGCGCACCGCCTGGGCCCATAGATGCACGCCCGCGTAGGTGGCTTCCACCGGGTCGCTGGTGACCGCGCCGGCGCCGAAGCGGGTTTGCCAGGCCGCGACGAAGCGGCGGTTTTCCTCTCCCGGCAGGGACTGGAAATAGTTCCACACCCCATAGTGGCGGGCCAGGCGCGCGCCGCCGAAGGTTTTCATTTCGCTTTCCGCCATGCTGAACGATACCACCGGCAATTCCGCTAGCCCGGCTTGCGCCAGCGCCGCGATGAAGGACTGGTTGCTGTCGCCGTTGATGGTATTGAGCACTACGTCAGGGTGGATGCGGCGGATATCCGCGACCACTGCGGCGACCTCTGCGCTGCCCAGGGGCAGATAGCGTTCAGCGAGGATTTCGCCGGCGGCGGCATTGACCAGGTCGCGGATAATCAGGTTGGCGGTACGCGGGAACACATAGTCCGAACCTACCAGGTAGACGCGCTTGCCGAATTGCTGCATGGCCCAGCGGGTGCCGGGAACGATCTGCTGGTTGGGCGCCGCGCCGGTGTAGAGGAGATTGGGGGATTGTTCCAGGCCTTCGTATTGCACCGGGTAGAACATCAGGTGGTTGTGGCTCTCCACCACCGGTTTGACGGCCTTGCGGCACGCCGAGGTCCAGCAGGCGAAGAGCGCGCTGACGCGCTCGCGCTCGATCAGGCGCGTGGCTTCGGCGGCAAATACCTGCGGGTCGGAGCGTCCGTCGGCCACCACCATTTTCACCTGGCGCCCCAGCAGTCCGCCGTTCGCGTTGATTTCATCCACCGCCAGGCGCACCGCGTCCACCAGCGGTTTTTCGCTGACCGCCATGGTGCCGGTCAGCGAGTGCAGCACCCCGATGCGGATCGGCGGCTCTTGGCGCGCCGCATTCCAGCCCAGGCCAAGGACGACCAGCAGGCAGATCAGCGCGGTGAGAAGGAGGAGCAGGCGTCTAGTCATTTTTGGAAAAGCCTGTAGGTGAATTCATTCTAGTTGGCTTGTTTCCCCCTGTCACGCGAGATCGCACGGGGACTTTCGGCAATTAACGAACGTGTCGCATCAAGCGCGCAATGCCTGGGAGAAACTTCGCTCAGGCCAGGATCCGGCACATCGTAATCTTGGTGACCGGTTGCCCATCCCGGCCATGAAAGTCTTCGGCAGGCGCGGCATCGACGACCTTGAAGCCGAGCTTGGCGAAGATCGTCGGATTGCCGGTTTCCCGGATGGTGCTCAGCGTTACCTGGGATTTGCCTTCGCTGACGGCGATGCGTTCCACGGCGCCAATCAGCGCCCGCGCGACGCCCCGTTGCCGCTGGCGGGGATGCACGGCGAGGCTGCGGATGTGTATCCCGCCAGGGCTTACGCAGTATTCGACGACTCCCGCCACGACATTTCCCGTAACCGCGACGAGAGATAAGTACGGGGCCGCTTCATGGTGCGGCGGCATGGGATTCTTCCTTGGGAGCGGCGCATAGACGCGGCGCAGTTCCTGCGTCGCCAAGGCGACGATTGCGGTGACCTGGTCGACGTCGGCTGCGGTTTTGCTGCGGATGCTTGGCATATCGCTGTTCCCATCAAATCATTCCGGCGCTGCGGTACGCGCGGCGTTGGCCTACTTGAACTCGCGGCGCAGCATCAGCGAGACGTCCACCCGGTCATACTGATTGACGGTAATGTTGGAGCGGTTCGCGATCATGCCGATTTGCGGGCGCAGCGTCCAGTCGGCGTCGTGGCGGTAGACCAGGCCGAGGGTGAGGTCGCTCTGGCGGTCTTCGCGGTAGACCTGGAAAGCGCTGTTGATCCGGTCGTATTCGCCGCGCTGGGTGCCCGCGGCGGCGAACAGGTCGATCCGCTCGTTGATGGCTATTTGCCCGGAGATACGCAGGCCTCTCAGGCGCTTGCCGCCATCGGCGCGCAGATCGGTGTCGCGTTCGATGCCCGCGTAAACGCTGGCGAACAGCGCGGCGCTGCCGTCGGTGGTGGCGTGCGCCCAGCCGGCACCGCCGATGGTCTGGTTGAAGTTGCTGGTGCGCAGCAGCGGGTCGGGATAGCGGTAGCGCACGTATTGGCTGAACAGCACCGCTTGATTGGCGGCATCGAACGCATGCCGCCATTCGCCGTTGAGGCCGGCGGATTCGCGGTTGTTCTTGTCGGCCAGGTAGAATCTGCCGAGCACCACGCCGCCGCGGATTTGCTCGGCGCCGCCGCTGTAGCTCGCCCCGGCGCGCCCGTCGAGGGCGGCGTAGTTGAAGGCGCCGTAATTCCGGTCGTAGCGGTTGTGCAGGTCGGCGCCGCCATACAGCGACCAGGCGGCGCCGATGGGGTATTGCACTTCGCCGCCCGCCGCCACGCCCAGGTAGCTGTCGGCGGTCTTGACGTTGGCCGGGTTGAGGGTGAACAGCGAGGAAACCAGCGCCGGCACCAGGATCTGGCTCTGGTCGGTGGCGTTGTTGACGTTGTTGTCGCGCCCGCCGCCGATCTCGACATAGCCGCTGGCGCGGATGCCCGGCGCGCTTTCGGCCAGGCCGATGGCGGCGAGATGGCGGCGGATGGTGTCGAGGGCGGCGGCGGGCGGATGTTGCTGCGCGGCCCTGACGAACTCGGCGCGCGCCCGTTCCAGGTCGCCCAGGGCGAAATAGGCGCGTCCCATGTCGACGCGCGCCGCGGCGAAGCGGGGATCGACCGCCAGAACCCGTTCGAAGATCAGGGTGGCCTGCTCGGGATGGCCGCTGTTGAGGGCCGCCAGGCCCAACAGGTAATCGAAGGCCGGGTTCCCCGCTTCGGCGAATTCGTGGGGTTCGAGCAGGGTATAGGCTTGCGCCGCCCGCTCGGCTCCAATCAACTGTTGCGCCTCACCGAGATCGATGGCGGCGGCGGGATGGCAGGCCAGCGCGACACACAGCGCCAAGGCGGAAAGCGGTTTGTTTGGTTTGTTCATGTTACGGCCTCGACAGGATGGCGGTGCCGACCACTTGCTGGCCAGTGGTCGTGCTCAGGCCGTAGGAAGTGACCAGTGCCTTGGCGGCCGGTCCAGCCAGCACGCCCACGGCGCTGCCGCTGCCACTGCCCGATCCGCAGGACGCGCCGCTACAGGTGACCGCCAGGGGCACGCCGCGCTGGGCGAAGTCGCCGAGCGGCACGTTGCCGCTGAAGGCGCCGCTCCAGTTGCGTGCCTGGGCATCGCTCACCCCCAGGTTGTAGGCGGTCACCGCGGCATTGCCGCCCAGGCTGACGGTGACGTCGAGCTTGACGTTGCCGCCCATCCCGCCCAGTTCATTGGTCGGCGGCGAGTAACCGTCCACCCTGGAAAAGCTTGCCGTGCCGGTCATGGCGGTGATGACTTCCGGCGGCGTGAGGCCGCGTTCGAGAAAAATGAAATGGTGATAGGCGATCGGGATGGCCCGGCCCGACGGGTCGAAGGAAACCCCGCCGGCGTAGATGCCCCAATGGGCGTCGATGCCGTCTTCATCGATGACGCCGCTCTGGATCAGCTTGGCGTCGCCGGCCAGGTAATTGAAGCGGCTGGCGTTATTCGAGGCGGACGCCGGATCGTGGTTCGCGCCGATCAGCAGGTTGGCGCCCGGATCGCCGGCCTTCACGCTACCCGTCGTTGCCGCGCCGCCCCCGGAATACGCGCCGATCAACATGCTCGCGGCGGGCGCCGGGGTGATTTCCTTCAGGCCGGCATGCAGTTCGACCTTGTCGTCGCCCACCTTGATCGGCGCCACCACCTCGGTGTTTGTGCCGCTGACATTGTGTTCGTCGCTGTCGAATTTCTCCTGTAGTCCTTTCGTTTCCCGGCTGTCGGTGCGGCTCACCAGGTCGCGCTTGTCGCTGCCTTCATGCTTTTCCGAACGCTCCGTTCCTTCGCTGCCCTCATGTTTTTCCGACTTTTCGTTCTTGTCGCCGTTCTTCTCGGCTTTTTCAGCGTTGCCGTTCCGCGCGCCCTTGCCGGTTTTCGCGGTGGGATCGCCGAAAATCGCCGGCGGCGTGTCGAGCAGTAGCGGCGGTGCGCCGCGCAATCCGGCAAAACCGATTTGCTTGGGGCCGATGGTGAGCTTGCCGCTCTCCGTTTGCAGCACGGTGGCGCCGGAAATCACCCGGTTGTAGGTGCCCGGCTCGGCGGGGGCCGTTTGCCCCGGCGGCGGCACGGGTACGAAGTAGGTTTCGTGGTCGGTGCCGCGAATACCCACCGTCGCGTTCGGCGTGCGGATGCCGTAGGCGTCCTTGTGCAACCGGCCGATGGCGCCGGTGATGGCGCGGAAGCCGCCTTTCGCCAGGGCGAGCAAGCTGCGCTCGCTGCCGTCCTCGACGCCCCGGTAGGCGAAGGCTTCGATGGTCAACTGGCTATCGGCGCGCAGCAGGATGGTGCCGCCGTCCGCCATGCGCAGTTGCACCAGGGCATCCTTGGCGGTGAGCAGCGCGTCGCCGGCACACACCGGGTCGCCCTTGACCAGGGGACGGGTTATGCCGCTACGTTGCGCCTCGGCATAACCGGCGATGAACATCACCCTGCCGGCCAACGCGCCGGTTCCGCCGATGCCGCCCGCAGGCGCGCCGGTGCCGCCAATTCCGCTGCCGCGGGCCGGGTTTCCGGTGCCGCGGGCCGGGTTTCCGGTGCCGCCGATGCCGCTCGACTGGATGGTGTTGCCGGTCCCGCCGATGCCGCCTTCCGGCGTCGCGCAGATGTCGGGCGCCGCGCCGACCGCGCTCGCCAGAACGCTGCCCAGCAGCAGGAGCGCCGCGCAGATCGGTTTAAACCACCGGGTTGTCATTTTCATGATCGATTTCGCTGTAAGTGTAAATGCCGAAATTGGCCCGATGAACGGCGTCAGGCCGTCCCTCGTCGCGCTTTTGCAGTTCCAGGGCGTCGCGGTTGACGCTGTGCAGCGCTTTCATCGCCGCTGCTTCGGCGAGGCGCTTGAATTCCTCGACCGATTCCGCGCTCATCTTCTCGTAAAACACGCAGCGCTCCAGGAACGGCGGCGCGCCGCCCGTCAGGTTATGCGCGGTGGCGGCCAGATGATCGTGGACGTTCTGGCCGAAAAAAAATGCTTGCTCGTCGAGGCCATGGGGTGCCACGAAAGCTTCGGCGGCGAGGCGCACGTTATCCTCCGCATCGAGCGTCGCGATGCCCTGGCGCAGCCATTCGTCGAGCACCACGCGGGGGCGGAAATCCTTGCTCACCGAGCGTACCAGTTCCTCGAAGGAGCGCGCCGTCCCCTTGCTGGTCAGGCGCGCCAGGGGCAGCGGCTGGCCTTGTGCGTCGAGATAGGCCGGGTCGCCGCTCCAGATCGCCAGCAATTGCGCACTCAGCGACGGCTGGAGATTATCCGCGCCGGCGCCGGCGGCTTCCCGCAATTGCTTGACGTCGCGCCGCTGCACGCCGGTGAGCAGGCTGATGCGGCTGTCGGTCTGGGGTTTTCCGTCCAGTTTGAACTCCTCTTCCGCGACCTGGATATAGGCCGTTTTCGCCAAATCGCAAAACGACTGGAAGCGGATGCCGTAAAACAGCATCAGCCGCACCAGGGGCCGCAAGACTCGCCGCAAGGCGGCCACCACCGGCTTCGGCAACTCCCCCGAGGGCGCGCTAGGCTGGCTCATTGCGGGTCTTTCCTTCAAATTCGGTTTGCATGGTGCGCATCGTAGCATAAAAAAGCTTGACGTGTGCAAATTGCCCACATATGCTTGCATTAAGTGTGTGCAATTGGCACACGCCTTGGTTCGCGCTACCCCAGCAAGCCGGGCCGAGCGGAATCATGGTGGAACCATCTTAACCAAGCCTTAAACGTCGTTGCACGACGCAGTACCGCGGTCATTACCAAATCCAAATTAAAGGAGATTTATCATGCGAAACCTTCTCGTCGTTATTTCCGCCGTTGCCCTGTTGCTGACCAATGCAGCGTATGCCGCCAGTGCCGATAGCGGCAAAACCAGCTATGCCAGCAATTGCGCGAGTTGCCACGGCGTGCCCGGTTCCCCCTGGAACGTCGGCGCCCAGGGCATTCAATCGGCGATTCAAGGTAATCGCGGCGGCATGGCCCGCTTGTCCGCGCTGACCGCCGCCGAGTTGCAGGACATCGCCGCCTACCTCGCCAACCCCACCGCCACGGCAGTTGCCAGCGGCACGCCGCCGAGTGCTGCAACGCCCCCGGATACCAGCGGCGGCACCGGTACGGCAACTACCGGGACCACGCCTGCGGCTACCGTCACGGGCGGCACGAGCGGCGGCGATGACGACGAGCGGATTTTCGAATGGAGCGGCTCGCAGTTGTACGGCTCGCGTACGCCTTCCCAGGATATCGGCGGTTTTCACGCGACCTACTATCCGCAGGCCAATGTCTACCTGGGTACCAAGGACGGCCAATTGTATTTCTACGATGTCAGCCGCCCCGGCGACGGAATCCTGCCGCTGGGAACCACCGGCGAATGGAGCAAGAAAGTCGCTTCCTCGGGTACAACCGGTTCAGCCGGCAAAGAGCATGGTTCCGGCCAGCACGAAAACAACGAAAACCACGGTGGTCGCGACGACTGACGTCCTTAAGCGTTTCCGGAAGCCGCGCCGAAACTGCCGGTCTTGCCAAGAGTGCTTGGCGAGCCGGCAGTTTCGGCGTTTTTGATCGAGGAAGGAACGCCGAGAGCCTGACGAACAACACGCCGCATCCGGGCAGCAACGGTTGGGGGAGTATCCAGGATGATCCGGAGGCCGGGCTGCTATTATGTGCAATCTTTCAATTACACTTGCCGACGTAGCGGTGCCTTGTGGGAAGGACGCTTGGGGGAACTTCAAGAAGCCTATCGCAACTTGTCTTAACCGCCGTGCCCGCCCCCTTCCCAAGGACGGTGACAGGAAGTCGGGAATTAGAAAAACATCATGACCGTTCAATCGAGTTCGCCCCCCTTGTTTATCTTGCGCATGCTGGCCATGGCCGTTTCGTATTACGTCATCGGGAATCTGGGGATGTTGGCCGCCCTCGATGGCACGGTGATTACCCCCGTCTGGCCGCCGTCGGGGGTCGCGCTGGTGGGTATTTTGCTGTTTGGTTATCCCATGGCGTTGGGGGTGATTGTGGGATCGTTGGCACTCAATCTCGGCGTAGGACTCTCGCTGCCCGTTGCTTTGGCTGTGGCCATCGGCAACAACCTGGAATATGTGGGCGGTGCTTTTTTGTTGCGCCGCGTCCGTGGGTTTCATCTGGCCCTGGATCGGCCCAAGGATGTTTTTGCCCTGATGTTTCTGGCGGGGACACTGGCCACAACCTTCAGCGCCTTCCCCGGCCTGACGGCACTGAAACTGGGCGGCGCGATCGCCTGGGACAATGTCGGCTGGTCGTTTGTGAGATGGTGGCAGGGCGGGATGACCGGCGTGTTGATCGTGGCCCCCCTGCTGTTGGTCTGGCGGCGTCCCTTGCGCCCCCGTCTGGCGCCGCGCCAGGCGGGTGAGGCCTTGGTCTTGCTGGCGCTGTTGCTGGCGGTCTGGTACTTGATTTTCGATGTTCCCGTTACCGGCCGGCAAGGCTACTACCCGGCGCTGCTGGCGGTGATCCCCTTTTCCATATGGGGGGCTTTGCGGTTTGGCATGCGCGGTATCACCCTGGTCAACCTCATCAACGTCTTCCTGGGAATCTGGGGGTCGGCCCATGGTAGCGGGCCGTTTGCCGGGGAATCTCCCGCCGATAGTCTGGTGCGCTGGTGCCTTTTTGCCAATGTGATCGCCATGACCGGCCTGTTTTTGGCGGCGACCAGCGAAGAACGCCAACGTGCGCTTCTGGATCTGAAAAATTCACACGACGAACTGGAGCGGCGCGTGGCGGAACGTACTGCCGAACTGGCGCGCATCAACGCGGGTTTGCAGCGGGAAGCGCTGGAGCGAAAGCGTCTGGAAGCGGCCTTGATCGAGGCGGACGAAGAACAGCAGCGCAAATTCGGCATGGAATTGCATGACGGACTGGGGCAACACCTCACCAGCGTGGCTTTTTTTGGCGCCACCTTGCACCACAAGCTGGTTGAGCGTGCGCTCCCGGAAAGCGTGGCCGCCGGGCGCATCGTGGATCTGATTAATCAGGCCATCGAAACGGTGCGGGCCTTGGCCCACGGACTTTATCCGCCGGCACTGAAATCCGGCGGCTTGACCGCCGCCTTGCGGCAATTGGCGGACACCACCCACAGCCTGAAAGGCATACCGTGCAGTTTTCAGGCGTCGCCGGCGATAGTCGCCGACGACCCGCTGATTGCCATCAATTTTTACCGGATCGCCCAGGAAGCGGTGAATAACGCCGTCAAGTACAGCAACGCCGCCGCCATCAGGATTGAGCTGGGCTTGACGCATGACCGGCAGCATCGGCTGACCATCAGCGACGACGGCGTAGGCTTCGTCGCTGATGGTCAGCCAATGCCGGGCCGGCCCGGCAGCGAATCCGCCGCGGCGGGGATGGGACTGAACAATATGTATTATCGTGCCAGCCTGCTTGGCGGCAGCCTCGACATCGACAGCCATCCCGGCGGCGGTACCAGGATCACGGTACGCTGCCCGGCACGGAGCGAAACGCCATGAATCTCCCCCCCGAGCGACAACCTGCCCAGGTCCGCATCCTGATCGTCGACGACCATCCCATCGTGCGCGAAGGCATGGCAAGTTTTCTCGGCGTGCAAGCCAATCTGCACCTGTGCTGCGAGGCTTCCAACGCGGAGGAAGCCCTGGCGGCGATGGAAAATTGCCGGCACGATCTGGCGATTGTCGATATTTCCCTTGATGGCGGTTCCGGCCTGGAACTCATCAAAGTGCTCCGGCGGAAGTATCCCCAACTCGCGATTCTGACGCTCAGCATGTACGACGAGACGGCCTTTGCCGAACGTGCCTTGCAGGCCGGTGCCAACGGCTATCTGATGAAGCAGAAAGGGACAAAGAACATTCTCGCCGCCGTGCAACAAATTCTGGCCGGCAACATCTATCTCAGCGAAGCCATGCTCGACACGCTGGCGCAACGCCAGGCCTCGCCGCATCGGGGCGGCGTGGCGCCGCTCGCCGGCCTGAGCGAGCGTGAGTTCGAAGTGCTGCACCTGATCGGTCAGGGGCTGGGTACCCGGCAGATTGCCGAACGGCTTAATCGCAGCGTTAAAACCATCGAAGCCCATCAAGCCCGGATCAAGGGAAAACTTCAGTTGGACAGCGGACGCGATCTCGTTCGCTTTGCCCTTCAATTGACCGAAGGGCTATGACGGCGCCGCTACAACGCCTGCATTTCGCGAGCCATGCCCATAACCGAGCCACACGCAGGCGGCTCGGGCTGACTCCGGGGGCTTTTCATGTAGGTTGGGTTAGCGGCTTTATCGCGTAACCCAACTGACCCCATCCTCCTTAAAAACAACAGGTTGAAGATTGGGTCTGTTGGGCTGAAAAACCAGCCCAACCTACATGGAGTCCGTGGGGAAACCCACCCTCCCATTACCCATCCCCCATCACCCATTACTCATCACCTTGTTTGGTTCCGGCTTGGGTCAATATGACTCAATGGCGCCGACGTTTCGTCGGCGTTTCGTGACAAATGTCACTCATTTGAGGGGAATCCCCTACAGCCTTCCTCTCCCCTCTTTCCGATAATCGCCCACTTGCAAACGAGTGGTTACGCATTGCCCCGGATCGTTTGCGGCGCCCATGCCCAAGGCGTTTTGGGCAAGGCAGTAAGTGAAAGGCAAAAACAGTTTTGAATGTTTAGTGTTGAGTGTTTAGTTGATGTCGCCGCGCAAAGCGCGTCGGATTTGAATCAGGCTAAGAGCGCATTCCCCAACTCAACACTAAACACTCAAAACCAAAAACTGCTTTTACTTATCAGGCCGAAAACCGCTAGATGCGAACCGGGCTTGGGAATCTTGTAGTTATTTTGAATTAAACCCGTCAATAAGGAGATTGAAGATGAACATGAAAAAACGCACGATTGCCCGTCTGGTGGGCGCGGCCCTGGCCGGGGGCGCTTTGATGGCGCTGCCGGTGACGACGATGGCGGCGGTGGTCAAGACTTATCCGGTAACGCTGACCCTTACTCCAGGACCCGGTCAGACGCCGAAAGTGAGTCTATTCGAGTATTACGCGCTTCAATTGGATGCCAAAAGCGCTACGGCTACGCCTATGGCCTCCGCCTCTCATTATATCGCGCTGACTAAAGTCAACATATCGGCGGCAGGCATTTGCAGTATTACGGGGTCGCCATCTAGTGGTACTGGAAGGGTGGAAGTCCGTATCAATAACACTGGCGCCTGCACCATTACGGCTTCGATTAATGCTGCCGACGTGGTAACCGGTCAGAATATGCGGGGGGACGCGCAATATACCTTCCAGGTTTCCAAGGCCGATATGCGCTTTGCCGAATACGACAAACCGTTGCCCGCGACAGCGCTGGTTGGCGATACCGGTACGTACTTCATAAACACCTCTTACAACCCCGCCAAATCCTCGCCCTCGGCATCTATCAGCAGTCTGACGCCGGCTATTTGCAGCGCAGAGATAGTAAGGGCCGGTGGCTTAGATCCATTAACGACGACTTACGCTTTCAAAGCCCTCGCAGCAGGTATCTGTACGATCAGTTATTCGACGCCGGAGACCGATGAGTTCCGGGCTTTTTCAACCACCAAAACCGTGACAATCACCGACCCTAAAGCGCCGGCGGCGCTCAAGGGCGAGCAAAGCATCGCCTTCCCGGCGTTTGCCGCACCCCTGGTCGGCCAGAGCGTGACCCTCAGCGCAAGCGGCGGCGATTCCGGCAACCCGGTGACCTTCAGCAGCAAGACCCCGACCATCTGTAGCGTGGAAGGCACTAAGCTCACCGCCCTGGCGGTGGGCACCTGCACCGTCGCCGCCGACCAATTGGGCAACGACAAATTCAGCGACGCCACCCAGAAAACCCAGGAGCTGAGCATCGCCGCCGGCGACGCCCCTCCACCGGACGTTCCTGTCGGCAAGCCGCCCCAGGCCATTACCTTCGCCCCCCTGTCAGCCCTGGCGGTCGGCGCAACGGCCAGCCTGACGGCAAGCGGCGGCGATTCCGGCAATGCCGTCACCTTCAGCAGCCTGACCCCGGACATCTGCACGGTCAGCGGCAATCAGGTCAGCGCGGTCGCCGCAGGAAGCTGCACCGTCGCCGCCGACCAAGCGGGTAACGACAGCTTCGCAGCCGCCGCCCAAGCCACGCAAACCCTCACGGTCAGCGCCGCCGACGGGGCTGCCGCCAAGACAACGCAGTCGATCACCATCTTCCCCTTGTCTCCGGTCCTGGTGGGCAGTACGGCCACGATCAATGCGAAGGGCGGCGATTCCGGCAATCCGCTGACCTTGAGCAGCTCGACCACCGACATCTGCACGGTCAGCGGCAGCACCCTGACGGCAGTAGCGGCGGGCACCTGCACCGTTGCCGCCAGCCAGGACGGCAACGACACCTTCGAGGCGGCAAAGCAGGCCACCCTGAACGTGAGTATCGTCACGGAAATCACCCCGTTCTCGGTCAACGTCAGCGTCGCCGGCGATCTCAGCGCGCAAACCGTGATCGCCACGATCAACCCGGCTTCCAGCGACGCCGGCAAGAACGGCAGCGAATTCCTCGCCGCTCAGTTGGGCGACATGGTGTTCCTCTACGGTGCGGGCGGCTGGGTGCAGTACAGCGGCGCGGACAGCGTGGTCGCCTTGTCCAGCGGCGCGCTGGCAAGCCACGAACTGACCCTGCTCGACAATATCGACATGACTCCGCTGGTCGGCGCGCAAATCTTCGTGGGTTACGGCCTGGGCAACAGCCTTGCCGAAGCCTATGACGACATGCAGAAGGCCGGTCGCCTGATGAGCGCCTACAAGGTCGAGTAAGCACGGCAAGCGGTGGTGACTGAAAACGCCTCCGACCGGGTCGGGGGCGTTTTTTTAATCCAGCAAGCAGCCCGGCATCATCTTGATGGCCGGTTTTTTTCGACTTAAGTGAAAGGCAAAAACAGTTTTGAATGTTTAGTGTTTAGTTGATGTCGCCGCGCAAAGCGCGTCGGATTTGAATCAGGCGCGAAGCGCATTCCCCGAAGACGAATCGCGTTCAATTTCAACCGGGCTTATTGCTGCCGGCATTTCTCGAACGGTTCGGAACCGAGACACAGTGCGAGGTAGCGCTGGAACAGGCGTGCTGGCCGAATGGCTTTCGTTGTCCTCGGTGCGGAGCGTAGCGTAGCGTGTTCCGGTTTGGCGCACGCAAGACATTCCAGTGCTCCGCTTGCCGGACGCAGACTTCACTGATTGCCGACACTTTGTTTCAGAGTACCCGCTTGGCGCTGACCATTTGGTTCTTGGTCATCTATGCATCATGGCAAGCGGTCAACCGAGGAATCTAGGATTATGCCTTCAATTTTCAGCGAGCTAACCCAGGAAGAGCTACAGAAAATTCGCTCCCGGAGTCACGTCAAAACTTGCCAGCCCGGCGAGCGCCTGTTTTCGGAGGGGGATGCGGCCGATTTCATCTATTTCATCGATGTGGGCCGGGTTTCAATTTTTATCGATAAATTCAACTCCAAGGAAGAGTTGCAGGTGTTGGGTGCCGGGGATTGCTTCGGCGAGATGGCGGTTTTCAATAATGACCGGCGCACGGCTTCTTGTCGCACGCTCGAAGAAACCCGGTTCGACGTGCTCTCCAATGAGGATTTCCTGGGGTTGATGGCAACCGAGCCGGACATTTCGCGCAAGATCAAGGCGCTGCTGAATGCCCGCAACGAGGAATTGGCGCTCAAGGAAAAACTGATAGACGCAACCGGCATGCGTGGTCAGCACATGCATATCGGCATCAAGGGAGACCCGTCGTTGCGCGAGTCGGCGATGACCCGCGAGCGCCACGAAAGCGTGGTGGACAAGATTTTGCCCGAGCTTGTCCCCAGCCTGGTGGACATGCTGGTGAACCGTTGCGTCCACCAGATATTTCTCGGCTTCAACAATGGCGAAGTGCGCGTTTCAACGATACTGGACCCGTTCAGCGAGGAATTTCACCCGGCCATCCGCCTGGTGGACGCGTCCTATGTCGAGCGCCATTTTCCCAAGATCGATTACGAGCGCAAGGTAGCGCTCATCCGCAGCGTGTACGAAGTGATTCGCGGCGATACGTATTTCGCCGAGTTGCCGGATCATTTGAACAAGGGTTTCATGCGCTATTTCGGAAACTGGCAGCCGGTTTCCCGCGAGGAAATCGCCCGTACCGTTTCGCGCTTGCCGCAATTGCGCGAAATACCGAATTTCTACGTGCGCAATTTCACCATCGGCATCGTCAAGGATGCCATCCACATGCAGTTCAACTGCGACGGCTCGCACATCGTGAGCGCCAGCGGCTACGACAAATTCCTGGAAGAAAATTTCTGAGAGGTCGAGCCTGTATCCCTCGACAGGCTCTCAAGAAACGGCTCTTTCTGGCTGTATATATCAATGGGAGTAATGGGTGATGAAAGCCATCCTCCCATCACCCATTACTCATCACCTTGTTTGGTTCCGGCTTAGGTCAATATGACTCCATGGCGCCGACATTTCGTCGGCGTTTCGTGACAAATGTCACTCATTTGAGGGGAATCCTACAGTCTTCCTCTCCCCTCTTTCCGATAATCGCCCACTTGCAAACGAGTGGCGAATAGCGTCGACGCGACGGGGTGGCAAGCGGTCAAATCCGTTCAGTGGCGGGGCGAGGACAATTTTTTTCGAAAAAAATAAGGAGCTGAGCAATGAAACGAAATACATTTTTGCGGGTTTTTAGCGTGGCAACCGCCGGCGCAATCGTGGCGGCATCCCCCCTATTGGCGACCGCTGCCACCACGCCAGCCAAGACGGCAGTCAAGTTTAACCTGGACCAACTTGGCAAAGCGTCGGCGATCACAGCTTCCAACAATAACCCGGTACAGTTCGTCCCTTACACAACTCCTTTAGTAGGCGTTACCGCCCAAAGTTTGACCCCGGATATTTGCACCGTTACTTACCCCATGGAGTTGACAAATGTCGCTGTTTTCACGCCCAAACCCGGATTGTGCCGCTTCCGTGTCTCTGTGGCGAACACCGCCAAGTACACCGGGTCGGTGGACTACTCCTTTACCATCCCCAAGCTAAAGCAAAATATGTTCAAACCCCTGGTAACCGCCCCGGACGAAATCCCATCAACGTTTAAAGAAGGAGATAACGTGTATGCCCATCTAACCCCAATATGGACCCCAATGGTGCCCATCGGGAAAACCTGGGATGCGGCATTTGGTACGCCCTACCAGTTGATTTCTTCCGATCCATCGGTATGCACGGCGACAAGCAGAATAGATGATCGGAACGATATGTTGATAATCTACCCTTGGGCGGTTTCCTCGGGTGATTGCACGATCACCATCTTGCGTCCGGCCAGCGACTTGTTTGAGGAATTCCGGCTCGATTGGCCACTTAAGGTCATCATGAAAAGCGCGCCTGCGGCCAAGAGCAACCAGGACATTGTTTTCCCGGTCATCAGTGCCCCCAGTGTCGGCCAGAACGTGACGCTGAGCGCGACCGGCGGCAGTTCGGGCAATGCGGTGACTTTCTCCAGCAAGACCCCGGCGGTATGCACGGTCGAAGGTACGGTGCTCAGCGCGCTGACTGAAGGGGAGTGCATCGTGACTGCCGATCAGGCGGGCAACGACAAGTTCAACGCCGCGCCGCAGAAAACCCAGACCGTGACCATCGTGGCTGCCGCACTGGCCAAAACGCCGCAGACCATCACCTTGGGCACGGCTCCCGAGCCGATAAGCGTTGGTGCCAACGTCACGTTAAGCGCCACCGGCGGCGATTCCGGCAATGCGCTGACCTTTGCCAGCCAGACGCCCGAGATATGCACCGTCGAAGGCAGCGTGTTGACCGCGAAGGCCGTGGGTTCCTGCGTGGTGGAGGTCAATCAGAAAGGCAACGATCAGTATGGCGATGCGCCTGCACAGCTACTCACCGTGACGATCAAAGAGGCTGTGGCGGCCGTTGCGGCAAAGACCGAGCAGACGATTACCTTTGCGCCGTTGTCGCCGGTGGCGGTCGGAAGCACGGCAACACTCGCGGCAATCGGCGGGGATTCAGGTAACCCGCTACGCTTTAGCGCGCTGACGCCGGATACCTGCACCGTCAATGGGACGACGCTGACCGCGGTGGCGGAGGGGAAATGCAGCGTGGCCGCCGATCAGGATGGCAACGACACTTTTTCACCGGCAACGCAGAAGACCCTGGACGTATCCATCGTCAAGGAAATTACGACCTTTTCGGTAACGGTCAACGTGCTTGGCGAACTGACTGCGCAAACCATCATCGCCAAAATCAATCCGGCTTCCAGCGAGGCCGGCAAGAACGGCAGCGAGTTCCTCGCCGCGCAGTTGGGCGACATGACGTTCCTCTACGGAGCGGGCGGCTGGGTGCAGTACAGCGGCGCGGACAGCGTGGTGGCCTTGTCCAGCGGGGCGCTGGCGAGCCACGAATTGACCCTGCTCGACAATGTGGACATGACTCCGCTGCTCGGCGCGCAAATCTTCGTGGGGTACGGCCTGGGCGACAGCCTCGCCGAAGCCTACAGCGAAATGCAGAAGGCCAGTCGCATGATGAGCGTTTACAAGGTCGAGTAAGCACGGCATGCGGTGGTGACTGAAAACGCCTCCGACCGGGTCGGGGGCGTTTTTTTTCGTCCGGTCTCCTCGGAGATTCCCTGTTGGGCGGTATTTTGCAGCCCGCCCCGTCCCTCATGCCGAAGTAGAGAGACTGCTGCTCGACGAACTCAGGCCGCTACCGCCGTAGGCATGAACCAGTTGCATGATGCGCATCAATACCGAGGCGTCGCTTTGGCTGGTCGATGCGCTGGAGGAAGTGGACGAAGTGCTGTCGGTGGTCGAGGTGGACGATGTCGCACTGGTCTTGCTCGCCTGGTCGTAAGACATCGCTTCGTCTCGGGTGATCTTCCCGTCGCCGTTGGTGTCGGCCTTGTCGAAGTTGGCGACCAGGTTCTTCATCAACTCGGAACGCTGGGTATCCGTCGAGCCGATTTCATCCGCCATGCTGGTCAGTTGATCCTTGGACAGGCCGCTATCCTCGCCCCCCTGGCCGCCGGGCGGGGGCGGCGGGGGCATTCCGCCGGCGCCGCCCGGCCCCCCTGTCCCGTTCGGTCCGCCCTGTCCACCCATGCCGTTCATGCGCATGTCGTTGAACTGGCTGTCGAGTTGGCTGGCGATCGATTGCAGGGCGCTGGTCAATTCATCCTTGGTGACCTTGCCGTTGCCGTCCGAATCGAGCTGCGCGAAAACGTCGTCGACACTGCTCGTGGAACTGCTCGAACTGCTGCTTGAGCTGGTGTTCGAGGAAATGCTGTCGAACGCCGATTGCAGGTCGCTCTTTTCGAGATAGCCCTGGCCCTTGGTGTCGAGCTGGGAAAAGAGGTTTTCCGCCATCTTCGCCGGGTCGGGGCGTTGCATGCCCCGCGCGCCGTTCATGCCCGTCATGGCTGAAGAATAGCCGGAGTTGCTGCCGATGCTGTTGATCATGATGATTCCTTCCTTTTTTACCTGGTTGCTGAAAACGGCCGATTGGCGTAAGCCAATGAAAAGCGATAGCTCTCCAACAAAATCATCTCAGCGCAGCGCGCTATCCCCGCCGCAATGCCCGTCCATCCTGGCTTTGAGTTGTTCCACCTGAGTGCGTTGCGCGGACGTGAGCAAGGCGAGGATTTTTTGCTCGGTGCGGACCCGCTGGAGAGCCATGGCTGCGATGGCGCGGGCGCCGTTTGCGGCGAGCGCCTGGGCCTTCTGGTCGTCGTATTGGTCGGAAAACGCCAGGGCGCGCAGTTCGTCCAGCGCCTTGCGGGCGGTTTTGGCGTTTTCGCGCTGCAGCGGGCTTTGCTCGTGCTGGATGGCGAATATCCGGTCGCGTTGCTCCTCGCTGAGTTTCACCCCGTGCAGGAAAGGCGGCAGCGGCAGGTCGCCGGGCAGCATCTCGGCGCCGAACGGCGGAGGCGGCGCCGGGCGGCTGGCTTCGCAGGGCGCCGGGCCGGCCCCCCTTTCCAAGCCCGGATGCCCGGCCAGGGCGGCGAGCGGCAGAGCCAGGCTGGCAGCCAGCAAAGCGCGAATCAGGGAAGAGCAAAACGTTTTCATGGGGTAAGACTCCTGAATAGTGGGCGGAATGTCGCGAACAACCGAGTGGCGACGCTGAGAAGGAGTGTAGGGGGCTGCGGGGTAAATGCGGGTTAGCGCGGTGTAAAGCCAGGTAAAAGTCCATGCCCCGCCCTGTTCCGGGGACGGGCGTTTCGCTATGATTCAACCCGGAAATTTCACAAATGGTTGAGAGAGTTATGGCAAGTATTCTGCTGGTTGACGACGATATCGAGTTGGTTGCCCTGCTCAAGGAATATCTGGAACAGGAAGGCTATGCCGTGGCGGCGGCGCACGACGGGGTGGAAGGTGTGACCGCCGCCTTGTCCGGGCAGTATGACCTGGCCGTGCTGGACGTGATGATGCCGCGCATGAACGGTATCGAGGCGCTGCGCAATATCCGCCTGAAAAGCCGGCTGCCGGTGCTGATGCTCACCGCGATGGGCGACGACACCGACGTCATCGTCGGCCTGGAACTGGGCGCCGACGATTACGTCGCCAAGCCCTGCACGCCGCGCGAACTGCTGGCGCGGATCCGCGCCATCCTGCGCCGCGCCGCCCCGGATCAGGCAGACGACGATATTCCCCAGGTGCTCGAAGCCGGCGCCCTGAAAATGTGGCCGGAGCAGCGCCGCAGCGAATGGGCGGGCCAGCCGGTGGAACTGTCCAGCACCGAATTCAACATCCTCGAAGTCCTGCTGCGCCAGGCCGGCCGCCCGGTGAGCAAGGCGGTACTTTCCGAACAGGCGCTGGGGCGCCCGTTGGCGCGTTTCGAGCGCAGCATCGACGTGCATATCAGCAGCATCCGCCACAAGCTCGGCCAGTTGCCGGACGGACGGTCGTGCATCCAGACCGTGCATCGCTTGGGTTATCAGCTCATCCGGGAGTAATGCTTGGGCCGTTTATTCTGGAAATTCTTCTTCTTCGCCTGGCTGGCCCAGATGACCGCCATCGTCGGAGTCAGCGCCATTTTCTGGCTGGAAGAGCGCGACCACAGCCGTCGCCAGGAAAGCATCGACCACAGCCCGCCGGCCGGCACGCTGGTGGAAAGCGCGGCGGCGGTGTTGCACCACGGCGGCGTGGATGTCCTACGCAAGCTCCTGGGCGACGCCCCCCATGCCCTGGTGTACGCCTTCGACGAAGGCAACCGTGAAATCCTCGGGCGCAGCATCCCGCCCGCCCTCATCGAGCAGGCCCGCAACGAACTGGAGCGCCGGGAAGGTCATCCGGCGGTGCGCCTCGTCAGCGGCGCCGATGGCCATGCCTGGCTACTGTTTCTGCCCTACGGCGGGGCAATGGGCGGCCCGCCGCCGCGCGGCAAACATCCCCATCCCGGCGGGCCGCGCCCGCCCATCGAACCCCTGGTGGCGGCGATGCTGGCCAGCCTGATTTTCGCGTGGCTGCTCGCCTGGTATTTCGCCAAGCCGATCCGCGCTCTCCACCAGGCTTTCGAAGCCGCTGCTGCCGGCGACTTGGCAGTCCGTCCGGGTGCCGCGATGGGCAGGCGGCGCGACGAACTGGCCGACCTGGGGCGCGATTTCGAACGCATGGCGAGCCGTTTGCGCGCCCTCATGGACGGTCAGCGGCGCCTGCTCCACGACGTCTCCCACGAATTGCGCTCGCCGTTGGCGCGGCTTCAGGTGGCCGTCGGGCTGGCGCGCCAGCAGCCGGAAAAATTCGCGGCGTCGCTGGATCGCCTGGAGCGCGAAGCCGAACACATCGACAAGCTGGTCGGCGAACTCCTCACCCTGTCACGCCTCGATGCCGGGGTGATGAACGCCCAGGAGGAAGACATTCCCCTCGCCGACCTGCTTGCCGACATCGCCGCCGACGCGCGCTTCGAGGCCGAAGCCCAGGGGCGCAGCGTCGAACTCGCCACCCTGGGACCCCGGATGGTGCGCGGCAGGGCCGAACTGCTGCACCGCGCCATCGAAAACGTGGTGCGCAACGCGCTGCGCCATACCCCGCCGGACAGCGCCGTGCGGATCGAAACCGCCCTCGCCGAGGCGGGCCGTGCCGTGCGCCTGACCGTCCTCGACCAGGGGCCGGGCGTCCCCGCCGACGAATTGGATAAAATCTTCGATCCCTTCTTCCGCGGCTCCCATCCGCCCAACCGCGACGGTCACGGCCTGGGGCTGGCCATCGCCCGCCGGGTGGTAGAGTCGCACGGTGGCACCATCCGCGCGTTCAACCGCGAGGGCGGCGGGCTGTGCGTGGAGATGGTGTTGCCGGTCGGTAGGCCGGATAAATAACCGGCCCAATAATTCCCTTTCTGCCGGTTATCGCTTGCGAAAACGGGAGCACTTGTCGGTCAGGCTGATCTGGTTAAACCAAATATTCCTTCCACCTTCCGATCCGAATGCGTTTCGGCTCGGAAGGCGTCACCAGAACTCAAATTTGCTTGGCGCCTACATATATCATCGAGCCAGCGTAAACGGCCATCAACACGCACTGTGCGGCGATGACCGGTTTGGCCTCGGAAAAAGGCGCCAGCATGCCACCTACGTTGAACGCAAAATTCCCTACGGAGTCCGGTATGACATATTGGTCGGCGTCGGGAGCGTTCGGGTTGTCCTTCGAGTAGATGATGTTGGCGATCACCGGCACGTTCCAGACCGTGTTGAGGGCACATTCCACGCCGCTGGACACCTTTTTCCCAGACAAATAAACGTCCAACGTAAGCCCCTTTAAGGCGGATATGCCTGTGATGGCGTCGTTCAGGGCAGCAAACCACCGCGAGTCGTGCTGTAGCATCGGCGAATAATCCGGCGCAATATACAGCAGGTTGGCCACGCCGTTCATCGCCGCCAGTTTCTTGTTTCCTGAATCGCCGCTCCTTATTACGGCAAGGATGCCCATGGCCACCGCGCCCACGCCGGCGAAGATGCCGAACGAAAAATTTGCCTTGCCGAGGGCGTCCCCGGTGACCGGTGGGGCGTCTTGAAGCGTCATCATCTGCCCCGAGTCCCGCACCGTGGAGGACCGACCTTCGTGGAACACGGCTTGTAATTCCGCGAAACTGGAGGCGTTGATAAGTTGTGTCGTCAATGGCGCTCCGTCCGGGAACGGTGCCTCGCTTTTGGCCAGCTTGTAGACGATCGTTACCGGTATGGCACCAATGAGGCAGAACAAATCAAGGAATGTTAGGTCGTTGCCGGATATTTCTTTGTACAGCCAAGAGAGGACAGGGATGTCTATCGTCGTGTTGAGCAAGTCCATCACTCCCTGCGTAAGCTGTGCCAGCACCTCTACCACCGTGGTCAGGACGTTTTGCGCCGTGTTGAGGAGGAAGTCAGCCACTATGGCCGCCAGTTTCTGGATGATCTGCGTGATGGATAGAGCCCCGAACTGGTCCACGATCTGCGTTTGGATCTGCGAGGCAAGCTCCGAAATGGCATCCCCCTCCTCGGTGATGAGGTTTTCAAGGTCGGTGAGCACTGAACCGGGAGAGGGAGGCGAGTAGCTGGTCACCGCGCCTCCCGCATTGGACTGGAAATGGTGGGTGCCCAGATTGGCTGGCGCGCTGCTGACATCCTGCGGTGGCCGGTTGGCGCTGGTGACCTGGTTCGCCGTCTGGTCGTATCCAGTGAGATCAGCCCACTGATTGATGGCGTTCTGGAGATGGCCGAAGCCAGAAGCAATGATCGTGTCCAGTGTCCCCACATTATTGATCGTGTTTTGGACGAACAGGGTGAGGATGTTCTTCATTACGTTGTGGGCTGCGATGATGTCCTTCCACTCGAACAGAAACTCAAGGAACAAGATGAGGTCGATGATCAGTGTTTTGATCTGGTTGTATATCCAGACGATGGCGCCGACAATCTTTTCGACCCCGTCGAGTACGGCCCGGTACACCTGTCCGGCGATTTTGGCGACAAAGTGGTAAAGACCGGTCGCCGCGTCCTCCACGATGCTTACGAACGCCTCCACACCCGACTCAAGCCAGTTAAAAAGGTCACCGAAGTCCACCGCAATCTCGTCAATGCCGCCGAATGAGGCTGGGCGGACGACCACTCTCCGGGCCGTGAGCCCGGAGGGTGCAGCGGATAGACTCGCGTATGCCGTGGCGAGGTTTCGGTTTGCCTGGGCTGCGGTATTGAGGTCATCCTGGGAAGCGCCGGATGGCACCAAGGGACGGGTGGTGCCATCGTCACTCGTGATGACTGCGTTCTGCAACGCGTCGGCGGTATTCAGAGAGGCCGCCTTGTTGAACGGTTTGTCCATCGGGTTGATGGGCACCGACGGCCCGCCCGGCTCGCCGACGGTTAGCCGGGTCCCGTGCAGGCTGTTCACGCTTTCAATAATGGTCACCACTCCGAATGGGTCAGTGTTGATTATCACCGGCGTTGTATCGAGCACGGTGTACAGGTTATTGATGTAGAAACCGGCGCGGGTGGCGGCACTGATCTGTAAGGGGGCGTTCCCAACCGGCTGGTCGTTGGTATCGGTGAGCGTGAGTCGCGTGGTGTAGGAACTGAATACCACGGGTTGGGCCGTCGCGTCAGGGGAAGGAAGTGTCACTTGCATCGTCTGCCACATCCCGGTCTGGGGACTCTTGGTCAGGACGTAAAGGTTCGCGTCACCATCCGACGCAAAAATGGTATTGCCGTCGTTGGTCTTATTGACGTAAGGGGAGACCATGTCCACTCCGCTGATGATCGGCATGGGTACTGACCAAGCGGCTGGATTGGTGACTTCGGCGTAGTCGCAGGTGGTGTATATGATCTCGTGGGCACTGTTGAGTCCCCAAACCGTCAACACTCCGTTCGTGAGATCGGCATGCAGCTTGGCAACGTTGATGAAGGCCGGATGGGTTAACACCTGTGTGCCGGAAGTTGGCCCCTGGCCGAGGTTTGCCGGGAGGTAGTACAAAATTCCCGTTCCCGCCGCTGTGTCGGTGGCCGTTACCAAGAGGTCCGTGGTGCCGTCGGCGCCCCCGTTGGGGAAAGCCGCCATGGCTTGTGGCTGGTTGAACCCACCCGTGGTTCCCGGTAAATTCAACAGAGTGGGGGTGGGGGGGCCGTAGCCGAAAGCGTTCCATAGTGGGCAGTACATGAATTGCGGCGAACTACCCACCGAACCGAAGGTGTAGATGCCGTCAATGCTGTTGCGCGCGGCCCGGCCAAGGCAACTGGAATAGGGAGAATCCGCCTGCAGGTCTATCGCCAGTGCGTGCGGGTTCCACAGCGGTCCTCCGCTGCCCTGAGTGATGTAGTAGCGTTGCACAAGCCCATTGTTGTTGATGTCCACTGCCACGTACTGCCCGTCCGACGCCTCGCTGATGAATACCTTGAGGATGACGAAAGGCGACGGCGCGGAGGTGCCCGCGGGATCGTCGAACGGGCACGGAACCCAGGTTGGGCTGGTCAGCCACGAAGTGTCCGAGGCGCTGTTGCCCATGCAAAGATACAACGTGTCGTTGCCGTTACGGGTAACCACCATGGCTAACCCGATTGTCCCGTTGGCGGGGTTTTGGTTTGTGGCCATGGTCTTGCAGGTGGGCAGTGTCCCCGGAAAGTCATGCTTTAGCTGGGCGGTGCTGATGTCGGTACGTGCCCAGCCGGCGGGGGTTCCCGTACCGCCAGTGGTGTTGTTCACCGCCGGGACCTCCTGCGTGGCGTAGAACACGCCGTCCGTGCCGATGGAAAAAAGAACGGCGTTCCCGTTGGTATCCTGCAACGCCTCGAAAGCGTCTTCGGCATCCATGATGCCGGCGTGCAGATAGTTCTTCATCAACTCCGATGAATAGGTGAGGGTATTGGAGGTCGTCGTAACCATTTTCTTCTCATCCTTTCGTGATCAAGCAGGGGTCGTGTAGGTTACGTGGGACACCAGGTCCTGAGTGTCCGAGAATGCGACATCGGCATAGGCGAAAGTTTTGCCGCCAGGGAATACAAACTGTTGCATGGTGTTGAGAGGAACGTCGGTCAGGTTCGTGGCAGCGAACGAGACATTATTATGCACCCAGTCAACTATGTCGTTGATTGACGTAAATAAATCGACAAACCAATTGGCGTCCGGTTTTTCGGAATTGTCCTGGGGGGTTGATGTCGGGGGGCTTACGACCAGGTTTCCGCCCTGCCCGATAGATAGTGTGTATACGTCGGTGATGGTCTTGTCCACGAAGTTGCCACTTTCGCAGGTGTCCATGTAGCAGACTTCAGCGTACACCACCAAGTGCTGAACGATGGTGATAGTGTTCCCTTCGCATTGGACATCGAGGCTATAAGAAGACCTCATGTCGAACGAGTGGTAATCAAGCATAGGGGGCCATTTCGTCCCAGAATCATCGTAGGAGTTCTGGCTACCATAAGAAAATGACAATATGGTGCTCCCGCTACTCGGATAGCTAGCGGGGGGGGGAGTGACATACGCCATGCTGAAATTCCAGTACATCGTTGGCCACGAGGTGCTGGTCGATACGGTCGGTTGAAGACAGTTGTTGGCTACATGCTGGGTAAGCTCGCTTGCAAAATAGCCAGCCAACGCCTTTCGGTTTACCGCCACCACGCCGCTGTACTGAGCGGCCTCTTCCTGCGTGTCGAACCAGTTCCAGGTGAGTAGGTTGGCGGCAGGCAGCGTGGCGCTCTGCGAGCACAGATAGTTGAAGGTGTCCAGCCCCGGCAGGGTGTTCCCGCCGCCGGAAGGGGCGGCATAGGGGACGATCTCGATCTCCATGGTACCCAGCGCCAGGCTGGCGGAAAGGGGCGGCGGGGTGTTGGGCAATATCGTATACCCCAGTGCCGGCATGCCGCTTGCGTTTAGTGTGGTGCAATACGCTCCGGTGAAGACCTCCGAGATTACCGTCTGCAACGCCGAGCCGGGTTGGATGCCACCGAAGATGATGGAGGAAGCTGTCGCCTTGGAGGGCTGGTCGAGGTCGATGAACAGCCGCTGGACGCTAAAGTCCTCTCCCATGGCGTCCAAGGCGTCCAACTGTTTTTGAACCGCTTTCGGAAGGTTGCTATTGTCCAGAATCTTGTTGATGGGGATGACGGTTTGCAGGTACCACGCCGCGCCGCTCGGCTGGCTTTGGTTAAGGTAACTGCCCACTCCCCGCCGTCCCCACGTGGGCTGAAATACCTGGAAGCTGGAGCAGTACAGGTTGAAAATGACCGACATGCTGGTCTGGTTGAAGGAGACTATGTTCGGCAGGACCGGCAAATTCTGGGGGTTCGGTGCACCGGGCAGAGCGAAGCCGGGCGGAATGCCTACCTGCGCCTTGAATCCGCAGGCAAAGCTGGAACCGCCGATTTGTATCATGCCCGTGGGCTGTGTGCCGGTGCCGTCCCAGTCGGCTACGGTTGCCGGATCCACCCCCGCCGTACCGGATGGATCGGTGTTGGACTGCGGAGTGTTCATGAGCGTTTGCAGGTCTACCTCCACCGTGTCGTTATTAGCGTCCGTCCAGTAGTATTTCGATATAACAGGAAAGTTTGCGGTGTTGATGAACTCGAACATGGTCGAATTCAAGGATTGGAGAGTGGTGGCCACCACAAAGTCGTAGCCAAATTGCGGAGCAGATAAGTTTGACTGGTTGATGCTCATTTTTCCCTCACTATAGTTATTTGAAAAACCGTTTTTTTAATTTGCATTGCATTGTTATTGCTATGAAAATCGGCATTTGAAACTGAATCTATGAGCCGATAAACATGCTATCAAACCGATACCCATTCAGCTATAAGGGAAAAGATGGCTGTTCTGTAGTGACATCACTAACAGCTACCAGGGAAAAGATGACCGTTCGGTAGTGACATCACTAAGGGTGGCAGGATCGATGTCAGTGCAATCGCGATTCGGGCTAGAAATATCCGCAATCCATAGGCCGACATCTTTGCCGCCGTAATCCTTTCCCTGATTGTGTCGCCCCCCTCCCGAATCTACAATCGGGACAGTTGCTTATCGAGGAGTCGGGCCATGGTCGCTATTTCATACAGGATTTCCGTTGCCCTGCTGGGGGCGGCGCTAGCGGGGTCGGCACTGGCCGATAATCTCAACATCGCGCTCAAGCCGGGCTGGAATTTCATCGGCGTGCCGCGCGACATCGGCGTCCAGGAACTTGTTGCGGCGAGCCCGGCGATTGGCGACGTGGCGGCGTGGCGCAACGGGCTGATCGTCAATGCGCGCTGGAACAATCTCAATCTGGGGCGCGGCGAGGGGGTGGCGGTGTACAGCAACGCCGCGACCAGCGTGGCGCTGCCAGTGCTCGATCTGCCCAAGGGCAAGGCGCTGGCGCGTAGCGACGGGATTTCCCTGCAAGCGGGGGTAAACGTGCTGGCGCTACCCATCGAGACCACCGTGTCGCCACGGATTTTCGGGGACCGCACGGTGCTGACCTGGGAGAACGACGCCTGGAGCGCTTACCCCAATCCCGCCGCGCAACGCTACGGCTACGGCAACGCCAAGCCGTTTTACGCGCTCCAGCCCGGCCAAGGCTTCCTGGTGATTGGCGACGCGCCGCTGAGCGGGGCGCTGAGCGACCTGGCCAGCCAGTTGCAACCGTTCGCCTCGGAGAGCGAGATGCTCGCCTATTTGCGCCAGCAGGCACTGGCGACCCGCAGTTTCACCACGTTGCCCGCCGCCGCGCCGGCCGTTCCGGCCCCCACCACCGCGCCGACCGCCCCGCCTCCCGCCACCGCATCGACCGTTCCGCCCCCCGCCACCGACTGTTCGGCCAAGACCGGCCCCGTTCCGCCAGTCACCCCGGCCAACCCGTTCGTGCCCCCGGTTACCGCGACTACCCCTTCCGCATCGACCACCAGCGGGGTAACCAACACCACCAGCACCAACCGCCAGGAACAAGGGGTGGACGAGTCGGACATCGTCAAGCACAACGGCCAGTACGTGTTCTATACCGCCAACCGCACCCAGCGCATCCTCTTTACCGATTTTGCCGGGCTGGCCGGCAACGCCAAGCCGCTCGGCGAGATTGCCCTGGGCGGCTGCGTGAACGTCGAGGCGATGTACCTGGACGGCGACCGGCTGGCGGTGGTGCACGGCAGCGGCGGCGATTACTGGGGCATGTGGGCGTCCAGCGGCCCCTATTCCTGGAACCGCGAAAGCACCGTGGATGTTTTCGACGTGGCGGATCCCGCCAAGGCGCGGAAGATCGCCTCGCTGAAGCTCGACGGGACGGTGATGGAAAGCCGCATGATCGAGCGCAAGCTGCATTTGATTGTGCGCTACGCCCCCTACCTGGCGGTCGATTACGTGAAGAAATACGCGTGCGTGAGCGACGGCACTAAAATCTGCGTGCCGGCCAGCGGCAGCTACGGGGGAAGCTACTACTACTGCTACCCGGCGGCGCAGGTGAAGGACCAGTCGGCGTGCCTGGTGCCCGATTACGACAACCCCATCGTCAAGGAAGAAAAGCTGGTTCCCTACCTGACCGACAACCTCACCCAGCAGCGCGTGGCGCTGTTTGCGCCGGCCAAGTTCTACGCCCCGGCCAAGCTCGACCAGCAGAGCAATACCGTGACGGTGCTGGCGGTGGATATCGGCACCGGCAAGCTGGTCGACAAGGTGGGGATTTCCGGGCGGATGGACACCCTCTACATGTCCACCGAAAACCTCTACCTGGTGAGCGCCGACTACCCGCGCTACTTCGGCTGGAAACTGGCGGCAGACAACGAAACCCGCAGCACGGTGTACCGCTTCAGCGTCGGCGCGGCGCTCGACTTTAGCGGCAGCGCCTTCGTCGACGGCACGGTGCTCAACCAGTTCAGCCTCGGCGAATACCAGGGGGCGTTGCGTATCGCCACTACCCGGCGTTTCTGGGACCAGGATTGGCGCAGCAATACCGACAACCAGGTCGCCGTCCTGCAAGGCGCCAAGAACAGCCTGGCGCAGGTGGGGGTGGTGGGCGGTCTCGGCAAGGCCGGCGAAACCATCCGCAGCGCGCGCTTCCTCGAAGACAAGGGCTACCTGGTGACGTTCCGCAACACCGATCCGCTTTACACCCTCAATCTCAGCGACCCGAAAAATCCCCGCAAGGTCGGCGAACTGGCGATTCCCGGCTACTCCAGCTATCTCCATCCCATCGACGGCCAGCGTCTCCTGTCGATCGGCCGCGACGCCGACAGCAGCGGGCGCACCAAAGGTGTACTGGTGCAGCTATTCGACATGGCGGATTTCGCCAATCCCAAGCTCGCCGACAAGCGCCTCTACGGCAGCGACGGGAACACCGGCAGCAGTGCGGAGAATGACCAGAAAGCCTTCACCTGGCGCGCCGACGGCCTGCTCGCCTTCGACCTGGAAACCCAGGAATGCAGCGGGGATTACACCACCTGCGTGAAAAAGTCCGCGCTCAAGCTGCTCAAGGTGGACGGCCTGGCGTTCAAGGACAACGGCGAAGTGCAAGGCAGCGATACCTCGGCCTATTGGTATAACAGCGACAAATACCGGGGCTTGCTGTTTGATTACCAGGACAAGACCTGGGCCGCCTTCCTTCAGGGCGAGGGGTGGAAAGCGGGGACGGTGGGGCAGTAGGTGGAAGGTTGGGCTCAATAAGTGAAAGGCAAAAACAGTTTTGAATGTTTAGTGTTGAGTGTTTAGTTGATGTCGCCGCGCAAAGTGCGTCGGATTTGAATCAGGCGCGAAGCGCATTCCCCAACTCAACACTAAACACTCAAAACCAAAAACTGCTTTTACTTAGCAGGTGGGCATTGCGCCACATGGTCTTTCATCTACCACTGGGTGCAATGCGCTAGCGCTTATTGCCCCCTACCATTCTTCCGATTTCATCCCGCACCCGTTCCGCCGTCAATTTTTCCAGGCAATCCAGGTGGCCGAGCGGGCATTTGCGCTTGAAGCACGGGCTGCACGGCAGGTTGAGGCTGACCACCTTGGCTTTGTCCGACAGCGGCGGGGTAAAGCCGGGGCTGGACGAGCCG
>JAGXQV010000118.1 GCA_018336195.1 Sulfuricella sp. | reverse complement strand
GTCGGTGGGCAGCCCGCCGAATTGCCACCCGCCGAGTCGGCGCGGGAAACCCCGCCGACCATCGCCAATCCTGCATGGCGTGAAACGGCGCGCGCAGTGATACGCGAAGAAGCACACCGCCTGCCGGATGGCGCTGCACCGGCGCCGCCGGAAACCCTCGAAGCCCGTTTCGCCAGAGCCTTGCGCAAAACGCCGCCGGGCGAGAAGCGCCTTGCCGACGGGATAATCAAAATCACCTCGCCGTCCGGCGCCATCTACTGCATCCAGTCCCAGCCGGACGCGACCCGCGACGGGCCGGGAGAGCGTTACGCGATTACCGTGACTTGTCCTTGAGCGGCTCGAAGCAATGATCCGGAATGTCGATGTGGTGGCCGAAATCGCGCGCCGATTTGTCCAGCGCGCAGTCGTTGTCCACCCACTTGAGCAGGGTGCCCTGCGGGTTGTTTTTCTGCACCTGGGTGCAGGCTTCGGTGCAGCGGTTGCATTGGGTGCAGGTGAACATGTGGCGCTTGATCGAGCGCGGCTTGATGCGCATCGGGCAGGCGTTGTCGCAGGCCGCATCGCAACTCGCGCAGGATTCGGCGCGGCGCCGGTCGAAGCCGATGATCAGGGCGCGGCGGTTGCCCATCCAGGCGAGGCTCTGGAAATAGCCGACCGCGCAGCCGAAGCGGCAAAACAGGTGGCGGGCGAACAGGAATTCGATGAACAGCGCGGTGGTGGCGACGCTCAGGAACACCGCCTGGTTGCGCGTCAGGGTGGCGTGGTAGAGGTTGCCGTAAATCTCGCTGGGCGGCAGCAGGTAAGTGAGCAGGGCGACCGCCCAGACGAAGGCGAAAGCCAGCGCCAGCGGCACCACCAGCAGCCAGTAGCGGGCGTCGGGGCGGGTGATGGTGCCGTCGGGCTGGCGCTCGGGCAGGGGATGTTTGTCCCAGATGCTGTGTTTGCCGCTGGCGCGGCGCATCGCCAGGTTGATGGTTTCAACCACCGAAAAATGCGGACACAGCCAGCCGCAATACAGCCGCCCGAATTTCCACGACAGCCATACCCCGAAGGCGATGGTCGCGAGTATCGGCAGGCCGGCGCGCACCACGATGTTGATCCCCAGTTGCGGGGCGGTGATGCGCTTGGCGAGGTAATCCTGAAAACCCAGCGTCCAGTCCATGCCGAGGAAAAAGAAGTGGCCGAGGTTGAGGTCGAGGCGGAACAGGTCGAACAGCGGGGCCAACACGAACAGGATGAAAAATCCGGCCTGGGTGAGCAGGCGCAAGACTTGCAGTTTATTCACACGGTCTACCGATCAAGGGATACACGTAGGATTGGCCGGCCAACGCCTTGGACAGGCCGAAGATGCCCAGCAATACCAGGGTGGAATGGAAACAGGTGAGGTAGATGATCACCACCAGCCAGGTCGCTTCGGAATGGAGGTCGTTGAGAGTCAACAGGATGGCGGTGATCACCCCTAGCAGGATGCCGGCCCATACGCTCGCGGAAATGGCTTGTTTCAGGTGGCAGCGCCCCAGGGCCGGCGCGTCGGGCCGGCGATAATACAGCCACAGCAATGCCGCGAAACAGACCCCCGGCGCTAGCAGCAGGTTGCTCAGATACAGCGATTCCGCCCAAATCGCCAGGGTTAGGCCGGGGATTTCGTCATCGTCGTTCGGGCTATCTGCCGAAAGCGGCATAAATGATCTCCATCAGAGCCTGCGCAGTTTCCACGTCGTCGGTCAGGGTCTCCACCAGCGCGGCACGGCAGGCTTCGACGGGATCGAAACCGCTCTTGATGAGCGTTGCCGCATACACCAGCAAACGGGTGCTGGCAGCTTCTTCGAGATCGTGTTCCTTGAGGGCGCGCAGCGCGTTGGCGAGGTTGACTAAACGGTTGGACAGCATTTCATCGGCGCCGGTTTCACCGCGCAGGATTTCTATTTCCAGTGCGCTTTCCGGGAAGTCGAAGCGCAGGCTGACGAAACGCTGGCGGGTGCTGGGCTTCATGCCTTTCAGAAAATTCTGGTAGCCAGGGTTGTAGGACACCACCAGCATGAAGTGCGGCGGCGCCGCGAGGATTTCCCCGGTGCGCTCGATGGGCAGGATGCGCCGGTCGTCGGAGAGCGGATGCAGCACCACGGTGGTGTCCTTGCGCGCCTCGACCACTTCGTCCAGATAACAGATACCGCCCTCGCGCACCGCGCGGGTGAGCGGCCCGTCGTTCCAGTAGGTCACCCCGTCTCCGATCAGGTGGCGCCCCACCAGGTCGGCGGCGGTTAGGTCGTCGTGACAGGCCACGGTATACAGCGGGCGGCCCAGCTTGGCGGCCATGTGGGCGACGAAACGGGTCTTGCCGCAGCCGGTTGGCCCCTTGATGAGCAACGGCAACTGGTTGCGAAAAGCGTGCTCGAACAACTCGGTTTCGTTGCCGTGCGCCTTGTAAAACGGGATGTCGTGCATGGTTTGCCTGTCTGCGCGGTGAGGATGGCGAACGATACCCCATCCGGTGCGGCAAAGACTTGATGGCAATCAAGTCCGGGGGAGCTGCCATTACGTGGATGGCGGGGTCAGCGGCAGAATCAGGCGGAATTCGGTGCCGCCGTCCAGGGGGCGTGCCTCGATGCCGCCGCTCATGTGTGACATGATCATTTTCGACATGTACAGACCGATCCCGGTGCCGCTTTCCTTGGTGGTGAAATAGGGGTCGAAGATCTTCGGCAGGATTTCCGTTGGAATGCCGCCACCGTTGTCTGTGACGCTGATCCAGGCGTGCAGCTCGTCGTGCCCGAGTTCGATGGCGATGCTGCCGTCTTTGACGCCGGATTGCTGGATGGCGTCCTTGGCGTTGTTCAGGACATTGAGCAGAACCTGCGAAAATTCGTTGGAAAAGCCGGTGACCTGTTGGTCGTCTTGCTCCGCGACGGCAATGGCGATGCCCTGGTTGAGATAACTTTCCCTGACGATATCCAAGGTGCGTTCGACCGCTTCGCGCAGGGAAAACGGCTCCATGGTCCGGTGAGGGCGGAAGAAATTGCGGAAATCGTCGATGGTGCTGGACATTTTCTGAATGAGGCGCTGCCCCCGGTCGGTGTATTTGAGCAGGGACTCCCGCGTCAGTTCACCGAACTCGAAATCGTCGAGGATGTTGGCCTGCAACAGCCCCAAGGTATTGAGGGGCTGGCGCCATTGATGGGCGATGTTGCCGATCATTTCGCCCATGGCGGCAAGGCGTGCCTGCTGGATGAGCAGGCGTTCCTTCTCCATATTGTCGGCGACCGCCGCGGCGACCCGCTGTTCCAGGGTTTCGTTGATGCGGCGTAGTGCCAGGGTGGCATCCACGCGATCCGTGACGTCGCGATTGCTGATGCGGCGTCCCAGCGGGGCGCCGTCGGGGCCGCTGATGGCGCGGCAATGGTGGGCGATCCAGCGGGTTTGCCCGTCGCGCCGCACGATGCGGAAATCCATTTCCACCATTTCCCGTTCGGCAATTTCCGCGAGATGGCGGCGCATCAGTTCCTGATCGTCGGGGTGGACGATGCTCACCAGCAACGCCGGATCCGCGCTGAATTCCTCGCGGGTGTAACCGGTAAACCGTTCGCAGGAAGGCGTCATGTAGAGGATTTTTCCATCGTCTCCACGCCAGTATTCCCAGTCGTAGGTATAGTCGGCGACCGTGCGGAAGCGCGCTTCCTGGAGGGAAAGCGCCGCGACGGATTCGCGCTGGCGTTTCCAGGCGCGGGAAATCAGCCAGGTGCCGACCAGGGTGGTGAAGGTGAAAAGTGCGGTCAAGGCTGCCAGCTTGAGGGCATCGTCGTGCCACGCCGTGAGATAGTCGTCGGTGGCCAGCCCGGCAATGATCAGGAAGGGGTAATTGCCGACCTTGCGATAGGAGAAGGTTCTCTCGGTGCCGTCTACGGTGGAAAAGGACAGGTAAGTGCCGGTTTTTCGCCCCGCCTTTACCATGTCCCGCAACGGCTGGGGCGCGGCCTTCTGACCGATGACGCTGCCGATGCCTTGTGGTTCGGGATGGCGGATGACGATGCCGAGGTCCGAGTCGCGCAGGGTGACGATGCCATGCGCGCCGACGTTGAGGGTGGCGAACATGCGGGAAAAATTTTCCAGGGCGACGAAAGCATAGGCGATACCGGCAAACGAACCGTCCGGATTGTCGATGCGCCGCGAAATGGGCAGCACCCATTTACGGTTGATGCGCGCAAAGATCGGCTCGGAAACAACCAGTCCCGCGCCGGCATCGTCACGCTGGCGGATGAAATAGTTGCGGTCGGAAATATCCACCTTGGCGCCCCGGGGGATGGCCGCCCCATAACTGACGATCCCCTCCGCGTCGGCTACCCGCAGGCTGTCGAGTTCGGGCAGGCGCGCTTGTTGGCGGGCGAGAAGGGCGTTCAGGGCTTTTGCGTCGATACGGCCGCCGGCAAGTTGCTTGGCGGCTTCGTCCGTCACGGCCAGCAGGGAAATATCGACTTTGTCGATAATCCCCGCGATGTGGTTTTCCAGGACCTGCACCAGATTCTGGGTGGTTACCTCGGCGCGTTCCTGATATTGGCGATGGCTCTGGCGCAGGGATAATCCCACCAGAATGAACACCAGCAGGTTGATCAGCGTGACGCCCACCGCCAGCCGTGCCAGAAAAGTCTTGGATGAAAACAGGTTGTGCGTTGGTGAGGACGAAGACGTCATGATTAGGCGGGCGTTACGAAACAAATATGTATCATGATGATTATGTCTTTTCGGGGCGGCCTTGGCTAGCGTATTTGGCTTCCCACGGCCAAGCCGTTCATGGAAAGGGCTTTTCCCGGCCGCCGCGGCGCAACGCAAGTGGTTTGCCCGGCTAAACCACGCTAAGATGCGCGCTGTCCAAATTTCCCCGCTGAGCATTTTGCCGAAACATCATGGATGACCTTGCCGCCACCAATCAGTTGTGGGCGCTGACCCTGATCAACGCTTTTGTGGCGGCCGGGGTGCGCCACGCGGTGATTTCACCGGGATCGCGCTCCACCCCGCTGGCACTGGCCTGCGAGCGCCATCCCGGCATCGTTGTCCATGTCGTCCTGGATGAGCGCAGCGCGGCGTTTTTCGCGCTCGGCCTGGCCAAGGCGGAAGGCCGTCCCGCGCTGGTCATCGCGACTTCCGGGAGTGCCCCCGCCAACTGGTTTCCGGCGGTGATCGAGGCCGCCGCCGGCGCGCAGCCGCTGATTTTGCTGTCCGCCGACCGCCCCCCGGAATTGCGCGAATGCGGCGCGAACCAGACCGTCGATCAACTCAAGCTGTTCGGCGGGCATGTCCGTTTTTCTTATGAATTCGCCGTGCCCGAGGCGGACCCCGCGCTACTGCGCCAGGTCTCCATGCTGGGCCGTCAGGCGGTGGCGCGCAGCCGCTGGCCGCTGAGCGGCCCGGTGCATCTCAACCTGCCGTTTCGCGAGCCGCTGGTGGCGGCGCTGCCAACGGATTTCGAGTTTTCGCGAACCACCGAATTGCCTCCCCTGCCGTTGCTGACGCCGGCTCAGGCGGATGTCGCTGCCGTGGCCGCAGCGCTATCCGGCCAGCCGGGGCTGATGGTGTGCGGCGGCGCGGATTATCCGGCGGATTTCGCCGAGCGTGTGACCGCTCTGGCCGCCCGCCTCGATTGCCCGCTGCTCGCCGATCCGCTTTCCGGCCTGCGCTACGGAGGACATGAGCGCAGCCGCATCCTCACCCGCTATGACGCCTTCCTGCGTAACCCGGATTTTGCCGATGCCCGGAGACCCGCATGGATACTCCGTTTCGGGGCAATGCCGGTGTCCAAGCCGGTACAGCAATACCTGGCGGCGCAGGAGTCGGCGCAACATCTGCTGGTGGACCCCAGCGGACGTTGGTCCGACCCGTTGCATCGCACCACCCGCCTGATCCATGCCGATCCGGCGACCTTTTGCGCGGCGCTGGCGGCTCACCCCCTGCAACCCGCCCCACCGCAATGGGCCGTCGCCTTCGCCGCTGCCGAGCGGCGCGCCGCAACCGCCGCTGAAAAACAGGCTCCGCCCGAAGCACAAATCCTCCGCTGTTTGTTGGATGCGCTGCCGTCCGGGGCGCTGCTGTTCAGCGGCAACTCCATGCCGATACGCGATATTGATGGTTTCTCCGGAAGTGCCGCCAAGCCGTTGCGCATCCTCGCCAACCGCGGCGCCAGCGGCATCGACGGCAACCTTGCCACCGTACTGGGCCTGTCCGCAGCCGGGCAGGGCAAAACCGTGGCGCTGCTCGGCGATCTGGCGCTGTGTCACGATGCCGGCGCGCTGCTCGCGGCGCGGGGGCGGGATATTACCCTGGTGGTGATGAACAACGGCGGCGGCGGGATATTCGGTTACCTGCCGCAAGCCGGTCTGGCGGAATACCAAAAGTTGTGGCTAACCCCGCAACAGGTCGATTTCGCTGCGCTGGCCCAAGCGTATGGGGTGGGTTACGCCTGCGCCGACTCCGTTGGCGCTTTCGAAACGGCTTTCCGTGCCGCCTTGATGACGGGGGGCGCCAACCTCATCGAGGTGCAGATCGATCTTCCCGCCAGCATTGCCGGGCACCGCGCTTATTGGAAATCTGTGGCGGATTGAAAGGCTTGAGCCGTCCTAGGTTATTGTGTACCATTGATAACAATTCTCAATACGGGGTGGACTATGCGTTTCCTTAATTTCTTTTCCGTTGGCCGGTTTTCCCCGGTTTTGCTGGCTTTGACAGCGCTTGCCGGCGCCCAGCCGGCGTTTGCCGCGCCCGACGAAATCCAGGTTTATACCGACGATATCAATGCCCCCGGCGAAGCGGAGTTGGAAGTTCATACCAATTTCGTGACGCGCGGCCGCAAGGACGCCGATTACCCCGGCGAAAGGCCGCCTTACGGCGTACTGCGCATGACCCCGGAGTTTTCCTGGGGGCTGCTGGAAAACTGGGACATGGGCCTGTACCTGCCGATGTCATGGTCCAATGCCGGGAGTTTTACCCTGGACGGCGCCAAGTTGCGCGTGAAAACCCTGCGCCAGTCCGGCGAGTTGTTTTACGGCGCCAATCTAGAAGTCGGCTATAGTCCGCGGCGGGTCGCCGAGAACTACTGGAACAGCGAACTGCGCGGGATCATCGGGATCAAGAGCGGCGAGTGGCTGGTGGCGGTCAACCCGGTGCTGGGCTGGGACATGTCGGGCAAGGGCGGCAATACCACCCCGGATTTCGACCTGGCGCTCAAGGTGACCCGCGAAGTGGCGCACGGTTGGGCGCTCGGCATGGAGCATTACGCCGAACTGGGCAAGGCCGATCATCTCCACGCCTGGCGCGAGTCCGGGCAATCCACCTACGCGGTGGTGGAATACGAAGGCAAGGGCTGGGAACTCAATCTCGGCGTCGGCCACGGCTGGACCGACGCCGCCGACAAAACCACGCTGAAGGCGATTTTTACTTTTCCGTTCCAATAAGCAACGGGATGAAGGCCATCCTGCCTTTGCTACATTTTTTAAAAATTCAAGTGTCCTGAAAAGAAGCGTGCAAATATCGGCTTAATTGATGTTAGTGGCCGCCTACCTGTTACTTTTAACAGGTAGGCTGGGTGGTCGGGTTCGGCTAGAGTTCGAAATTCCCCCAATTTCCAACTCGCTACCAGGAGCCGCCCATGCCCACCCCCAGCGAAGCCGAACTGGACGCCTTGTCCGCGCAGGTAAACGACCAACTCAATGCCCTGCTCATTGCCGCGCCGGTTGATGTCGCCACGCGCGGCACCAAGCCTTCCGGCAGCAATCTCCCCGCCGCCCCCGCGCAACAAGCGCTGATCGAAAAAGCCACCGGCGAACCTTTCGAAACCTTCTGGCAAAAATACCTGCGCCACGCCAAGCGCGACCTGTGCCTGCCCGACGGCGTCCTCAACAAGACCTGGCAAAAATGGCGCGACCTGGAAAGCCGCGAGGCGGTGCGGGTTTCCTACGGCTGGCTGACGGCGATGGGTATCTCCACCGCGTCGCTCGCTCCGGTCGCCGTCGCGGCGGTGGTCATCCTCCTCAACGCCGCCGTCAAGATCGGCCTCGACGCCCTGTGCGAAGACTGCCCCAAATAGGAAATCCCGCCATGCCCCTCGAACTCAATCTGCGCTTCCCCAATCCCGGCCAAGTCATCGTTCGTTTCGGCGATAACGATCCCACCACCCTGCCTTTCGTCAACCCGATCAGCGATGGAGAGCGGGAAAAAATCGCCTGGTATGTCGAAACCTACGGCGCGCATTCGCTGGGCGACCCGGACGACGCCGAAGCCAGGCGCATCGCCGCACACCTGCCGGTGCTGGGCAAGGCGCTGTTCCACGCGGTCTTCGCCGACCGGGAAGCCGCCCGCTATTTCAACGAATTCCAGGATGCCGAAGGCCACCAGCGCCTCATCACCGTCAGTGCCGAGCATCCGGCCATTCTCGCCTTGCCTTGGGAACTGCTGCACGATTCCCGTGCGCCGGACGGTACCTATTTGTTTCATGAAACCCTTTCCATCCGCCGCCGCGTGGCGGGTGCCGGCGGCGGCAGGAAGCCCTTTGCATACAGCGCCAAACCCAGCTTGCACCTGCTATTCGTGGTCAGCCGTCCCGCCGGTTCCGGCTTTCTCGACCCGCGCAGCGACGCCCTGCCGGTGCTCGACGCCCTCGACGAACATGCGCCGGGGCGCGTCACCTGGGAATTCCTGCGCCCTGCCACCTTCGACGCCCTGATCCGCCGCCTCGACGACAAAACTCTGCCGTGCGTGGACATCCTGCATTTCGACGGTCATGGCGTCTTCGACGAACGCGGCGGCCTGCCCGAGCGCCACAAGAAAAACCGCCCCAGCTACGCCGGGCGCGGCGAGGCCATCATGCGCGACGCCGGCAATCCCGGCAATCCAGGCGAACCCGACAGCCCGCCCCACACCGGCTACCTGCTCTTCGAAGATGGCGACGGCAATAGCGATTTCGTCTCCGCCCACAAGCTCGGCGAAAATCTCCACCGCCGCCAAATCGCCCTGGTCATCCTCTCCGCCTGCCAGACCGCCGCCCACGGCGATATGGACGCCGACGGGGAAGAGCGGGGCGCGCTCGGCGACGTGGCGGCGCGCCTCACCGCCACCGGCATTCCCGCAGTGCTGGCGATGACCCACAGCGTGCTGGTGCACACCACCCGCGACCTGTTCGGTGAGTTTTACCGCCAGCTTGCCTTGCATCGCCCGGTCGGCGCGGCGCTCGACGCGGCGCGCCGCCACCTCGCCAACCACCCGGAAAAATACCCAGTCCAGCGCGGCGCCGAACGGGTGTGGCTCAAGCTCCACGACTGGTTCATCCCCGCCCTTTACCAGCACGGCGTGGATGGCCCGCTCCTGGAAGAAGGTGCGGTGGCGCAAATGCCCCTCGCGCCGCTCGGCAATCTGCCCGAGCGTCCCGAATCGGGCTTTTACGGGCGAACTCGCGAACTGTGGGATATCGAGCGCTGGTTTGCCGGAGCGGCCCGCCGCGTCACCCTCACCGGCTTCGGCGGTCAGGGCAAAACCGCGCTGGCCCTGGAAGCCGGACGCTGGCTGACCCGCACCGGGATGTTCCGCGCCGCCGTGTTCGTCGATTACTCGCGCCTCCAGGCGGCGGATGCCGTCGCTGTAGCCATCAACGAAATCGCCGCGGTGCTGGGGCTGAGCCTGATCGACGCCGCTGCCGCCACGGCGGCACTCTGGGAAACGCCCACCCTGGTCATTCTCGACAACCTCGAAGCCTTGAGCGCCGAGACCCTGAAAGCGTTGCTCGACGCCGCCGTCCCCTGGTCGCAGGCCGGTGGCTCGCGGCTGCTGTGTACCACCCGCCGCCCGGATTTCAACCACCCCGACTACCGCAATGAAGGCAGCCTCGTCCATCGCAGCCTGTTGCTCAAAGGACTGGGGCTGGCCGACGCGCTGGAATGGAGCGCCAAGCTGTTCCGCCTGCCGCCCGCCGCCACGGCGATCCCCAGTCGCGACGCGCTGGCCGCCTTGTTCGAAAAAGTGGCCTACCACCCCCTGACCCTCCGCGTCCTGGTCCAGCAAATCAAAACCCGGCGCATCGCCGAAGTCGGCCAGCGCCTCGAACAACTCCTCGCCGGCGCCGGCAATTCCTCCGTCGGCGGAGACACCCCGGCGTCGCTGGTCGCCTCGCTGCAACTCTCCCTCGATCGCCTCGACCGCGAAGCGCGCGCCCTGCTGCCGCGCCTGGGGGTATTTCAGGGTGGGGCGATGGAGGATAGCCTGCTGGAGGTTACCGGGTTGGGGGAAAACACGGAAAGACACCAATTGGAAAGCCTGCTGTGCGATCTGGAAAGCGGCAATACCCAAGCCGTGCTGAAAGCCTTAGGCGTACCCGCCGGCGTGGAAATCCCGGCGGACAAACAGGCGGAAATCGACGCCTTGCTGACGAGGATGAAAGACGAATTGCGCGAAAAACTCGCCGAACTCCCGCCGCCGCGCCCCGACCTGTGGCCGGCCCTGCGCCGCCAACTGGAAGACGCCGCCCTGCTCGCGGCGGAAAACCTGGAAGACGTGAGCGTGCCTCACCTGCGCTTCCACCCCACCCTTGCTCCCATGCTGTGGGCGGAACTCGACGATGCGCAGCGTGCCGAGCTAAGCGACAAGTATCGCCAGCGCTACTACCAAGTCGCCAACTATCTTTATCACGAAGACACGCGCCACCCCCACCAAGCCCGCGCCATCGCCCGCCGCGAAATGCCCAACCTGCTTCACGCCGTCTATGGCGCACTGACGGCAGGCGAGGCGGAAGCCGTGGAGTTTGCCGAAAGCGTCGGCAAGTTCCTCAACAACTTCGGCCTCAAGCGCGAAGCCGAACAGCTTGCCGAGCTGGCACGCTCATCAGCCAGCACAGTCGGTTCGCAGCCGTGGTTCCTGGCGCAATCCAACCACGGCGAGCAATTGCTGGCAGCAGGGCAGGTCGCGGAAGCCGCTAAGGTATTCAGCACTATCCTCGTGCAACTGGGCGAAGCGGATAGTATTGGACAGGCGGTTACCCTGGATCGCCTGGGGCGTTGCCAGGAATCCGCCGGGCGGCCCGACTGGGCTGAGGCCACTTACCGGCAAGGACTGGCGGTTTGCGCGCGGCTGGAGCGAGACGACAGTGTGCAGCGGACTCAAGCCAACCTTTCCACCGACCTCGCCGATGTACTGAGGCACATGGGCCGCTATGGTGAAGCCCGCGCGCTTTATGAAAGCACTTTGGAAATTGACCAGGCCTTGGGAAATGTTCGCGGGTTGGGGGTGACCCACGGCCAATTGGGAAACCTTGCCCTCGTGGAAAACCGCCTGGATGAGGCCGCCCGGCGTCACCAGGCCGCATTGTTGTTGTTTCGCCAATTGGGCGAACCCGCGGTTGAGGCTCAGGCTCTACATCAGTTGGGTGTGGTTTATCAGAGGGCCGGCCAATATGAAGCAGCTGAACAGCACTACCGTGCATCGGCGCGCATCAAGGAGGGCTTGGGCGACTTGGCTGGCGCGGCGAAAACCTGGAATCAGTTGGCGATAATTTCGCAAGCAATGGGCAAGGCGGAGGCGGCGGAAGCCTGGTTTCGCAAAGCCATGGACATACAAAGGCTAACCAGCCAGCCGCTCGAACTCGCCAATACGCTCAATAACCTCGCCGCGCTGCTGCGCGATCAACCGGCACGACTGGTCGAAGCTCGCGACTTGGTGTGGGAAGCTTTGACAATTAAGAAAACCCTCGACCCCGGCCGGGCCGAGATATGGAAGTCCTATACTCTACTCGCCGGTATTGCCCGCCATGAGGCTGTCGCCGCCCCAACCCACAGAACTTCGCTGGAAGCGGAGGCCGAAGGCTGGCGCCAGCGCGCCCGCTCGGCATGGCGCGCCTTTCCCGGCAGCCGCACGGCGTTGCGCCAACACTCCGATCTGATCCTTACCGCCGTTGGCGCCTGTGCCGCTCACCCCGAGGCGAGCCGCCAGTTTGGCGAACACCAGGCCGCCCTGCGCCAAGCCGCGCCGGAATGGGCAAAACTGGCCGACGCCCTCGACTGCCTGCTGGCCGGCGAGCGCGCCGCCGAAGCGCTGTGTCGGGGGCAGGATTACCTACCTGCGCATATCCTCGAAACCATCCTGCAAGGCCTCGCCGATCTTGACGGCCTGGCCGATCTGCTGCCGCAGTCCGATGAGGAGGACGCCGCCACGTCCTGAGCGCAACCCGCCGGGCCATGATGATGCCGGGCCGGCAACGAATTCCGCAGTTCTTTTCAACCACCCAGGGAGGGCATGAAGATGAGCGACTTGAATGTGAAATCGTTGTTGTTGATGCGTGGCAGTCGCGGCGCGGCGGTATCCGCGCTCAAGCAGGCCTTGCGGACGGCGCTCGGTGAGGAGGCGGCGAATGACGCGGGATTGGCGGCGGGCGATGAATTCGACGCGGCGACCGAGGCGTCGCTGCGCACTTGGCAGGCGCGGGTGGGGCTGACGGCGGACGGGATCGCCGGGCCGTGCTGTCAGGCGGGGCTGGGGGTGCTGGCTTTGCCGGCACTCGGGTTGGCGCTGGACGCCAGCGAGGTAAAGGGGTTCTTCCCCGGTACGCGCTACTCGGCGATCGCCGCCAACTTGCCCTATGTGACGGCGGCGCTGCGGGCTTTCGGCCTGGACGACCCGGCCATGGTGGCGGTGGCGCTGGGGACGATCCGCGCCGAGACGGCGGCGTTCGTGCCGATTGCCGAGCGCCCCTCGCATTTCAACACGTTGCCCGGCCAGCCGGCTTTCAGCGCCTATGAGCCGATACCCGGCAACCGCCTCGCCAAGACCTTGGGCAACGACATGCCCGGCGACGGGGCGCGCTTTTGCGGGCGCGGCTATGTGCAATTGACCGGGCGGGGCAATTACCGGGAATTGGGCGAGATGCTGGGTATTCCTCTGATGGAGAACCCGGACAGCGCCTGCGCGCCGGAAGTCGCGGCCTGCCTGCTGGCGGCGTTTCTCTACGACAACCGGGGCAAACTCGATGCGGCGCTCGCCAAGGATGATCTCAAGGCGGTGCGGAAAGTGGTGAATGGCGGCAGCCACGGTCTGGACGAGTTTCGCGACACTTTCACCAGAACCCGTGATTCATTGCGCCATCCCAAGGCCGCCCTGGCCGGGGCGGTGGGCGGTGGCGCGCCTTCGGCGCCACACCCTGCCACCCTGGATGTATCGCCCGATCCGGCGGATCTGCGCGACCGCCCTTATACGCCGCCGCCCCATTCGCTGCTCAAGCAATACCCGCCGGATAATCTGATTGCCCAGTACATGGGCGCTTATAGCGCCGCCGGGTTGATTCTCAACCAGGGCCAGGAGGGCGCCTGCACGGGGTTCGGCCTGGCGTGCGTGGTCAATTACCTGCGTTGGCGCGTCAACGGGATGCCGAAGCAACTGGAATCGGCCAGCCCGCGCATGTTGTACCACTTCGCCAAGCTGTACGACGAATTCGAGGGCGAGGACTACGAGGGATCAAGCTGCCGCGGCGCCCTCAAGGGCTGGTTCCACAACGGGGTGTGTCTGGAATCGCAGTGGCCCTATGCGCCGGGCCGGGACACCCGCCCGCTGACGGGCTGGGACAGCGAGGCGGCGGAACGGACGCTGGGGGTGTATTGCCGCATCGACACGCGCTCGATTACCGATTTGCAGGCGGCGATCCAGGAAGTCGGGGCGATTTACGTTTCGGCCTACACCCACGAAGGCTGGCGTCTCCAGGAGTCCGAGGCGCCGGCTGCGCACTTGGACTTGCCACGAATTGACTGGAATGGACTGCCCTCGCGAACGGGCGGCCATGCCTTCGCGCTGGTGGGCTTCAATCGCGACGGTTTCGTGATCCAGAATTCCTGGGGCAAGGAGTGGGGGGCCGGCGGTTTCGCGGTGATCGGCTACGCGGACTGGCTGGCCCACGCGATGGACGCCTGGGTCGCCGGGATGGGGGTGCCGGGGGTGGTGTCGGGCCGCTTGGCGACAGGGGGTGGGGCGAAGGGCGGACAGGCGGGCTTCGGCGACAATCCGGAATGGTGGGATGAGGATACGGCTTATCGGCACAGCATCGTGTTGGGCAACAACGGCCACGTTACGCGCTTCGACAAGCTGGATGCGGTGAACCGCAACCTGCTGAACCAAGCCTGCGTCTTGCCCAACGACTGGTTCCGGAAAAACGCGGGAGAAAAAAAGCGCTTGGTGATCTATGCCCATGGCGGCCTCAACAGCGAATCCGCAGCCATCGAGCGGGCACGGGCGATGGGACGCTATTTTCTGGGGAATGGCTGCTATCCCTTGTTTCTGGTGTGGAAGAGCGGTCTGCTGGAGGCGTTCGGCGACATCCTTCATGACAAGGTCCAGCCCGACGATGCACGCGCTGGGCTGGCCGGCTGGTCGCCGACCGACCTCACCGACCCGCTGATCGAAACCACCATCGGTCGGCCCTTGGCCCGTCCGCTGTGGAGCGAAATGAAGGAAAACGCCGAGTTGGCTTCTCAAAGCGGACGCGGCGGCGACCTGCTGACCGATGCCATCCGGTCGTTGGCGAGCACCTGGGGCGAGCAGTTCGAACTGTATCTGGTCGGCCATTCCGCCGGCTCGATCATCCACGGCAGACTGCTCGATAATCTGGCGCGCAAGGGGATGACCGGGCTGGTCAAGTCGGTTCACTTGTATGCGCCCGCCTGTACGGTCGATTTCGCCAACCGCTACTACGCGCCGCTCGAAGGCGTCATGAAGAACCTGTACCTGGACATTCTTTCCGACGGCAACGAGCTCGACGACAACGTGGCTGGCATTTACCGGAAATCGCTGCTCTACTTCATTTCGAACGCGCTGGAGGCAGATTCGGGAACGCCGATTCTGGGATTGGCGAACGTCTACGACAGCAGTTTCACCGACTGGGACGGTTCGCCGAATACCTCGGAAGCACTGGTCAATTGGCGGGCCGCTTTCGACAAGTATAAGTTTGGCAAACGCCTGAACCTCCATGCCAAGGAAAAGATCGTGGTGCGCCGGGCTGGCGTGGCGGGCAATCGGGACAAGACCGCCAACGCTTCGCACGGCGGCTTTGACAATGACGTCGAGATGGTCGGCAAAACGCTGGAGTTGATTACCGGAGGACCGCTCGTCAAGCCGGTGCTGGATTTGGCCGGGTTCTAAATCCGCCAGCGGGGGCAGGAAGTCGCCGCCCCCGCCTTTCGGCAGTGTTCGATTTTTTCCAGTTTATTGACTGCCTATTTGGTCGAGCGCAGCCCGAAGCGGAACACGTCCTTGCCGCACACGTCGATGCAGCGTCCGCAGTTGGTGCAGTTGGGCGAGAGGATCACCGGGCTGGCGCCGCTGGCCTCGCCTTTCAGGGCCGGTTTGATGACTTGCGGCTCGGGACACGCCGCGTAGCAGTCCATGCAGTCGTTGCATTCGATGCGGTGGGTCGCGGCGACTTTCAATGGGCTTTTCATGCCCACCAGGCTGTAGAACGCGCCCATCGGGCAAAGATGTCCGCACCAGCCGTTCTGGCTCACCAATAAGTCGAAGAGGAATACCGCCAGGACGATAGTCCAGGTCATGCCGATACCGAAGATCAGGCCGCGATGCAGCATCGACACCGGATTCACCAGTTCCCACACGATGGTGCCGGAAACCAGGGCGGCGAGCAGCGTCATGCCCAGTATCCAGTAGCGCGTCTTGCGCGAGATGTGGGCGCCCCCCTTGATGCCGAGGCGGGTGCGTAGCCAGGCGGCGGCGTCGGTGACCAGGTTGACCGGGCACACCCAGGAACAGAATACCCGCCCGCCGACCAGGAAATAGAAGGTCAGGATGATGGCGGCGCCGATCAGCCCGAGCTTTTCCGGGATATGTCCGGTCGCCAGGGTTTGCAGGAGGATGAACGGATCGGTGAGCGGCAGCACGCCGAGGGTGAGGCTGTAAGTGAGGTTGCCCTTGACGATCCACACGCCGGCCAGGGGGCCGAGCAGGAACAGGGCGAGAATACCCAATTGCGAGAAGCGGCGCAGTACCAGCCATTTGTGGCTGGCCAGCCAGCCTTTGGAGATTTGCGTGCTCATAGCTTGTCTCCCTGTAGGGCTTTGAGGCCACCCGGTGCGCCGGGCGGTGCCGAGTCGGGCAGGGGCGGCGGGCTTTCTGGATTGAGGCCGCGCCCGTTCTCGTATTTCATGCCTTCCGGCAGGTTATAGTGGTGTTCCTGATCGGGGGCTACCAGGCTTTGGCCGGCTTTCTTCTTCTCTTCCCAACCCAAACGGTAGTGGGCGCCGAGTTCGCCCTTGGCGAGCTTGAGCGGGAAGACCTTGATGGCGGCTTCGTCGAGCACGCAGGATTTTTCGCATTTGCCGCAACCGGTGCAGGCGTCGCTATGCACCGTGGGCAGGAACATGGCGTGTTTCGTCGTGCGTTGGTTGTGCAGGGTTTCCAAGGTGATGGCCTTGTCGATCAGCGGGCAGACGCGGTAGCACACGTCGCAACGCAGGCCGAGGAAATTCAGGCAGGTTTCGTGGTCGACCAGCACCGCCAGTCCCATTTTCGACTTGGTGATGTCGGTGAGCAGATGGTCGAGCGCGCCGGTGGGGCAGGCTTTCACGCAGGGAATGTCCTCGCACATTTCGCACGGCAACTGGCGTGCCACGAAATAGGGGGTGCCGGTGGCGACGTCGTGCTCCGGCCTGGCGAGGTTGAGGATCTGCGGCGGGCAATCGCGCACGCACAGCCCGCAACGGATGCAGGCGCCCTGAAAGTCCGCTTCGGGCAAGGCGCCGGGCGGACGGATGGCGAGCGGTGGGAGCGCGCGCGACTGCTTGGCGTAGAGTCCCAGTCCAGCGCCGACCAGACCCACCGCGCAGGCGGTCTTGAAGGTATCGGAAAGAAACTGGCGGCGCGACACCGATTTGCCGCCGCCGTTCTTGGCATCGCTGCTCATGGCGTTTTCCCCGGATTATCCGATCTGTGCGGCAGGGGTATTTTCCTCAGGCTCGAAATGGTGGTAGACCATCGCGGTGGAAAGTACCCCAGGCAAGCGGCTGATTTGTTCGTAGGTGTCGGTGGTTTCCCGGTCGTCGGCCTTATCCAGGGTGACGACCAGCTTTCCCAGTTCGGTGGCGGCATGAATCTCCACGCCGGGAATGCTTTCCAGTTGGGTGCGAACGTTCTCTAGTTTCTTCGGGTCGGCATGGACGATGATGCCGGAGATGTTGATTCCCATGTGATTTTCCTGGTGGGTTCGATGAACTGCCAGATTGTCCGAGGGGCGAAGCAATTGCATTGATATAGGTCAAAAGATTAGTGAATTCTTATTTTCATGGGATGCGGATATCCGGAAGGGGATTAAGCCTGATAGGGGAATCACCTAGGGTGTTTTGGTGGAAAATGTTGATATTGCTTGACGTAAATCAAGGTTGATGTAGGCATGATGAATGATTATTTGCGTCACGAAATGCAAGCGTAATAAACATAATTTTTAGTAACGATTTCAATGTCCGCAATAACTGAGGGGGTTTACATGAAGAGCAAGCATCTGGTGGTTTCCGCGCTGGCCATGGCCATTGCGGGGGTATTCAATGTGGCTGTGGCAGCGGATGCGCCGACTTTGTCGGCGGAAGCCAAGGCTGCCAGCGCCAAGCTGTATTTCGAGCGTTGCGCCGGCTGTCACGGCATTCTGCGCAAGGGTGCAACCGGTAAGAACCTGGAGCCGGTAAATTCCCAGAAGCTGGGGCAAAACCGTCTGGAAAAAATCATTTCCTACGGTACCGACGGCGGCATGGTGAACTTCGATGATATCCTGACCAAGCAGGAAATCTCCGACATGGCCACCTACGTTCAGATGACTCCCGACACCCCGCCGGAATGGGGCATGAAGGACATGATGAACAGTTGGAAGCTGGTCGTCGATCCTAAGGATCGTCCCAAGAAGCAGATGAACAAGATCAACCTGAAGAATGTCTTCTCGGTGACCTTGCGTGATGCCGGCGAAGTGGCGCTGATCGACGGCGACACCAAGCAGATTTGGGGTATCGTCAAGACCGGTTACGCCGTGCATATTTCCCGCGTATCCAAATCCGGCCGCTACGTTTACGTGATTGGCCGCGACGGCAAGCTCGACCTGATCGACATGTGGTTCGACAAGCCCACCGTGGTGGCAACCCTCAAGGTCGGTATCGAAGCCCGCTCGGTGGAAACTTCCAAGTTCAAGGGTTACGAAGACAAGTACGCCATCGCCGGTTCCTACTGGCCGCCTCAGTACGTGATTACCGATGGTGAAACCCTCAAGCCCTTGAAGATCATGTCCACCCGCGGCATGACCGTGGACGGCGAGTATCATCCGGAACCGCGCGTTGCTTCCATCGTGGCGACCGAAGGCAAGCCGGAATGGGTAGTCAACATCAAGGAAACCGGCATGATCAAGCTGGTGGATTACTCCGACATCAAGAACCTCAAGGAAACCACCATCGAGTCCGCCAAGTTCCTGCATGACGGCGGCTGGGATTCCACCAAGCGCTACTTCCTGGTGGCAGCCAATGCCTCCAACAAGGTCGCGGTAGTGGATACCAAATCCGGCAAGCTGGCAGCCCTGGTGGATACCAAGGCGCGTCCGCACCCCGGTCGCGGCGCCAACTTCGTGCATCCCAAGTTCGGTCCGGTGTGGGCGACTTCCCACTTGGGCGCCGACGTGATCTCGCTGATCGGTACCGATCCGGCCAAGCATCCCAAGGAAGCCTGGAAAGTGGTGGAAGAGTTGAAGAACCACGGCTCCGGTTCGTTGTTCGTCAAAACCCATCCGAAATCCAAGAACCTGTGGGCCGACGCACCGTTGAACCCGGAAAAGGAATTGGCTGAATCGGTGTCGGTGTACGACATCAACAACCTCGCCAAGGGCGCGGAAATCATCAACGTCGCCAAGATGGCCGATCTGCCGGAAAGCAAAGCGGTCAAGCGTGTGGTTCATGCCGAGTACAACGCTACCGGCGACGAAGTATGGTTCTCGCTGTGGGCCGGCAAGACCGAACCGTCGGCGATCGTGATTCTCGACGACAAGACGCGCAAGCTGAAGGCCGTCATCAAGGATCCGAAGCTGATTACGCCAACCGGCAAGTTCAACATCCTTAATACCCAACACGACATCTATTGATTTCGTGAAACGATGGGGGGCTTAGAGCCCCCCGTTGTTTATTTGGCATATAAGAAATTCGAAAAATACTGATATTTGTCTGAAATACATGCATTTCCGCTACATATTCGTAAAATGATGGAATTATTGATTTTTCGTGATGTTGCGAAAAGTCGATATGTTGTTGTAGTGTGTTGAAGTTTATGTATTAAATTTTGAATGGCTAGGCCGCGAGCCTTTCAATCTTGTCAAGCGTTCACGTCAAGTGTAATCTCTTTTAAAGTGCTTTCGGTGCTGGTTTGTTTGGCGGCGAGAGGTGATTGTCATTAATGTATTGAAAGGATAGCTTTGCCATGAAGGGAAAAACCGTAGTTTTTGCAAAATTGGCTTCTTGTGTGCTGTTTGGTTTGACGGTTGCGGGCGGCGCTTGGGCCGATGCCGGCAAGCTGGCGGATAGTTGCGTGAGTTGCCACGGCAAGGATGGCGCGAATACCGAAGCCGACGTCCCGAACATCGGTGGTTACTCCGCCGAATATTTCAGCGGCGCGATGAAGGCCTACAAGGGCAAGGAACGTCCGTGCGTCGAAAGCAAGATTCGTAGCGGCGACAAGAAGGGTACCAAGACCGACATGTGCGCGATCGTTAAGGACATGAGCGAAGCCGACATCAAGGCACTGGCGCAGCACTTCTCCGAGAAAAAATTTGTCCGTACCGCGCAGAAATTCGATGCTGCACTGGCCAAGAAGGGCAAGGACGTGCATGACAAGAGTTGCGAGAAGTGCCATTCCGAAGGCGGCACCCTGGCGAGCGACGATGCCGGCATGCTGGCCGGTCAGAAAATGGCTTACCTGAAAGAACAGACCGAATTCTTCCTGGGCGGCAAGCGCACCATGCCCAAGAAAATGAAGCCCAAGCTGGAAGGGCTGGATAAAGCCGAAGTCGAAGCGGTCCTGAACTACTACGCCAGCGTCAAATAAGTCGCGGCGCTCGGCATGCGTATATTTCGTCAACTAAGAAACTGAATCAATAAGTGGAGGGAGACCCCGTGGCAAATAGTAATTCGAAAAGCCTCTGGCAAAAATTGCGCAGTCCGAGCGCCCGTTATTCGTTGCTGACCCTGTTGGGCGGCGGCTTTATCGCCGGTATCATCTTCTGGGGTGGTTTCAATACCGTGATGGAAGCCACCAACCAGTTGGAGTTCTGTATTTCCTGTCATGAAATGCGCGACAACGTGTACCAGGAATACAAGAAAACCATCCATTATTCCAATCGCACCGGGGTGCGGGCGATCTGTTCGGATTGCCACGTACCCAAGGACTGGGTCCACAAGATGAAGCGCAAGATCCAGGCGAGCGGCGAAGTGTGGGGCAAGATTGTCGGCACCATCGACACGCCGGAAAAATTCGAGGCAAAGCGCGCCGAATTGGCGGGCCACGAATGGGAGCGCATGAAGAGTTCCAATTCCCGTGAATGCCGCAACTGCCACAACTATGATGGTATGGACCCGGAAAAGCAGGACAAGAGCGCGGTCAAGAAGCACGCGATGGCGGCCAAGCCGGATTCCGGCAAGACCTGTATCGACTGCCACAAGGGGATTGCTCACAATCTTCCCAAGGGTGCCGAAGACAAGGATTGATTCCTTGATTCGGATGGAAATGTTTTCTAAAAGTAAACCCCTTAACCGGGGTTTATTTTTAGATCGGAATATGTATTATTTATGCAGCTTCTTTGTTTCATCTCAACGATAAAGGTGACGGTTATGAACGGAACGAGGTGGGTGTATGGGGTGCTGGGCGCAACATTGCTCGGCGCCGCGGGGCTTGTTGGGGCGGCGGATGTCAGCCAGGCGCCGGTCAGTAAAATCATGGTGTTTTATCCCGGTACATCCGGCATGGAGTGGATACTTACCGGCACCGAGCACGGCGGCGCGAAGGGCGTGAAGCGCGGCGAGCCGTGCATTAGCTGCCATATCGACGTCAAGGCAAAGAGTGACGAATCGGCGGAAATCGGCGAGAAGATCGCTGCCGGCGAGAAAACCAAGAGCGCCGCTCTGGAGCCGAATCCCATCAAGGGTAAGCCGGGTAGCATTCCAGTAATGATGCAGGCTGCCCATGATGGGGCTAATTTGTACTTGCGCTTCACCTGGAAGGACACCAAGTTTTCCAGCGGAAACAAAATGGACCCCGATCATCCCATCAAGCTGGCCTTCATGCTCGAAGAGCCGGGCAAGAACGAAATGGACAGCACCGGCGGCTGCTGGGCGACCTGCCATACCGATGTGCGCACCATGCCCGGTGTGAAGGACGCCACCAAGACCAAGTATGTGAAGGGCGGCAATCTGGCGGCCGGCAAGTTCTTCGACATCAACCAGTACCGGAGCGGCAAGGGTGGCATGATGATCGACGGCCATATCGCCGACAAGCGCGTCATGGAAGGCGGCAAGGCTCTCAGCGAGGCCAAGGGCGAGTTGAAGGACGGAATGTGGACGGTGACGTTCGTGCGCAAGTTCGCCGGCGGAGAGGGCGACGTCAAGATCGAACCCGGCAAGGCCTACAATTTCGGAATCGCCATTCACGACGATTACACCGAGGGCCGCTATCACTACGTCTCGTTCGGTTATACCCTGGGTATCGATGCCAAGGCGGATATCGACATTAGCAAGCTGTAATTGCCTGCAACGACTTTTCCTTTGAGGGGCAGGAGTTTCCTGCCCTTTTTTTATTGAGGAATTTTGTGGGATGACCGGACTCCAATCGTTTACCGAAGTCATTGGAGGAGGTCATCATGAACAAGTCTTTTCAGCGGCTGGGGAATTGGTTGATAATGGCGTCGTTGATTATGGCGCCGGCCTGGGGTGGGGCGGTCGAGGTGAGCATCGAAAAGATGTCGTTTCAGCCGGAGGTGGTCAAAATCCACCGGGGCGACACCGTCAACTGGGTCAACCATGAAAAACATTCGAACCATTCCGTATTGTTCGAAAAAGAGAGTCTGGAATCCGAGCGATTGTTTCCCGGGGAATCCTGGGCGCGAACTTTCGACAAGCCGGGTTCGTATCCCTACACCTGTGGACCGCATCCGGAAATGACCGGTACGGTGGAAGTCACGGAATAACCTTGAATTCAATCAAAACTGCAAGCTCGCGGAAAATATATCGCCGGGTAGGGATCATCCTGTCGATGATCCCTTTTCTCGCCGCCGCCGCGCAGGCTGCGGATGAACCTCCCCCTTCCCGCCGCGCGGAACTGCTCAACATGATCCGCCACGATTGCGGCTCGTGTCATGGCCTGACCCTTGCCGGCGGGCTGGGGCTGCCCTTGCTGCCGGAAACCCTGGCCGGGAAGCCGCCGGAGGCGTTGCAAGAAACCATCCTGCGGGGACGTGGCGGGACGCCGATGCCGCCGTGGCAGGCGTTCATTTCCGAAAAAGAAGCTGGCTGGATCGTTGAAATGTTGATGAAAGGATTACCCGATGCGCGTTGATCGATTGCTGTTGGTTCTCCTCGGGGTGCTGGTGGGCGGCTGCACCACCGCGCCGTTGCGCGGCAGCGGCGATTTGGGGCTGGTTATCGAGCGTGCCGCCGGGCGTGCCGCCATCGTCGAAACCACCACCCGCACCAAGCTGGGCGAGGTACCTGGATTAGGGGACATGTCCCATGCGTCGGTGAATTTCTCGCGCGACGAACGCTACGCCTACGTTTTCGGGCGCGACGGCGGGTTGACCCAGATCGACATGCTGACCCGGCGCGTCGTCAACCGCGTGGTGCAAGGCGGCAACAGCATCGGCGGGGCGATTTCCCAGGACGGCAAGCTGATCGCGGTCGCCAACTACACTCCCGGCGGGATAAAAGTGTTCGACTCAGCCACCCTCCAGCAGGTGGCGGACATCCCCGCCGTGGACCAGTCCGGCAGGTTTTCCAAGGTGATTGGCCTGGTCGATGCGCCGGGCAACCGCTTCGTCTTCAGCCTTTTCGAGGCTGGCGAGATTTGGCTGGCGGACTTGAGCGAACCGGCCAAACCGGTCGTGCAAAAATTCCGCAACGTCGGCAAAGAGCCTTACGATGCCATGATTACCGCCGATGGGCGCTATTACCTGGCCGGCCTGTTCGGCGAAGACGGCTTGGCGCTGCTCGACCTGTGGCAACCCGATGCCGGCGTGAAACGCATTCTCGACCACTACGGCAAGGGCGAGCAGAAGCTCCCGGTGTTCAAGATGCCCCATCTGGAAGGCTGGGCGGCTACCGGCAACGAACTGCTGGTGCCGGCGGTGGGACGCCACGAGGTGCTGGTGATCGATCAGGGCAAATGGACGGAAGCGGCGCGCATCCCGGTGGCCGGGCAACCGGTGTTCGTGGTGGCGCGCCCCGACAACCGCCAGGTGTGGGTGAATTTCGCCTTCCCCGACAATGGCACGGTGCAGGTCATCGACGTGCCGAGCCGCAAGATCGTCCAGACCCTCAAGCCCGGCAAGGCCGTCCTGCACATGGAATTCACCCCGCGCGGCGAGCAGGTGTGGCTGTCGGCGCGCGACGACGACAAGGTGGTGATCTACGACAGCGCCACCTTCCGCAAGGTCGGCGAACTCCCGGTCGACAAGCCGAGCGGCATCTTCTTCACGCCGCGCGCCCACCGCATCGGCTTGTAAGAAGCTGTCTCAAAAATTACTGCGCGTCCGCATGGCGGGGCCGGGCGGTACTCGGAATCCTCATGTACTTCCATGTACATTCCGGTTCCTGCGCTCCGGCCGTCCCCACCCTGCAGCCGCTCGCGACATTTGTTGAGACAGCTTCCAAAAAAACAGCGGCTTTCGGGCCGCCTTGATCCAAAGCAAGGTGATGCGTCGTTAAGGTGGGCAAACTGTGGCGGTGTCCGTTAATTCAGAAGCGCCCATGGCCGAGCTCGATCAGCACCTCCTCAACGATTATCAACGCGGTTTTCCCTTGATTGCCGCGCCGTTCGCCCGCATTGCCGCGGACCTGGGCGTCGCCGAAAACCAGGTCATCGAGGCTCTCGCGCGTTTGCGCCGCGAGGGGGCGGTGAGCCGCGTCGGCGCGGTATTCCGCCCCCATACCATCGGGGTCAGCACCCTGGCAGCGCTGGCGGTGCCGGACGAGCGGCTCGCCGAGGTGGCGCAACGGGTCAGCGCCCACCCGCAAGTCAATCACAATTACGAACGCGAACACCATTACAACCTGTGGTTCGTCGTCGCCGCGCCGGATAGCGCCCGCCTCGACGCAGTCCTCGCGGAACTGCAAGCCGCTTCCGCTTGCCCCCTGCTGGTGCTGCCCATGCTGGAGGACTTCCACATCGACCTGGGGTTCGACCTGGCGCGCAAGATGACCGGCACGCCGGGACGGGTACGCGGCGGCCATCGCGGCATGAAGCGCGACGAGCCAGTCTCGACGCGCTTGCCGCACCCTCGCGAAACCGCATTGATAGGCGCTCTCCAGCAGGGCATCCCGCTGGTTACGCGGCCTTATGCGGAAATCGGTGCGGAAGCCGGCATGAGCGAAACCGAAGTGCTGTCCTGCCTCGCCGACCTGCTGGAAGCCGGGATTATCCGCCGCCTCGGGGTGGTGGTGCGCCACCACGAGTTGGGCTATCGCGCCAATGCCATGGTGGTGTGGGACGTGCCGGACGGAGAAGTCAGCGAAACCGGTGCCTGTCTCGGGCAGTTCGATTGCGTCACCTTGTGTTACCGCCGTCCGCGCCGTCTGCCGGAATGGCGTTACAACCTGTTCACCATGATCCACGGGCGCGACCGCGACGAAGTGCTGGGGCTGATCGACCAGTTGCGGGTGGCCTGCAATGTCGAACACATCCCTTTCGAAGTCTTGTTCAGCCGCCGCCGCTTTAAGCAATGCGGGGCGCGCTACGTCGAAACCGCCGCCGTCTGATTCGCGCCTCATGGACGACCTCGACCGCGCCATCATCAACCACCTGCAAGGCGGCTTCCCGGTGTGTTCACGCCCCTTCGCCGAGGCCGCCGCGCAACTCGGCACCAGCGAAGCCGAGCTGATCGCCCGTATCGACAAACTCCTCGCCGCCAAGGTGCTGTCGCGTTTCGGCCCGCTGTATCACGCCGAACGGCTGGGCGGTGCGCTGAGCCTGGCGGCGCTGAAAGTGCCGCCCGAAGATTTCGAGCGGGTCACCGAACGGGTCAATGCCCTGCCCGAAGTGGCGCACAACTACGCCCGCGACCATGCGCTCAGCATGTGGTTCGTACTCGCCACCGAGACCCCGCAGCAGCAGCTCGACGCCATCGCCCGCATCGAGCGCGACACCGGCTATCCGGTGTACAACATGCCGAAAATCAAGGAATACTTCATCGGTCTGAGGTTCGAGGCATGAACCGCCAAAAGCATTTGAACCGCGAAGACGCAAAGGTTTGCGCAGGGAACTCAGGCGGGTCGGCTGTTCATCCGTCGGATGCCCGGCATTTTCCACTTTGCGTTTTCTTTGCGTCTTGGCGCCTTTGCGGTGAGGGTTGAAACATGATCGACGCAACCGACCGCGCCATCATCCGCGCCACCCAGGAAGGCTTGCCGCTCACGGCGCAGCCTTATCTGGCTATCGCCGAACAACTTGGGCTGAGCGAAACGGAAGTGCTGGCGCGCTTCGAACGGATGCTCGAATCCGGGGTGATCCGCCGTATCGGGGTGGTGCCCAACCATTATGCGCTGGGCTACAAGGCCAATGGCATGACGGTGTGGGACGTGCCCGACGAACGGGTCGATGAACTGGGTACGCTGATCGGCGGGCTGGATTTCGTCAGCCATTGTTACCAGCGCCCGCGTTTTCTGCCGGAATGGCCCTACAACTTTTTCGCCATGGTGCACGGTCGCGACCGCGACGAAGTGGCCGACAAGACCCGGCGCATCGCCGAACTGCTGGGTGCCGCCGACCGCGGCCATGAAATTCTGTACAGCACCCGCATCCTGAAGAAAACCGGCTTGCGGATATCGGGCTAACCCGGACAAAGAGACGACGACGAGGTGACGACATGAAATCACTATTCTTCCGAATGAGGTTGGTGCACTGGGTAGGGGTGACGCTGCTACTCGTCAACGCTACGTTCTTCACCAACAACGCCATTGGCATGGGTGTGCAGTACCTCATCGCGTTGGTGGTGCTGGTGCACGATATCGACGAGAAAAAATGGGGGGTCAACGCACTCAGCGAGGTGACCGACTACATGGCGAATTTCACCGCTAAGGATCTCTCCCGCGAATGCCGGGTGGACGCCCGCTTCAACGCGGAGATTCAGCATGTTCTGGAAGTCATCGATACTTTTCGCCACAACATCCGTAGCGCCCTGGAGGACGTCAAGCAGTCCTCCGCGCAAAGCGAGCAGGTGGCCGCCAACCTCAGCGCCACTTCACGGCAGATCGGCCAGCGTGTCGAGGAAGAGGCCAGCGTCGCGGCGCAGACCTGCGACAGCGCCGAAGCCATCCACAGCCTGATCGGCGAACTCGCCGGCGAAGCTGAAGTGGCCCGCCAGGACATGGAGGCGGCGAGCCGCAAGCTGGAAGGGACGCGCCAGGATGTGCACGGCATGATGCTGGCCGTGCAGCAAAGCGTGGCGACCGAAGTCGAACTGACCAACAAGCTGGGCGAACTGTCGAACAATGCCGAACAAATCCGCCAGGTGCTTACCGTGGTCGCCAACATCGCCGACCAGACCAACCTCCTGGCCCTCAACGCCGCCATCGAGGCGGCGCGTGCCGGCGAACAGGGACGCGGCTTCGCGGTGGTCGCCGACGAGGTGCGCAGCCTCGCGGAGCGTACTCAGCGCAGCCTCACCGAGATCAACGCCACCATCAATGCCATGGTGCAATCGGTGGCCGCCACCGGACAGGAAATGAACCGCCAGTCGGAAGCGCTGAGCGCCCTTTCCGGGTCGTCCTCCAGTGTCGAATCCGCGCTCGATGAAACCACCAGCCTGATCGCCAAATCCGCAGAACTGGCGGAAAAAACCGCCAGTGTGTCGGCCAACGTGCGTGGCAATATCGACGGGATCGTCGGACAAATCCGGCGGATCAGCGATTATTCGCGCTCCAATGCCGCCAGCGTCGAGGAAATCGTTGCCGGCGCCGCGCAAATGGCCGGGATGACCCGGAACGTTACCCAAAAACTCAAAGAGTTCCGTACCTGATGTTCAGAATCTCTCAATTCATCCAGGAAATCGCCGCGCCCACTCCCGTGGGGCCGGCCCGCAAGCCGCCCGGTCCGGTAGTGATCTGGAACCTGGTGCGGCGTTGCAACCTCACCTGCAAGCATTGCTACTCGATTTCGGCGGACAAGGATTTTCCCGGCGAACTGTCCACCGAGGCGGTTTACGCGGTGATGGACGACCTCAAGCGTTTCCGCGTGCCGGTGCTGATCCTCTCGGGCGGCGAACCGCTGTTGCGCCCGGACATCTTTGACATCGCCCGGCGTGCCAAGGCGATGGGCTTTTACACCGCGCTGTCGAGCAACGGCACGCTGATCGACGAAACCAATATCGAGCAGATCGCCGCCATCGGCTTCGATTACGTGGGGGTCAGCCTGGACGGCATTGCCGCCACCCACGACCGCTTCCGCCGCATGGACGGGGCGTTCGACAAGTCGATGCACGGTATTCGCCTGTGCAAAGCGCGCGGCATCAAGGTCGGTATCCGCTTCACCCTCACCCAGGACAATGCCCACGATCTGCCCGGTCTCCTGCAACTGATGGAAGACGAGGGCATCGACAAGTTCTACCTGTCGCACCTCAACTATGCCGGGCGCGGCAACAAGAACCGCGAGGACGACGCCTACCACCGCACCACCCGCGCCGCCATGGACCTGCTTTTCGACACCTGCTGGCGTTACCGGCAGGAAGGCCGCCACAACGAATTCGTCACCGGCAACAACGATGCCGACGGCGTGTATCTGCTGCATTGGGTGCGCCGCCATTTCCCCGAGCGGGAAGCGCACATCCGCGCCAAGCTCGAACAATGGGGGGGCAATTCCTCGGGTGTCAACGTCGCCAACATCGACAACCTCGGCAACGTCCACCCCGACACCATGTGGTGGAACCACAATCTCGGCAACGTCGCGGATCGGCCTTTTTCGGAGATTTGGATGGACGTTTCCGACCCCATCATGGCCGGCTTGAAGGCCCAGCCGCGCCGGGTTGGCGGGCGTTGTGGCGCGTGCCGCTTTTTCGCGATCTGCGGCGGCAACACGCGGGTGCGTGCCTGGCAGGTGAGCGGCGACCCGTGGGCCGAAGACCCGGGCTGTTATTTAACTGATATCGAAATTGGAATCGCACCATGATAGCCAAACCCCTTGCCGTTTTCCTCGCGACCCTAGTGTTGTCCTTGAATGCCTATGCGGCCCAGCCGGCGGAAAAGAATTACGCCGAGCATTGCGCGTCCTGCCACGGCGCCGACCGGCTGGGTGGTAGCGGCCCGGCGCTGCTCCCGGAAAACCTGGAGCGCCTGCGCCGCCCGGAAGCTTTCAAGACCATCGCCGAAGGCCGTCCGGCCAGCCAGATGGCGGGCTTCGCCGACAAGCTGGCAAAAGAGGAAATCCAAGCGCTCGCCGACCTGGTCTACCAACCCCTGCCGAAAACCCCGGTGTGGGGCGCCGACGAGATCATCACCTCGCATACCCTGCATGAATTCAACCCATTGCCGAACCGACCGGTGTTTACCGCCGACCCGCTGAACCTGTTCATCGTGGTGGAAACCGGCGACCATCACGCTACCTTGCTCGACGGCGACAAATTCGAGCCTATCCACCGCTTCCAGACCCGCTATGCCCTGCACGGCGGGCCGAAATTCTCACCCGACGGGCGCTTCGTCTATTTCGCCTCGCGCGACGGTTGGGTGAGCAAATACGACATTTACAACTTGAAAACCGTCGCCGAGGTGCGCGCCGGCATCAACACCCGCAACGTCGCGGTTTCCGGCGACGGCAAGACCGTGCTGGTCGGCAATTACCTGCCGCATAGCCTGGTGTTGCTGAATGCCGAGGATCTCTCGCTGATTAAGGTGATCCCCACGGCCGATGCTTCCGGCAAGAGTTCGCGGGTTTCCGCCGTGTATCAGGCCGAGCCGCGCGGCAGCTTCGTCGCGGCGCTCAAGGACGTCAAGGAAGTGTGGGAAATCGCGTATGCCAAGGCCGACTTCCCGGTACGGCGCATTGCCGTCGAGAACTATCTCGACGACTTTTTCTTCGACCAGTCCTACCGCCACCTCATCGGCGCGGCGCGCGACGGCAAGAAAGGCCAAGTCATCGACCTTGACAGCGGCACCAAGGTCGCGGAAATCGAGTTGCCGGGGATGCCCCACCTGGGGTCGGGGATCACCTGGGAATGGCAGGGCAAGCCGGTGATGGCCACCCCCAACATCAAGGACGCGGTGGTCAGCGTCATCGACATGAACACCTGGAAGACCGTGAAACAGATCAAGACCCTGGGGCCGGGTTTCTTCATGCGCAGCCATGAGAACACCCCCTATGCCTGGACGGACGGCTTCGCCACCATGAGCCCGCAAAGCCGCGACGTGATGCACATCATCGACAAGAATACCCTGGAAGTCGTGCAGACCCTGCGCCCCATCCCCGGCAAGATTGCCGCCCACACCGAGTTCACCCGCGACGGCAAATACGCGCTGGTCAGCATCTGGGAAAAGGACGGCGCGCTGGTGATTTACGACGCCGCGACATTCAAGGAGATCAAGCGCCTGCCGATGAACAAGCCCTCCGGCAAGTACAACGTGTTCAACAAGATCACCCGCTCGGCGGGGACCAGTCATTGAGGGATGGGGAGAGAGTGAGCCAGCCCCCGGTAGTTGCAAATAGACGTAGGCTTCCGCCAGGGCGGACAGGAAGCCACTGAAATGCTCACTATCGCCCTCATGCCGACGATGCTGAATTCGAGTTCGGCGATGGCCTCTTTTCGACCGTGCATGGCAAGCGCTTAACTGAGGAATACAGGCGCATACCGAGGTTGTTTAAGGCTCCTTCTTGGCGGATTTGATATGCCAGATAACCGCACTGACTGCGACCGTGGCGATTGCGCCGAGTATGGTAAGAATGGAGAGAATGCCGGTGCTGGAGCCTAAAATGATTTTTAGCATGATATTTTCCCGTAGGTTAAAAACCTTGATTAACGCGAGTTAGTGGCGCCACGCTGCTAAATGGCGAGGAATTGCGCCCATCGAGATTAAATGCCGGGATGCTCCAGGATTTTCTTGCCCGATTTGATGTACCAGATGGCGGCGCGCATGTTGGCGTACCAGATGAAAGCGCACAGGGCAACAGTAGCGCTTGCGCCGGCAACGGTGAGGATAGACAGAATGCCGGTGCCGGAATTTACAATGACTTGTAGCATGATATTTCTCCTGAAAATGTTAATTGGCTTGATGCGCTTTCTTGTTCGTTAAAAACGGGATGCCTCTCACATGGGAGCCTTGGGTTGGTTCAACACCAACGCAACCGGCATGAGCGATGCGCCGCTTTAATGCACATCATCGATTTCGCAGCCCTTTTACCCATGCTTCCATGGCCTCGTTGGCAGGTTTCATGGGCGCCTCCATGAAGCTCACCACGAACTTGTCGCCCAGGTCGGCCACGCCGATGGAACGCGGTCTCACCGCCAGCACTTGCGGATTGGGCAGGGCGAAGCCGAAACAAAAGATCACGTTCACCGCGCCATCAATGCCTTGTGCCATCTCGCCGCCAATGTTTTTGGTGTGGGTGTAATGATCGAATACACCGATGAACAGTACCTTTGGATTCTCGGCAATTTTCTCCTTGAGATACGCCACCACGTCGTCGATACACTGGCAGGTGGTTTCATCCTTGCCGATCTCGGAGACGAGGACGGGGTATTTTTCCTGTAACAGGGTTTGTTTCATGTGGGTTCCCTAGTGTTGTCCTGCTTCGAGTTAAAACGGACTTTCTTGATCAATGGCTTATCCTGCTGGTTCTTGGGGGTAACGGTAAATTCGAATTCGTTGATCGTCATTACCTCGTTCGGAGCGAGGTCGACGTTTGCTAATACCATCACACTCTTGCCTGGGCGTACCTTGACATCGTCCATCCCTCCGCCGACTTCCATCGACTGTTCCGGCAGGCCGCGCGCGGCGATATGGTAGTTTTGCTCGTCCAGGGTTTTGTTAGTGATGTGTATCTGGTAGCGGTTACGGATGTGCCCGTCGGACATCACGACGAACAGCGGTTGGCGTACCGGCTGAATCGACAATTGCACTTCCGTGCGGGTTGCGAGGTTGTATACCAGCGCGCCAATCATTACCAAAATGGCGACGCCATAGCCGACGGTGCGCACCCTGAAAAGGTCGAGATGCGCCTTGCCGGGGCTCTCACTTTCGATATTGATCTCCGAGTCGTAGCGAACCAGGCCACGCTGAAAACCCACCGAATCCATTATGGAATTACAGGCGTCGATACATAATCCGCAAGAAATGCACGGGTATTGCATTCCATTACGTATATCGATACCTGCCGGGCATACCTGAACGCACATGCCGCAATCAATGCAATCGCCGGCTCCTTTGGCGTGACGTTCTTCTAGTGTTTTTGTGCCGGCGCGCAGTGCCGCGCGGCCGGTTTTGCCTTCGCCGCGCAAGTTGTCGTAGTAAGGCGCCAGCGTTTCCGGCTCATACATCACCCCTTGGAAACGCGAGTAAGGACACATGTAGATACACACCTGCTCGCGCGCCAGCCCTGCGGCGGCATAGGTTGTCAGGCTAATGATCAGTACCGTGGAGTAGGCGACGAGCGGCAACGTACCCGCGAAAAATTGTGCCGTCAGTTCCGGCGCATAGCCGAAATAGAGGATGAACGATAAAGCGGTCGAGAACGCCAGCAGCAGCCAGAGGACGTGGGTCACGCCGTATTTGACGATTTTCTCGCCATTCCACGCCTGCTTGTGGAGCTTGAGGCGCGCTGGCCGTTCACCTTTAACCAGTTTCTCGATGTAGATGAAAGCATCCGTCCACAGCGTTTGAAAACAGAAATAGCCGCAAAAAGCGCGACCGACCAATCCGGTCACGAAAAATAGTAGCGCTGCCGCGATGAACAGCAGCACGGAAAGGGAAATCAGGTCTTGAGGATAAAGCACCAAGTCGAAAATGAAGAAGCGCCGCCCAACCATGTCGAACAATACCGCTTGATTCGGCACTTCGTGGCGCCCCCAAGGCAGCCAAGGAAGGCCAAAATAAACGCCAAACGCCAGCCACAGCACCGCGTTCTTGAATGTCCGAAATGTTCCCTTTACCGAACGGGGGTGAATTGGAATTCGTTTCTTGAAAAGGGTTTGGTCTTCCTGATGGTCTGCGACTTTCAAATTGGCTGATTCTTGCACTATCTGCTCCTTGCCTGAATTCTTTGACAAAAATGGAAAAACACCGAAACCCTGTTTCAAACAGGGCGCGGGATTTTCCCCTGTCACGTTCTACGCTTGATCCGTTCTCTCCGCACCGCTGGCGGAGTTGAGTCAATGGCAGCAGCCAGGTTCTCCATGCTCGTCATGGGACTCGACCAGCCCCACTTTCAGCGTGCCGTCGAGAAAGGCCTCTACCGCCAAATCGGGATCTGATTCCGGCGTGACCAAACCCAAAATGCCCATTCCGTTCAGGCGGCGCATCAGTCCCTGGCCGGCACCACCACAAATCAAGGCGTCGATTCCATCAAGGGGATGCAGGCTATCTGCTTGGCTCTCGTGAAAGGATTGTTCCAGGGACAGTTCAAGCAGGGTCTTGTCGACGATCTTCTTGTTGCTGATTTGGTAAACCCAGAATTTCCGGCATTTTCCGGCATGTCCGGTGATGGTCTTGTGGTTCTGGCTGGTTATGGCGATTTTCATGCGGCGCTTCCTTTTTCAATTCAATGAAATGTTCTTGCCGATCAGCCAGTTCTGGTCTAATTCCCATTTAGCCTCGCTGACGCCCGGTTGTTCGAGAACGATCTTTTTCGCTTCCGTTTGCACCTTTGCCAACTCCTTCTCCGCGGCAATGAAATCCGGGTCGTTTGGCGCTTTTCCCGCCAACGAAGGGTAAAGCGCGCCGATCATCCGATATACCGGAACTGTCGTCGAACGCGGCGTCGCCATTACTGCCACGGTGTTTTCTACGCGCACCACCTGGAACTGATAGGGGTAGTCCCGAAGCGCCGAACTGCCGTTTTTTTGAATCGCCTCGTTGAGGATGGTCACTTTGGGGTCGTCGCGTAAGCCAAACCAGTAAATCCCTGAGAAGGCGAGTGCAATCAAGGTGATTGAGACTTTTTTGCCCGGACTGGCGGAGTGTTCCAAAATCATTCTTTCTGAAAAGCTGCGTTGCAGGCATCCATTGCAATGTCTGTGCCAAATTCCGATTAGCACGGCAATCCCCTGTATTTAAGGGCATCTCAGGCGATTTGTGACGCAATGAGTAAGAGAAAACTAACCGGCCATGCTTGACAATTATGACAAAAAGCCAAGAATGGCTAGCCATGAATGACAAAATCTCCCAGGAGTTGCAATCCTTCCTCGATGCGCTGCCTGAACCGCGCATCCTAGTGGCTCCCGATTACCACATCCTTTCGGCCAATGCCGCGTACCGCCATGCTTTTGGCAATCCACGCGCCATCGTGGGCCGGACCTGCTACCAGATTTCCCACCATTACGACAAACCCTGCGACCAGTGCGGCGAGTCCTGCCCGCTCCATACCGCCATGACGACTCGCAGGCCTAGCCGTGTTCTGCATTTGCACCACACGCCGCGCGGCGAGGAATATGTGGACGTGGAACTGATCCCGATTCATGACGAACAGGGGAAACTCGCCTATTTCGTGGAGACCATGCGCTTTCTCCACGAAACCGGCGACCGGCCCGGCGCCTTGGGCATGGAAGGGCGCTCCCCAGCCTTCACCCAGATGCTGGGGCTCATCAACCGCGCCGCGCCGGCCATGACGCCGGTGTTATTGCTTGGCGAATCAGGCACTGGCAAGGAACTCGCCGCGCTCGCGGTGCATGCACTGAGTCCCAGGCGAAATCAGCCTTTCGTGCCGGTCGACTGCTCCGGGATGACCGAAAGCCTGTTTGAATCGGAATTGTTCGGCTATGAGAAAGGTGCTTTTACCGGCGCCATCCAGCGTAAGACCGGACTGGTCGAAGCCGCTGCCGGGGGTACGCTATTTCTGGATGAACTGGGCGACATTCCGCTGCATTTGCAGGTGAAACTGCTACGCCTGCTGGAATCCGGCACGTTTCGGCGGGTCGGCGGGGTGGAAACCTTGCGCGCCGATTTTCGGCTGGTTGCCGCCACCCATCGCAGCCTGGAGGAAATGGTCGATGCCGGCACTTTCCGCCGTGACCTCTACTACCGGATTGCCGTCTTCCCCATTCATCTTCCTGCCTTACGCGAACGGCGCGAAGATATCCCGCTACTGGCAAAAACCCTGCTGGAACGTCTTGCGCCGGAGCGTCCCATCCAATTGACCGAGGCCGCTGTCGAGCAGCTCATGCAATACGGCTATCCGGGTAACGTGCGGGAACTGCGCAACATTCTGGAACGCGCGGCTTTGCTTGCGGATGAAAACACCATCGATGGACGGCATTTGCCGTGCGGGACGGCTTTGTCGAGAAATGAGCCGGCAACCCTGCAAACGGCGGAAGAGGAAATCCTCCCGCTGGACGAGGCCGAGCGGCGCTACGTACGTCAAGCTTTGCTGCAGCTGGGCGGCGATAAGCGGGAGTTGGCCCGCCGTCTGGGCGTGAGCGAGCGCACCCTATATCGCAAGCTGGGTTGATCTGTTTTACAGGGTTGGAAAAAGAGTCAAGCTCAGCAACGATTACGGCGAAATTTTCACGTACTAATTGAACAAGGTCCGCGCCGCTTCCAGGCGCTTGGCGTAATAGCCGGTCTTGAAACTGCTGATCTTGATCTTGCCGTTGGTGCTCGGCGCGTGGATGAAGCGCGCATCGCCGAGATAAATGCCAACGTGGGAAAAGCGCTTGCCGGTGGTGTTGAAGAACACCAGGTCGCCCGGCGCGAGGCTGGCGGGTTCGATGGCTTTGCCGATGCCTGCCATCTTCGAGGCGTTGTGCGGCAAGTCCAGACCCGCCGCGTTGCGGTAGATGTAGCGCACCATGCCGCTGCAATCCAGACCTTGTTCGGGATTTTTCCCGCCGAAGCGATAGTCGATTTCCATCAGGCCCAGCGCGTACATCACCACCTCCTTGCCGGGGTGCTCGGCAGGGGGCTGGGAGGGGAGCGTGGGAGCGGGCGGCAGGGAGGCTGCCTGTGACGGCACGGCCTCCCGTGGCGGAGTGGACGAGCAGGCTGCCAGCCCGAGGGTCAGGCCGAGCAGGAAAAACAGTTTGGGGGGTAAAGTGCGCATGGAGAATATCGTAGCATTCCAGTGACCGTTATGACGGCCCGCATTGACAAAGCTTTAGCGCTCTCGCACTATTGGCGAAGTACCAACCGATAATTACAGGAAAACAAAATGCCTCACACCCTCAACAATCAAGAAATCGTCATGCTCCGCGCCGAGGTGGAAATGTTGATGAAAGAGCGCCAGACCTTGCTGAAGGTGGCCGGCGCCGCGGCGGTGTTCGTCGCCGAACTCGACCCCGACAAATTGCCGGAAGACACCTATGACGCTGCCGACATGTTGGCGGAATCCCTCAATAACGTCAGCGAAGAAACCCTGCGCGACTCCCTGGAAGTGGTGAAAGCCGAAATCGTCCAGGCTTGAGCATCTGCCGCAGCGCCCCGCCCAACCTCAGTTTTTAGCCCCCAAGCATCCCAGCGTCACCCGTTCGATTCCCGCCAGATCGGCGACGCTGGCGACTGCGCTGAACCCCGCGTCATTCAACAACTTCCGGCAGGCTTCCGCCTGGTCGTAGCCATGCTCGAAGAGCAGCCAGCCGCCGGGCGCCAGGAAAGCCGGCGCGCCGTCCACGATCAGGCGAATGTCGGCCAGCCCATCCGGGCCTGACGCCAGCGCGCCGGGTGGCTCGAAGCGCAAATCCCCCCAGCCGAGATGCGGATCGTCAGCCGCGATGTAAGGCGGGTTGGAGACGATCACCTCGAAGCGTTCGCCCTTCTCCAGCGGGGCGTACCAGAACCCCAGCCTGAATTCGAGATTGGCGGCCCCCAGGCGCTGCGCATTGTCTTGCGCCACCGCCAGCGCGGCGGGGGACAGTTCGACCGCCGTCACCCTGGCCGCCGGGCGCGCCAGCGCAAGGGATACCGCCACTGTGCCGCTGCCCGCCCCGAGATCGAGCGCCCGCGCCGGCATATCCACCGGCAGCCGCTCCAGCGCCAGTTCCACCAGCAACTCGGTTTCCGGGCGGGGAATCAGCACGGCGGGGGTGACCTTGAAGGCGTGGCCGTAGAACTCCCGTTCGCCGACCAGATAGGCAATCGGCTCGCCATTCAGGCGGCGATTCAGCAAGGTTTGAAAAATGTGTGCGGCGCCAGCGTCGAGCGCCTCGCGGTCGTGGGCGATCAGCCAGGCGCGCGGCTTGCCGAGGGCATGACCGAGGAGAATCTGGGCCTCCCGGCGCGCCTCGCCCGGCGTCAGGTTTAGCGCGGCGGCGAGGGCTATGGCGGCTTGTTGCTGGGTGGCGGCGATCAACCTTCTTCGCCGAGGGAAGCCAGCAGTTCCGCCTGGTGTTCGGCGAGCAGGGCGTTGACGATGTCGTCCATGTCGCCTTCCATGATCTGCTCGATCTTGTAGAGGGTCAGGTTGATGCGGTGGTCGGTGACGCGGCCTTGCGGGAAGTTGTAGGTGCGGATGCGCTCGGAGCGGTCGCCGCTGCCCACCAGGGATTTGCGGGTGGCGGCGGTTTTGGCGTTTTGCTCGCGTACCTGCACGTCCATGATGCGCGCCGCCAGCACGCTCATCGCCTGGGCCTTGTTCTTGTGCTGCGAGCGGTCATCCTGGCATTCCACCACGATGCCGGTGGGGAGGTGGGTGATGCGCACCGCCGAATCGGTCTTGTTGATATGCTGGCCGCCCGCCCCGGATGCCCGGTAGGTGTCGATGCGCAGGTCGGCGGGGTTGAGCGAGACTTCGGCAATTTCGTCGGCTTCCGGCATGATCGCCACGGTGCAGGCGGAGGTGTGGATGCGTCCTTGCGCCTCGGTTTCCGGAACGCGCTGCACACGGTGCCCGCCCGATTCGAATTTGAGCTTGGAATACGCGCCGAAGCCGACAATCTTGGCGATGATTTCCTTGTAGCCGCCGATTTCCGAGGGACTTTCCGAAATGACCTCGACCTGCCAGCGTTGCCGTTCGGCGTAGCGGGTGTACATGCGGAACAGGTCGCCGGCGAACAGCGCGGACTCGTCGCCGCCGGTGCCGGCGCGGATTTCCAGGAAGATGTTGCGCTCGTCGTTGGGATCCTTGGGTAACAGGAGTTTTTGCAAATCCAGTTCGATCTGCTCAATCTTTGCCTTGCCGGCGGCAATTTCCTCTTCGGCGAGTTCGCGCATTTCCGGGTCGCCCAGCATCTCCTGCGCCCCCGCCACGTCCTGCTCGGCTTGGCGGAAAGCGTGATACAGCTCGACCACTGGGGTGATTTCGGCGTGTTCGCGAGTGAGCTTGCGGTAGCTGTCCATGTTCGCCGTGGCGGTTTCGCTGGAAAGCAGCAGGTTGATTTCGACCAGACGCTCGGAAAGCTGGTCGAGCTTGGCTTGGATGGAAGGCTTCATGAGGGGCAGTGTTGAGTGTTAAGTGTTTAGTGTTGAGTTGTGGCTGTTTGTGGGAACATGCGCTTCGCGCATTCCTCAACTAAACACTAAGAACTCAACACTAAACACTGTATTTATTCCGCGTGGACGTTGAAGAGCCGCTGCAACAGGGTTTCCATCTGCCGGCAGTCGTCGCCGTGGAGATGGCTCAAGGCGTGGCTGGGCGCGTGCAACAGCTTGTTGGTGAGGGCGCGGCTCATGACCTCAATGACGGCAGTGGGGTCTTCGCCCTTGGCGAGCAGGCGCTGGGCGTGTTCCAGTTCGTGGCGGCGCATCCGCTCGCCCTGGTCGCGGAGCGCCCGGATGGTCGGCACCACGCGGCGGATTTCCATCCAGTGCATGAAATCGTCGACCTGGTTTTCGATGATGATTTCGGCTTCAGCGGCGGCCACCTTGCGGTTGTCGATGCCTTCCTCGATCACTTGGGCGAGGTCGTCGACGGTGTAGAGGAATACGTCGTCGAGTTCTCCGACTTCCGCCTCGATGTCCCGCGGCACCGCCAGGTCGACCATGAACATCGGGCGATGTTTGCGCTGCTTGAGCACCCGTTCGACCAGACCCTTGCCCAGAATTGGCAGGGGGCTGGCGGTGGAGGTCACCACGATGTCTTGCTGCGCCAGATATTCCGGCAGCTCGTTCAAGGTGATCGCCTCGCCGTGAAAGCGCTCCGCTAAACCCCGTGCCCGCTCCACGGTACGGTTGGAGACGGTGATGTGCTTGGGATGCTGCGCCGCAAAATGGCTGGCGCATAACTCGATCATCTCGCCCGCCCCAATGAACAGGACGTTCTGTTCCTTCAAAGAGGGGAAAATCTGTTCCGCCAGGCGCACCGCCGCTGCCGCCATGGACACGCTGTTCGCCCCGATCTCGGTCTGGGTGCGGACTTCCTTGGCGACCGAGAAGGTGCGCTGGAACAGCTTGTGGAGCAGGGTGCCCAGGGTGCCGGCGCGCTCGGCGGTACTCACCGCCTGCTTCAACTGGCCGAGGATCTGGGTTTCGCCCAGCACCATCGAATCCAGCCCGCTGGCCACCCGGAAAGCGTGTTTCACCGCTTGTTCCTGCGGCAGCATGTAGAGGTAGGGGTCAATCGCCGCACGATTCAGGTTGTGGTAGCCGGCCAGCCAATCCAGGGCCTGCTGCGGCTCGTGAGTGTTGCAATAAATCTCGGTGCGGTTGCAGGTGGAGAGGATCGCCGCTTCCTTGCCGGTCTGCTTGGAGACAAAATCGAGCAGCGCCTGCTCCAGCGATTCGGCGTGAAAGGCCACCTTCTCCCGGATCGAAACGGGTGCAGTCTGGTGGTTGATGCCGAAAGTGAAAAGCTGCATGGGTAAAGTCGCGAAACCGAAGCGAAAAGGTTCGTTATTATAGGGATTTGCCGCCACTATGGAAACAGGCGAACGGTGGGAAAACTGCGTAATCGTGCTACAGGGTGTCCCCCATTTTTTTGTGGGGAAAGGTGCGCGGGTTGGATTAGGTGCCCTTATGGAGCCTGCGCTCGCTGCTTGTTATCCATTCAGGAATTTCGTCCGCAGGCATGGGAGGGGCGGACTCCAGGGGGACTCTGTTGGTGGAATGCTGCGGCGCTCAGCCGAATTACGGGTAGGCGTAGGGGTGCGGGCGCATCCGCTCGGCGGGGGGCGCGCTGCTGCCGGTCCTGGCTGCGCTGACTAGCGGTGCGTCCGACATGCTAAGGAAGGTTTTGATCTTGTCGCTATCGTTGCTGCCGTTGATGTTGGTGATTACCAGTCGGCCCTGGCCTTGACCAAGGTCGTTGCGGAAATCGTAAATCGCGCCGACCACGGTGAGCTTCTGGCTGTGAATTTCGTGACTGAATTTTTTGACGGCGGTGGCGACCTGATTGTTGACGTTTAATTTCACGCCGGCCATGTTTTCGACGCCCTTGGGAATCCGGATGTTGACCAGTTCACGCTTGATGGAGGGGGATTCCCTGCGGTAATCGCTGGAAGCGGCCTTGATGGCGCCGCAGGCCGAATGGCCGACGAAGATCAGCAGCGGGGTGTGCAAGTGATGGACGCCGTACTCCACCGAGCCTTCCCCCGTGCGCAATTGGTTGCCGATGTTGCGCACCATGAACAGGTCGCCGTCGGGAGCCTTGTCGAGAGCGTGGGTATGTACTCGCGAATCCGAGCAGGTGACCACGGTGGCGCGGGGTTTCTGGCCATCCGCAAAGGGCTTGAAATACTCCGGATCGTGGCTTTTTACGAACTCGTCGTTGTCTTTCAGGAGGTTCTGGACGATGGTCTTGAGTTGCTCGTTTTCCGATCCGACCGCCGGCGTGGAAGAAGCGCCCGCCAACGACCAGGAAAAGGTCGCCGCAAGAACGACAATCAGGGATTTGGTTTTCATGGAGGCTCCTTGAATCAGCGGTCAATTAGCGCTGCTTGGACTCAGCGGTCAGGGGAAGGAATAAGCTTGCCAGCTCTTGGTTGGGTCGGCTTCGCTGCTCTTCGGCGCAGCTTGCACCGGTTCGACGGTTTTGACGATGGCCGGCTTACGCACCTTTTTCTGGTTGCGGGGGTTTTTCGAGGAGGCGGCGTGTACCGGAAGGGCAAGCGAAAAGGCCATGCCAAGAATGATTAACTTGATGATTTTCATTTATCTTTCGCCAATCCTTGTGATGCGCGTTCAAAGCGAATCATATCACCGATCTGGATTTTCTGGGGTTGGACTTCGGCCACGCCGACCGCGAAAAGCGGCTGAACTTGCTTAATCGTAAGTGTTGCAGCGGGCCTTTCGGCGATGCCGAGAAGCCGGTTGTTGCCGAGTTCGGCGGCATCGGAGAGGGGAGACAGCGTGTAGAGCATGAAGCGGTCGCCCACTCCGACTCCGGACGTCGCCCCGGCATCGAAGAACAGCCGTTCTCCCTCGATCCGCACGATTTTGGCGATGAAAGGCAGCCGTCCCAACTCGTTGACCACCACCTGAGCCTCGCGTCCGATGAGGCGCGCCACCGCTGCCCCGAAATCGGTGGCAAAAAAGACGGCGCTGCCGAAAGGCTTGTCGCGTCCCGGCTGGACATTGCCCTGGGTGGCCTCGTAAGCGCGAAAACGTGTGATGACGGCCCCGGTCAGGCCGTCGTGAATGAAAATTTCGACCTCGATGCGGCGGCTATCGGATTTGCCGCGCAGGGCTTTTTGCAGGATTCCGTCCGCCACCTCGGCCCCGGCGTCGTGGATGATCCCGGACACCACGAACTGGGCGCCGCTCTGCTCCGCCAGTATCCGCACGGTTTCGCGGTTTTGCGGGCGATCCAGGGGAAGTTCCAGCCTTCCCATGCCGCCCGCAGGATATACCGGCAGGAACATCCCGCTGCTTTCCAGGCGCTGCATCAAGGCATTCGGGAAACCGTTCCAGATATTGTCGAGATCCTGTACCTGCATGGGCTGGGCGACGTGGAACTGGGTGACGGCGATTTTTTTGCGGTAACTCAGACTTTCATCGCGGGGCATGACCTCGGCGCGGATGTGCACGTAGAGCGCGTTATCCTCGCGCCATTCCTTGACAACCATCGGATTGGAGGCTCTGCCCAGTGCACGGTAGCGGGAGGTTTCGCGCACGCTGCCGTCGCTGCCGCGCAGTTCGCTGGAAACCACGCTCATTCCGGCTTCTTCCTCGGCTTTGCGCAGGGCGTCCTCAATGGCTGCCTGGCGGGCCTTGCCGATGCCGCCCGCGTCTATCAGCGCGCTACCTTCGGCCTCAATCGGCTGCGCCGCCGCCGACACCACCCAACCCAGGGTCAGGAGTACCAGCAGGAAAATCCGGAAAAAACGCGCCAGTTGCACTATTCGCTGTAGTAATTGAAGTTGGCCGAATACGCCGTACCCGCGCCGACCGCACGGCTCAGGTAATTCGACGAGTGGCTTTGCTGCGCCATCGGCGGCATGCTCCGGTTATTGAAATAATCGAAAAAATCGCTGCCCAATTCGAGTTCAAGGATGGTTTCGTAGTTGTTTTCCGCCATCGGCGTAATGCTGACCACCTTTGCACCGCGCACGTAGGCATCTACGTACACCCGGAAACTGTCGTTCTGCGCGACCATTGCCGCTACCGTACTGTTGCCGGTTACCCGCACGCCATGGACCTGCTCGGCCAGAGACCGGTAGGCGTCCAGCTTGGCGGCGCGCATCGCCATCAAACGCTTCTGTCCGGCTGTATAGCCTTCCGCCATACCCATGTTGCCGTAACCCAGCCCGGTAAGGCGAACCACCTTGTTGGGTACTCCCAATACGCGCGGCGCTGCGGCGGTGGGCGCGGCAAAGTTTTGCGGCATGCCCTCCTGAGCCGTCATTGCGCAACTCGACAACACCCCGACCATCGGAACCATCCACCAAATATTTTTCATTTTATGCCCCTGACTCATTAACTTGGATGCAGGCTTGGCGATCTCGCGTCCAACCAGTGGAGACAGCCAATCATAA
>JAGXQV010000117.1 GCA_018336195.1 Sulfuricella sp. | reverse complement strand
GGCGCGCAACCTGCACCGTGCCGCCCGGCAAATCGCGGCGCGCCACGGCGGGGCGTTTCCCGCCGATTTCGCCGCCATCCAGGAGTTGCCCGGCATCGGGCGCTCTACCGCCGCTGCCGTCGCGGCGTTCGCCTTCGGCCAGCGGCGCGCCATCCTCGACGGCAACGTGAAGCGGGTGCTGACGCGCTGCTTCGGCATCGCCGGGTTTCCCGGCGAGAAAGCGGTGGAAAAGCAACTCTGGCATCTTGCCGAAACCCTGCTCCCCGCCACGGACATCGAAAGCTACACCCAGGGGTTGATGGATTTGGGCGCCACCCTGTGCAGCCGCGCCAAGCCGCGTTGCGGCAAGTGCCCGTTGGCTGAAGAATGCGTTGCTTACCGCACCGGCCGCACCGCCGAATTCCCGCAGCGCAAGGCGCGCGCGCCGCTGCCGGAAAAATTCAGCGTCTTCCTGGTGCTGCTCTGCGATGGTCAAATCCTCCTCGAAAAACGCCCGCCCACCGGCATCTGGGGCAGCTTGTGGAGCCTCCCGGAAATCGTTCCGGGCGACGACCCGGCGCTCGCCGCGCGGCAGCGCTTCGGCTTCGAGTGTGGAGAATTCACGGCGCTTCCGCCGATCCGCCATACCTTCACCCATTTCCGCCTGGAAATCCGCCCGCTGCTGGGCTACGGTTCAATCAAGGGCGACACGGCGCGGCAAGGCGCGGCCCTCTGGCTGGCGCTCCCCGCTGCCCTCGCAACGGCCCTGCCGACGCCGGTGCGCAAACTTCTCGAACGGCTCGAACGACACGATCATGACCAAGCTCCCTAAAAAACCCTGGCACGCCCGCAGCGTCGAGGAAGCGCTGGTGCGCCTCAAGACCGATGCGGCGAGCGGGCTGGTGGCGTCCAAGGTGGCGCGCCGCCGCGAGCGCTTCGGGCCGAACCGGATTGCTCCCCGCCCCGGCGTGCCGGCGTGGCGGCGTTTCCTGCTGCAGTTCAACGCGCCGCTGGTGTACATCCTGCTGGTGTCGGCGGCGATTGCCGGGTTGCTCGGCGAGTGGGTGGATGCCGGGGTGATTTTCGCGGTGACCCTGGTCAACGCCGCCATCGGCTACGTCCAGGAGGCCAAGGCGGAAGGCGCCATCGCCGCCCTGGCGCGGATGACGCCGCATTTCGCCACGGTGGTCCGCGACGGCGCGAAGCAGGCCATCCCCGCCGCCGACTTGGTGCCCGGCGACCTGGTGCTGCTCGGCGGGGGCGACCGGGTGCCCGCCGACCTGCGCCTGACGGTGGCGCGCGAACTGAACGCCGACGAATCCATGCTGACCGGCGAGTCGCAGGCGGTTGCCAAGCACGTCGCCCCGCTGGCCGAGGAAACCATGCTCGCCGAGCGCGCCAACATGCTGTATTCGGGTACCCTGATTAGCTCCGGGCAGGGCGCGGGCGTGGTGGTGGCGACCGGCGAGCGCAGCGAGACCGGGCGAATCTCCCGCCTGATCGCCGCCGCCGAGACGCTGGCGACGCCGCTTACCCGCAAGATCGAGCGTTTCAGCGCGGTGATGCTGTACGTCATCCTCGGCCTGGCGGCGTTCACCTTCGCCGTCGGCATGGCGCGCGGCGAAAAGGCAGTCGACATGTTCATGGCGGCGGTGGCGCTGGCGGTGGGGGCGATACCCGAAGGGCTGCCGGCGGCGATCACGGTGACCCTGGCCATCGGGGTGTCGCGCATGGCCAAACGACGTGCCATCATCCGCCACTTGCCGGCGGTGGAAACCCTGGGCGGGGCGACGGTGATCTGCTCCGACAAGACCGGCACGCTCACCGAGAATCGCATGACGGTGCAGGAAATCTACGCCGGCGGCGAGACTTTCACGGTGACCGGCAGCGGCTACGCGGCGGACGGCAAAATCCTCCGCGGCGAGGAGATCGTCACCCCGCGCGGCGCCCTGCTGGGCTGCCTGATGGCGGGGGTGCTGTGCAACGACGCGGCGCTCCGTGAAACGGCCGGGGAGCGCGAAATTACCGGCGACCCCACCGAAGGAGCGCTGCTGGTCGCCGCAGAAAAAGGCGGCCTCTCCGCCGCACGGCTCCAGACGGCCTTTCCGCGCCTGGATGCGATTCCCTTCGACTCGCGCTACCAGATCATGCTGACTTCTCACGACATGCCCTACAACGAGCGGGTGATCTTCGCCAAGGGCGCGCCGGAAAAGCTCCTCGACCGGTGCCGGGCGATGCTCGACGGCGACGGTAACAGCGTGTCGCTGGAGCGCGCCGCCATCGAGGCGCGGATGCTCGACATGGCGCGCCGCGGCCTGCGCGTGCTGGCCTTCGCCAAGGGCACGCCGCACGGCGGTACTGCGGCGCTCGCCGACGACTGGGTATTCGCCGGCCTGCAAGGGATGCTCGACCCGCCCCGCGCCGAAGCGATATCCGCGGTGCGCACCTGTCGGGCCGCGGGGATCGAGGTGAAGATGATTACCGGCGACCATGTCGCTACCGCCACCGCCATCGCCCAGCGCTTGGGCATCGGCGGGGAACACGCGGTGGCGATTTCCGGTGCGCAAATCGCCGCGCTGTCCGACGATGAACTAGCCAAGGCGGTGCGTAACGTTGCGGTGTTTGCCCGTGTCGAGCCGGAGCAGAAGCTGCGCCTGGTCAAGGCCCTGCAGGCCGAGGGCGAGGTGGTGGCGATGACCGGCGACGGGGTCAACGACGCGCCCGCCTTGAAGCAGGCCGACATCGGCATCGCCATGGGGCGCGGCGGCACAGCGGTGGCCCGCGAGGCCTCGGCGATGCTGCTCACCGACGACAATTTCGCCACCATCGAAGCGGCGGTGGAGGAAGGGCGGGGCGTTTTCGACAACCTGGTGAAATATATCCTGTGGACGCTGCCCGCCAATTTCGGCGAGGGGCTGGTGATTATCGCCGCAGTGGTTGCCGGCCTGACCCTGCCGATCACCCCCCTGCAAATCCTGTGGATCAACATGACCACTGCCGGAGTGCTGGGGCTGACCCTGGTCTTCGAGCCGATCCGCGGCGAAATCATGCGCCGCCCGCCGCGCCATCCCGCCGCGCCGCTGCTCAACGGCGTGCTGGCCGGGCGGGTGGCGCTGGCCAGCGTGCTGCTGGCGGTGGGAGCCTTCGTGCTGTTCCGCTGGTCGCTGGAGAGCGGCGCCGCCATCGAGCAGGCGCGCACCGTGGCGGTCAACATGTTCGTGATGGGCGAACTGTTTTACCTGTTCAACTGCCGCTCCACCAGCGAATCGCTGTTCGGGATCGGGTTGTTTTCAAATCCCTGGGTATGGGCCGGCGCCGCCCTGATGATCGCGCTGCAAGGGCTATTTACCTACGCCCCGTTCATGAACCACCTGTTCGGCAGCGTGCCCCTGACCGGCGCCGACTGGCTGCGCGTGGCCTTAGCCGGACTGGCGATATTCCTGGTGGTGGAGGGGGAAAAGGCGTTGCGGGGGAAAACAGTGTTTAGTGATTAGTTTTGAGTGCTTGGTTGATGTCGCCGCGCTTGGCGCGTCGTTATTTCGATCAGGCGCGAAGTGCAACGGAAACTAAACATTGTCTTACCCCAGCGGCACCGTCACCGTGAATTCGGCGCCCTCGCTACTGTTGTGCACTTCGATGCTGCCGCCCATGTTGGTTTCGATGATGGCTTTCGCCATGTACAGGCCGATGCCGGTGCCCTTGGTCTTGGTGGTGAAGTAGGGATCGAAAATCTTCGGCAGCACCTCTGCCGGGATGCCGCCGCCGTTGTCGCTCACCCGTGCCACCGCCATGCCGTTTTCTTCGCGCATTTCCACGCGGATGCGGCCTGTCGCGATGTGCCGGGTCTGTATCGCCTCGCTGGCATTGTTGACCAGGTTGAGCAGCATTTGCGCATATTCGTTGGCGTAGCCGGTGACCGTGATTTCGTGCGGCAGATCTTCTTCCAGGGTAATGCAGTGGCTGGCCAGGCCGGCACCGAGAATTTCGCGGATTTCGGCAAGGGTCGAGGACAGCGTGAAAGGCGCTTTTTCCTTGTCGGGACGAAAGAAATTGCGGAAATCGTCGATGGTGGTCGACATCTGCTGAATCAGGCGGTTTCCGGTACTGATCTTGTTGGACAGATCGTCCTTGGTCAGTTCGCCGAAATCGTAGGCGTCCTCGATGTTGACGAGCAGCAGGTTGAGCGCGTTGATCGGCTGGCGCCACTGGTGGGCGATGTTGCCGATCATTTCGCCCATCGCCGCCAGGCGCGATTGCTGGATCAGCAGATGATCCTTGTCGCGGCTCTTGGCGGCTTCTTCGGCGACGCGCTGTTCCAGGTGTTCGTTGAGCTGGCGGAGGGCTTCTTCCGCTTGCTTGCGCTCGGTGATGTCCTGGCCGACGGCGAGCAAGCCGATGATGCGTCCGGCGGAATCCCTGAGCGTCTTGTCGTACCACTCGATCAGGCGTTCCCGCCCGTCGCGGGTGACGATGCTGTCCACGTTGCCGTGCGTCTGAATGTTGCCGATGGCCTGGCGGAACAGCGCGCGCGTGCTTTCCCGCCGATGCTCGGGCAGGAACAGGGTGAACCAGTCCTTCCCGACGGCGTCCTGCGCGGAATAACCGGAAATCGATTCCAGGTAGGGATTGAAACGCACGATCCGTCCTGCCGGGTCGAGTACCAGGACGATGGCCTGGGCGGTTTCGATCAGGCTTTCGGCGAAGTCGCGCTCGCGGCGCAGCACCTCCTCGGCTTGCCGGCGTTCGGTATTGAGGGCGGCCATCAGAAAGCCCATCAGGAGGGTGACCACCATGTAGGCCCCCAGCAGGGTCAGCCCGACATGCTGGTCGGGGAGATAGAACGTGCCGCGTCCGGTGGCGGTTCCCCAGGCGCCGGCGACGGCAAGCAGTAGGCTGCCGGACGAGGCGCCAAATACCCCGAAGCGCATGGCTGCCCAGGCGATCAGCGGCAGCGGCAGGAATGCCATGGGTAGAGTGCGCCCATCGACGGGGGTGTTGGCGACAAAGGCTAACCACAGTACCGCGAGCACGACGGCCATCCAGGCCAGGAATTCGCCGCGCCGCCTGGCGATTGTCGCCAGGGTTTCGTGCGAGAGCGCCAATAGCAGCGGCCCCGCCAGCAAAACGCCGATGGCGTCGCCACCCCACCAAGTCAGCCAGGCCGAACCCAAGGCACTCCACGGCATGACTTCCGCCAGATACAGGCTGGCGACCCCGCCGCTGGCAGAGAGCGACATGCCCAGGACCGCCGCAACACCGAACTGGGTAATGTCGCGGCGCCGGTCGAATGCCGGATGGAAGTCGCTGTGGTGCAGCAACCAGATCGTTGCGAGCGGACCCAGGGTGTTGCCGATGGCAATGGCGGCAGCCAGCGGCGTGGAAGAACCGATGGTCAGGTTGACCAGGAAGGCACCCAGCCAGACGCCGGGCAACATCGGGTAGCCCCAGCGCAGCAGGGCCGCCACCGCGATGCCGGTGGGCAGCCAGATCAGGGTGATGTGCGAACCGGCGTAAGGGATTGCCAAGCCAAGTCGTCCGGCGGCGTAATAGGCGGTCACCAGCGCGACTATCTTGGCGAGCCAGCGGGACGTCGGCGAGGTAGGGAGAGGGAGGCTCATGGCGGTGAATTTATGACTAATATTTGAAATATATCACGTGCCGAAAATCGTATTGCCGGTTTATTGGGGCGAGCCATGTCCTGTATTATCATTCGTAGGAATGCAACGGGAGACCAGCATGGATATCAAACTGTTTCTAACGATTTTCGGCAGTGTTTTCCTCGCCGAAATGGCCGATAAAACCCAGGTGGCAACCTTGTTGTTCGCCGCCGACAACGGTCACGCCAAACTCACCGTGTTTCTCGCCTCGGCGCTGGCGCTTACCGCCACTTCCGCGCTGGGGGTGCTGGCCGGCGGGCTGCTCAGCCAGTGGCTCAATCCCAAATATCTGACCTGGTTTTCCGGGGCGGCGTTCATCGCCATCGGGGTGTGGACCTTGGCGAAAGGCTGACCGTGTTCATCGATACCCACTGCCATCTCGACGCCGCCGAGTTCGCTGCCGACCGCGACGACGTGGCGGCGCGGACTCGCGCGGCGGGGGTGTCGAAGCTGGTGATTCCGGCGGTGGCGCGGGGCAATTTTCCGGTGGTGCTGGAAACCTGCCGCCGCTATCCCGGTTGCTACCCGGCGCTGGGTATTCATCCGCTGTACGTGGCCGACGCCCAGCCGCAAGACCTGGGAATCCTCCGTGCCGCCGTGGCGGAACACCGTCCGGTGGCGATCGGCGAAATCGGCCTGGATTTTTTCGTCCCCGGTTACGACCGGGAAAAACAGGAGTTTTACTTCACCGAACAGCTCAAGATCGCCCGCGATTTCGACCTGCCGGTACTCATCCACCTGCGTCGCGCCCAGGATACGGTGCTCAAGTACCTGCGCCGATTCCCGGTGCGTGGCGGCATCGCCCACGCCTTCAACGGCAGCCGCCAGCAGGCCGAAGCCTTCCTCAAGCTGGGCTGCAAACTGGGCTTCGGCGGTGCCTTTACCTGGCCGCGCGCCCTCAACCTGCGCGAGTTGGCGAAGACCTTGCCGCTCGACGCCCTCGTTCTGGAAACCGATGCCCCCGACATTCCCCCGGAATTCGTCGGCAAGGGGCGCAACAGCCCGGAATTCCTGCCGCGTATCGCCCAGCACCTCGCCGATCTGCGCGGGATGTCGCTGGAGGAACTGGCTGCCGCGTGTCGCGCCAATACCCTGGCGGTGCTGCCGGAGTTGGAGGATGAAAAATGACAAAAGGGAGAGGTAGGATGGGCGCGCTGACGCTTCGTCCATCCTACGTCAATTTTTTGTTCCCCTCGCCCACGGGTACTGGTAGCCCGGATGAAGCAACGCGGAATCCGGGGCCGCCGCGAGGCGGAATCAATGGCTGGCAATGCCGCTCGTCCCGCGCCC
>JAGXQV010000116.1 GCA_018336195.1 Sulfuricella sp. | reverse complement strand
CGGTATCGTTGTCGTGGTATTCGATGGCGCGCCCGAGCCGGTGAATGATTTCGAGGCGGGTATTCTGGAGTTCCCGGGTGCGTTCCCGCACTTTTTCCTCAAGGAGACGGTTCTGGTCGCGCACTAGGTTATGCGCCAAGCGCACTTCCAGCATGTTGCGGATGCGGGTCATGGTTTCCAGGTGATCGAAGGGATGCTTGAGGATAAAGTCCTTGGCGCCGGAGGCCAGCGCGCGCAGCCGGGTCTGCTGATCCGTCATGGCGGTCAACACCAGGATCGGCAAATAGCTTTCCGGTTCGATTTCCTTGAGTCGCGCCATCACCTCGAAACCGTTCAGGTGAGGCATATCGAGATCCAGCAATATCAGGTCGAAGCGGTTGGCGCGGCACAGCGGCTCCACCTTACGCGAATCCGTGGTGGCGATGATCGAAGCGTAGCCTTCCGTGCTGAGCATCTGCTCAAGAAATAAAACATTGGCGGTCTGATCGTCGACGATCAGAATCTTGGCCGATTGAAACTCAGCGGGAAGTGGCATGGTCTTTTCTCGGATAGCCCATCTATTCACAATTTCGTTGGCGAATTGGCGCCGGCGCCACGATCTTTTCCGTGATGCACAAAGTATCGTGCCGAGGGCATTTTCAGAAAACGCCCTCGGCCAAACCCGCGAACACTGTGGCGCAGCGCTCCGCGAACCAGGAGTGATGCGAACGCTAGCAAATCCATACCGACATCATTTCCTGGCAATCGCCGCCCCATTCGCAATCCACGGCTGCGCAGGCGAAGCTTTTCTCGCTGGCAAAGCACGGTTCCTGGCCGCGCCGCTCCTGGATGTCCCTGATTAAACTCGATGGCGAAACGGAATCCCGGCAACCTCTGAATCCGAGGGTTTCGGAAACCTGTTGCAAGCGGGTGACTGAAGGACCGGTCATGGCTCTGTCTCCTGTTGTTTGATCCGTGCCAACCGGGCAGCGGCCCGGGTGGCAATCATTTCGGAATCTGTCTTGAATGACGTGGCAAGCTGCTCCGCTCAGGCCACGGTGTTGATGAGCGTCCCCGTCGTCTGCCCCTGTGGATTCACAACCGGCGAAGGGTGGGTTTCGCTCCGATTCACTAGGTCAGGATGCCTGAGTCTGTCCGCCTGTGTAGCTTTCGAGGCTTGCTCGGCGTGCCTGGCAATATCGCTCTGTTGGATCACGGCAGATTTCTGCTGGGTGAAAAATGCCTGGAGGGAGGTATTTGAGGTAACGGAATTGACGGCCATTTCCCTGCTCCTATAAACGGTGTTACGTGTAATGAGTTGAAACGATTTGTTCAGCGCGGCCCTAGCATTCGCCGGACTTGAACAAGTTCAGCGACTCGTTCACCAGTTCCTCCGGCATGTCGTCGATCAATCCCGCAAGCGCGAACGCGGCCATCGCGGTTCCGCCCGACAGGCACACCCGGTCGAGGCGCGCCACCAACAATGCGGCCGCGCCGGCAATCCTTTTCAGATAGGTATCCTCGTGGATCATCAATTCCAGTTCGGCGCGCAGCATGTTCACATCATGTTCCGGCAAATTGACTACACGCCGGTCGCGGCCACGACTTGTCGATACAACTGCGATATTGTTCATGACTATCCCCTTTCAGTTGACGAATTGACCAATTACCTTGATTAATCAATAAAACCAGGCAGCCACATCCTCGCCGGCGTCCTTGCCGCGCGACATTTCCGCTCCGCCTCCCGAGGTGAAAAAATCGATAACCTCGTCGATCCCGGCATCCGCGCTCACCGGATTCCCAGTGCAGACCTGCGTGGGATACAACACGTCGCGGCTTACTTCCACAAAGCTCTGTTTAGCTGGATTCCAGTTCATGCTATCCCCCTCGACGAATTTCCAAGCCAACGCCCAAACGCTGCTTCGGTGCTCGCATCGGTAAAGATCCAACTCGATCCCTGTTGCGATATGGCTATCAGATTGACGCATGTGAGAGGAAAAAAATATCAGTGTTGCCGGAACTTGATGTCGGGGAAACTGGATTTTTTTATAGGGGAAGCCTTACAGCGGAATTTCAGGCTTGAGCGTGGTGTCGCTTACGCCGCGGGACGGGTAAGGAAATGCTGGAAAGAAGCGTCGAATGGCGCTGTCGGGCGCCGGGAAACCCGATGGAATCACGCTTCCCCGACTACCCATGCCGGGTTCCAGGCGATCTCCCATAGATGTCCATCCAAATCCTGGAAATAGCCGGAATACCCTCCCCAGAAACGCTCACGCGCGGGGTCGGTGACATGGGCTCCCGCGCGTTGCGCCTGCCGCATGAGCGCATCGACTTCCTGCCTGGAATTGACGATATGGCCGAGAGAAAATTCGGACGGACTCGACGGACCCGGCGGAACATGGGCATCCTTGGCCAAGGCAACCTTTGGGTACAACGCCAGAATCAGGTCATCGTTCAGGTTGAAGAATACCACCGCACCGTCTTCGAATTCGGTTCCGATGATCCCGTCGGTGGGCAAGCACAAGCCGTCCCGGTAAAAGGCCAGCGATTTTTCCAAATCCTGGACCCCCAGGGTGATGACTTTGATTCGCGGCTGCATGGACATCGCTCCTTGCTCATGGAATGCTGAACCAGCCAGCGGGATCGCTCAGGCGTCACGCGGCTGCGTGGATTGGCGCTGCATCTCCAGAAAACCGCCTACCGCTTCCTGAACCTCGGCGGGAAAGTCGGCGAACTCCTGCACCTGGCGAACCTCGATGATCTCGTTGGCGGAAGCCGGGCAGCGAGCCGCCCATGCGATGGCTTCCTCTTTCGACTTCACCTCGATCATCCAGTAACCGCCGAGTACCTCGCTCACCCCGGCGAAGGGGCCATCCGCCACGCTGGGCTTCCCCCCTTCGAAAGTGACGCGCGCGCCCATCGAGGGGGGGTGCAGGCCGTCGAACGTCAGCAGCACGCCGGCTTCCTGTAGGGACCGGTTGTATTGCATCATCGCCGCCACCGCCTGGGCATCAGGCATGACGCCCGGCGCCGCCGTCTCGTAACCCTTGGGAATCATCAGCATCATGAATCGCATGGCAATCGCTCCTTTCGTGACCCACCGCCGGATTTTCCGGGCCAGGCGCTCATCCCCGCCCGGCGCGGGAACCGCTACATCGGCAACGGGGTAATGACATTGATGACCGCCCCCTGGGGATCCTGAATCACGCAGAAGCGCCCGACTTGGGGAATATCCTGGGGTTCCACCAGCAGCCTGGCGCCCAGTTGCGTGGCCAGTTGCGCGGTCGCGTCGACGTCGTCGACGGACACGTAGGCTCCCCACATCGGCGTCATGCCCTGGGGAGTGCCTTGCGGCATTGCCATGATGCCGCCGATGCCCTTGCCGCCGGCCTTGACCACCGTATAGATCATCCCCGGCATCGCCATCTCTTCGGTATCCCATCCGAACAACCGGGTGTAGAAGGCTTTTGCCCCCGCCACGTCGGTCGTCTGAAGTTCATTCCAGTTGAACATCCCGTGTTGTGCACATTGCTCGCTCATGGCTCTCTCCTAATCGCTGAAGCGGTGGATCATCCTCGAAAAAACGCCGTCCTTGACGAAACCTCGCTTAATCCTGATCCAAAAACGCTGGATCGGGAATACCCTGAATTGCTTAAATTTGGGGGAAGCGAAACAGCGCCGCGCGGGTTTCCCGGTAGCGCTCCCTCGCATCCCGGCACACCGGGGAACTATATAGAACCGCAAAAGTCCTATATGCGTATTTCAAGGAGTCCGTATGTTACGCATACTCAAACTGACCGATTACGCCGCCGGCCTGCTCGCGCGGCTGGCGCGCAACGCCGGGGAGCGGATGAGCGCACAGGCGCTGGCCGGCGAAGTGGGGTTGCCCTTGCCGACCGTGGCCAAGCTCCTCAAGACCCTGACCCGCGCCGGCTTGGTGCAAAGCACGCGGGGAGCGAACGGCGGCTATGGTCTGTCCCGCCCGGCGGAAAAGATTTCCCTGGCCGAGGTGATCGCCGCCATCGAAGGCCCGCTGGCCCTCACCGAATGTACGGCACCGCACGGCAAGTGCAGCGTCGCGGAAAAATGCCTCACCCGCCCCCACTGGCAGACGGTCAGCCGCGCGGTGCAGCACTCGCTCGAAGCATTCAGCATCGCCGAAATGGCCGGCCCCCGTAATCCCGCCTCCCCCGTCAATCTGCTGCAAAAGGAATGACCATGACCAACGCCGTTCTCGACAAACAACTCGACAGCGAATACCGCTGGGGTTTCGTCACCGCCATTGAGCAGGAAACCGTGCCCAAGGGCTTGAACGAAGAGGTGGTGCGGCTGATTTCGGCGAAGAAGGAAGAACCGCCGTTCATGCTGGAATGGCGCCTGCAAGCCTATCGCCACTGGCTGACGATGCGCGAGCCGGGGTGGGCCAAGCTGCGCCATCCGCCTATCGACTACCAGTCGATTTACTATTACGCCGCCCCCAAGCAGGCCAAGGCGCCGCGCAACCTGGCCGAGGTCGATCCCGAATTGCTGCGCACCTACGAAAAACTCGGCATCCCCCTCCAGGAGCGCGAGGTGCTGGCCGGCGTGGCCGTGGACGCGGTGTTCGACTCGGTATCGGTGGCCACCACTTTCAAGGACAAGCTGGAAGCGCTGGGCATCATTTTCTGCCCGTTTTCCGAAGCAGTACGCAAGCATCCCGACCTGGTGAAGCAGTATCTCGGCTCGGTGGTGCCGTATACCGACAACTTCTTTGCCACCCTCAATTCGGCGGTGTTCTCCGACGGCTCCTTCGTCTACGTGCCGCCGGGGGTACGCTGCCCGATGGAGCTGTCCACCTATTTCCGCATCAATGCGCGCAACAGCGGACAGTTCGAGCGCACCCTGATCGTCGCCGCCGCAGGCAGCTACGTCAGCTACCTGGAAGGCTGCACCGCGCCGCGCCGCGACGAAAACCAGTTGCACGCGGCGGTGGTGGAACTGGTGGCCCTCGACGACGCGCGCATCAAGTATTCGACGGTGCAGAACTGGTATCCCGGCGACCGCGACGGGCGCGGCGGCATCTACAATTTCGTCACCAAGCGCGGCGACTGCCGCGGCGACCGTTCGCACATCTCCTGGACGCAGGTGGAAACCGGCTCGGCGATCACCTGGAAATATCCCAGTTGCGTGCTGCGCGGCGACCACAGCATCGGCGAATTCTATTCGGTGGCGCTGGCCAACCACCACCAGCAGGCCGACACCGGCACCAAGATGATCCACATCGGCCGCGACACCCGCAGCACGGTGATCGCCAAGGGCATCTCGGCAGGCTACGGGAGCAACGCCTACCGCGGCCTAATCAAGGTGCTGGCCGGCGCGGAAGGCGCGCGCAATCACACCCAATGCGATTCGTTGCTGATGGGGCCGGAATGCTCTGCGCACACCTATCCCTACATCGAGGTGAACAACCCCAGCGCCACCGTCGAGCACGAAGCCACCACCAGCAAGATCGGCGACGACCAGTTGTTCTACCTGCGCAGCCGGGGGCTGTCCGAGGAAGACGCGGTCAACCTCATCGTCAACGGCTTCTGCAAGGAGGTTTTCAAGGAGCTGCCCATGGAATTCGCGGTGGAAGCGCAGAAATTGCTGGCCGTGAGTCTGGAAGGAGCGGTGGGGTGATGGGTGATGGGTGATGGCGTCGCTTCGCGACGCCCGTGCCTTTACCCATTCCTCATTCCCCATCACTCATCACCCGAAAGGAGCAAACCATGCTGGAAATTCGCGATCTACACGTCTCGCTGGACGGCAAAGCCATCCTCAAGGGCATCGACTTGAGCGTCAAGGCCGGCGAGGTACATGCCGTGATGGGGCCGAACGGCGCCGGCAAGAGTACGCTGGCACAGGTATTGGCGGGGCGTCCCGGCTACACCGTGACGCACGGTGGCATCACTTTCCGCGACGCCGACCTGCTCGCGCTGTTGCCCGAGGAACGGGCGCGCGCCGGGGTATTCCTGGCTTTTCAATATCCCCTCGAAATCCCCGGCGTCTCCAACGTGCAACTGCTGCGCACCGCGCTGAACAGCCTGCGCCGCATGCGCGGCGAGGCGGAATTGGACGCCATGGATTTCCTGGAAAATCTCTCCGCCAAGCTGGCGCGCTTCGGGCTGGGCAACGAGTTCCTGTATCGCGGGGTGAACGAGGGCTTTTCCGGCGGCGAGAAGAAGCGCAACGAGATCCTGCAAATGGCCATCCTCGAACCGAGCCTGGCGATACTCGACGAAACCGATTCGGGACTGGACATCGACTCGCTGAAGGTGGTCGCGGAAGGCGTCAACGCCCTGCGCACCCCGGAACGGGCGATCATCCTGGTCACCCATTACCAGCGCCTCCTCGATTACATCGTCCCGGACCGTGTACATGTGCTGAGCGAGGGGCGCATCGTGCGCTCCGGCGACGCGACCCTGGCCGTGGCACTGGAGGAAAAAGGCTACGCTTGGCTGGCTCCCGGGCAAACCGAGGAAGCCCGGCCATGAACGCCCAAGCCCCTTACCTGATCGCCCCGCCCCTGCCGGAACAGCCGCAGTGGCTGGACAAGCGCCGCCAGTCGGCCTTCCTGCGCTTTCTCGAAGATGGCCTGCCGACGCCCCGCAACGAGGAGTGGAAATATACCTCGCTGGCCCATCTCGAAACCGCGCCCTTGCATCCTCCCGCTGCGGGCGGCGCGGAAGCCCCCGCCGCCACCGCTTATCCCGGCCAGGTACTGGCGTTTGGCGATGGTCGTCTGGTCGCACGCCAAGCCCGCCCTCCCGCCAAATTCGCCGCCGGCCTGGCGGAAGCCGCCCAGTCCGCGACGGTGCGCCGCCATCTCGGCCAAGTCACCGGCTCCACCGCCGCGCTGGCGTGGCTGAACCTGTCGATGTGGCGGGATGGCGCCTACGTTCACGTTCCTGCCAGCATCAGTGCAAGCGCCCCGCTGTTTCTCTCGTTCGCCACGCGCCAGGCCGACACCGCCCTCCATCCGCGCAACCTGGTGGTGCTCGAAGCCGGCGCCCGCCTGGTGCTGGTCGAGCATTACCACAGCGAACTGGAAGCCCGCTACTGGCAAAACGCGGTAAGCGAAATCATCCTGGGCGAAGGCGCGCACTTGACCCACCTGAAAATCACCGAGGAAGGCCAGGCCGCCACCCACACCGGTCTCACCGCCGTCATCCAGGAACGCGACAGCCGCTACCAATCCTTGAGCGTGAGCAGCGGCGGACGCCTGGCGCGCCACGACCTGACTATCCAGTTGCGCGGCGCAGGCGCCAGCGCCCGCCTCGACGGCTTGTTCATCGCCGCCGGACGCAGCCACGTCGACCACCATCTGCGTATCGAGCACCTCGCCCCCCACACCGCCAGCCGCGCCACCTATCGCGGCATCGCGGCAGGGCGCGGGCAGGGCGTCTTCGACGGCCACATCGTGGTCACTTCCGCCGGGCAGCATGCCGACGCCGCGCTGTCGAGCCGCAACCTGCTGCTCTCGCCCTACGCCGAGATCGACGCCAAGCCGCAACTGGAAATCTACGCCGACCAGGTGAAGTGCGGGCACGGCGTGACTGTAGGACAACTCGACGAAGCCCAGCTTTTTTACCTGGAGAGCCGCGGCATCGCTGCCGACAGCGCCTATACCTTGCTGCTGCGAGCTTTCGCCGACGAGTCACTGGGGCTGCTCAAGGAAACCGGACTGGCCGCCTGGCTGGAGCCGCGCCTCCATGCCGGCCTGCCGCGACATACCCCGAAAGGATCGGCATCATGACCGCTATCCCCCGCGACCTGTACGAGGAAGTCATCCTCGAACACAACCGCCACCCCCGCCATTACCCGGAAAATCCACCGGGCAGCAACCATCACGCCCACGGTTTCAACCCGCTGTGCAACGACGAAATCGAAGTCCATCTCGATATCGAGGACGGGATGATTCGTGCCGCCGGCTTCGAAGGCGCGGGCTGCGCGGTGGCCATCGCCTCCGCCTCGCTGATGACCGAGGCGATCCACGGGAAAAGCGTGGGCGATGCCCACGCCCTGTTCGCCAAGGTCCACGCCATGCTGGCCGAAGAAGGTTCCACCGAGGGTGTCGGCAAGCTGCGGGTGTTGCAGGGCGTGAAGGAATTCCCGATGCGGGTGAAATGCGCCACCCTCGCCTGGCACACCCTGCAAGCCGCCCTGGAAAACCAGGGGGAAACGGTGTGCACCGAAGAAGCCGAACCATCCTGCCCGCAGCCATCATGAACCTGCGCAGCCCCTTCCGCAGAAACGGCCCACGCAAAGACCTGCGCGAGGAGGTTATCGCCGCCCTGCGCCAGGTGTTCGACCCGGAATTGCCGGTCAACATCTACGACCTCGGGCTGATTTACGAACTCGACATCACCCACGACGGCAGGGTGACCATCGAAATGACCCTCACCGCGCCGGGCTGCCCGGTGGCGCAAACCTTTCCGTCCACCGTGGAGGCGGCGGTGCGGGCGGTGCCGGGGGTCAGCGACGCGCGCGTGGAAATCGTCTGGGAACCGCCCTGGGACAGCGGGCGGATGAGCGACATGGCAAAACTCGAACTGGGAGTATGGTGATGGACAACTGGACCGATGTGGCAACGGTCGCCGAGCTGCCGCCGGGCAGCCGCCGGGTGGTCGACGTAGACGGCACCCTGGTGGCGGTGTTCAACCTCGCCGGCGCCTACCACGCCATCGAGGACACCTGCCCCCACGACCGCGGCGAACTGGCGAGCGGCACCCTGGAAGGCGAGGAAATCGTCTGCCCGCGCCACGGCGCGCGCTTCTCGGTAATCAGCGGAAGATCGGCAAGCCCGCTCGCCTACCAAGCCCTACAGGTCATGGAAGTGCGGGTGGCCGACGGGATGATCCAGGTGCGCGACCCGCGCTGGGCGTGAGAAGCGGAACAAGCAACGGCGGCACTCTACATGTTGGTGGTTACACACCCCGTAATGCCCGTGGAATATACATCTACGTTATAAACACCGCATAAAGCGGCGTGCGCCGCGGTACCTGGCCCGCAGTGATAGAATCCCCTTGCGCCGCACTTCGCGCGCCATAGGGATAAACGCCAGGGGAATACCCATGAAATTCCGCACCGCCCACTTGTTGCTGGCCTTCGGCCTGTTGATCGCCATACCGGCCCGCGCCGGGGAACTTTCCGCTTATGCGGCGCCGACCGCCAGGGCGGCGCTGTTTATTCCCACGGTCAACCAGGCCAAGCTCAACGCCACCGTCACTTCCGCCGAAGTGAGCGTGTCCGGGCTGGGCGCGCCGAAGCCGCTGAGCATCGCCAACGGCAAATATTCCCTGAACGGCGGCCCCTACACCGACAAGTCCGGCACCCTCAGCGACGGCGACAAGCTCAAGGTGCAGGTGCAATCCGCCGCACAGGCCAATACCGCCACCCGAGCGACCCTCACCATCGGCGGCCAGACCGTGTATTTCGTGGTCACCACCGTATTCGTGATCCCCCCGGTCGCCGCGGCGCCCCTCAACGCGGCGGTGATATCGAGCACCGTGACGATCCGCGGCCTGCTCAAGCCGGCGCGCATCCAGATCGACGGCGGGCGTTACTCGATCAACGGCAAGACCTTCACCGACCTGCCCGGTTTCATCGTCAACGGCGCCAAGCTGCGGATCCGGGTGCAATCGTCGCACCTGCCCAGAACCCTGACCAGCGCGACGGTGACCATCGGCACCGTCAGCACCCCCTTCGACGTGACCACCCACAAGTTCACCAAGGTCGCCAAGCTCAGCGAAGTGCTTTCCGACCTCGACGGCGCCACCCTCAATGACGACGGCACCGTCAGCATCGCCTCGGCCAAGGCCGTCAAGCTGCTCGCCAAGCCGCTCGCCGACGCCATCATCAAGCTGACTAAGGGCACGCCGCTGTCGAACAACGCCGGCACCCTCACCTTCACCGCGCAATCCGACGACGCCAGCCTGAAAACCAAGGACGTCGGCACCGCCAGCGCCTTCCAGGTGGTCAGCGGCAGCTACGCGGTGCAGTCGAGCGGAACCAACCTGATACCGGTGGGCAACGGCAGCCTGCGCACCTCGGCTTGTTCGACCGCATTGCAGATGTACAACAGCGGCCTGAAGACCCAAACTTTCGTGCAGAACTGCACCGTGTATTTCCAGGCCGACACCGCCGCCACGACCGCCGGCTTTGCCGCCGAAACCGGCACCCCGGTGTATGCCGGCGAAACCGCCGACGTCGACGAGGAAGGCTCGCTGTCGGCAATTCGCATCGGCTCGCTCAACGGCGACCAGAACCTGCCGGGCGACCCTCTCACGCCGAGCGGCGTGACCGTCGAGGAAAGCGTGCCGCGCCTCGCCGGCACCCTGGCCCGCCTCGGCGGCACCGCCAGCCTGCTCGACGTGGTCAAGGCGGGACTCGACGGCCAATTCGGCACCAGCGGGACGATCTCCTACAGTGAAACGTCCGGAGTGGCGACTTACCGGGTGGGCGGCAAAACCTATCATTTCCTCCCGCTGGGCAGCCCCGCCGTGCGACTCGGCGGCACCCTCGCGGGAAACCGTTTCGCCGCCGCCAGCGCCGCAACCAGCGCCAGCGGCGCGTTCAGCCTGGCCAGCCAGGGCATCGAAATCACCCTGGCCGGGACGTTCGGTTATTTCGCCGACCTCGACACCTCGCTGAAGGCCATCGACCCCGCCGCCACGCTGCAGATTCGCAGCAGCGGCGCGATCCAGATGAGACTCTCGGGCGCCGACTACGTCTGCGCGCCGAGCAGCAACGCCTCCGGCGGCGGCGCCAGCGGCCAGACGCCGACCTTCACGGTGGACGGCAGCGGCCTGTTCGGCTTCGTCGACAGCTCCGGCGCCACGCAAACCCTCTACCCGGTCTTCGCCGACATCACGGTGGCCGACCAAACCGTCAAGGCGGTGGACGGCGCCGGCGAAGTCAGCGACAGCGGTGCCGGCAACTCCACCATGACCCTGGGCGGCGCGAGCTATACCCTCAAACCCGAATACCTGCTGGAAACCGCGCCCGACAGCCACAGCGGCGAACTGTGGTGGGCCGACGGCGCCAAGATCTACCTGCGTTACAACGACGGCACCGCGCAGAGTTTCACGATGCCGCAGTAGCGACGGGCGAAGGGGAAGCGCTGGCGCAATTCCAGCCCCCCCTTCCAAGGGTTCCCATAAGTCCTCCCCTGTAGGTGCGCACCATAACGCTAACAATTCTTAGCACTATAAATTTATCGCGCATCGAACATGTGCCGGGAAACGGCGTAAGCCCACGAGCCAGGCCCGCTCGTTCGGCGGACCGCAGCGGTTTTCCGACTTTCACCCCGCCAGGCGGAAGCGGCTGATGACGCTCTGCAATTCTCCCGACAGCACCCGTAAATCCTGGGTGGCGCCGGTGGTGGTGCTGATCGTGGCGCTGTTCTCCTCGGCCATCCGCACGATGCCATCGACCCGCCGGGTGATCTCGTTGCTGGCCTCGCTTTGCTGGCGGGTGGCTTCGGCGATATGCCGGATCATCTCCGCCACGTGGCGCAGGCTGGTGTTGATTTGTTGCAGGGATTCCCCCGCCTGGGCGGCGAGTTGCACCCCCTGATCCACCTGCTTGCTGCCCTTGTCCATGTTGTTCACGGTGTTGCCGGTCTCGGACTGGATGGCGTTGATCATGGTGGAAATCTCCGCCGTGGCAGTGGCGGTGCGCTCCGCGAGTTTGCGCACTTCGTCGGCCACCACCGCGAAACCGCGTCCCTGCTCGCCGGCGCGAGCGGCCTCGATGGCGGCGTTGAGCGCCAGCAAGTTGGTCTGGTCGGCGATGTCCTTGATCACATTGACGATCTGGCCGATCTGCTGGGAGCGCTGCCCCAACGCATCGATCAGGCGCGCCGATTCGTTGAAGGTGTCGGCGATTTCGCGGATGCCCTGGGCCGCGCCGTTGACCACCTGCTGGCCCTGGGTGGCCAGCGCATCGGTGTCGCCGGCGGCTCTGGTGGCGGCCTGGCTGCGGCTCGCCACTTCCTGGATCGCCTGGTTGAGGTTTTCCACCGAGGCGGCGGCGCTCGCCGCTTCGCTGGTCTGGCTGGTGGAGCCTTGCGCGACTCGTTCGGCGGAGTCGGAAAGCTGGCCGGTGGCATCGGTGATCTGGCGCGCCGCCTGCTGCACCTGACCGATCAGGTCGCCGAACTCGCTCGCCATCTTGTTGAAGGCGTGGGCGACCTGGCCCAGTTCGTCGTTGCTGCACACTTCGACGCGCGCCGTCAGGTCGCCGGCGGAAAGCTGCCCCGCCGCCTGTTCGAGGGTCGACACCCCGCGGGCGATGCAGCGGGTGATGAAAAACCCGGCCAGCACCGACAGGATCAACCCGCCGAGGATGCTGGCGATGGTGATGATGTGGACCTTGCCGGCGTAGGCGGCGGACTGGTCGAATTCCCGCCTAGCGTGATCCTCCTGGTATTTGAGGAGGGCGTCGATGCCCGCCGAGGCTTTGACATAGGCGGGGTCCATCACGTCCTTGCGCAGTTGGTCGGCCTCGGCGAATTTCTCACCCTGCAACAGGTCGATCATCGGCATCACCCCGGTGCGCCCGAAATTCACCCGATCCCGGACAAACACGTCGAGCAGGGCTTTTTCCTCGGCCGCCATGCGCCGTTCGCCGTAGGCTTTCAGAATGTTTTCGATCTTGAAGATATAGCCGCGGATGCGGTCCGTATGGCCGAGGACGTCGAAGGCGTCGCTTTCCTGGCGGGCGGCGAACAAGGCCAGGCGGGTTTGCAGTTGATAGTTGCGCACTTCATTCAACTGTTCGATGGCGATCAGCCGGTCGTTGTACACCGACCCCAGCGCGGAAGTGGTCGCGTTGATCCCCGACAACCCCGTCACCCCCACCCACACCAGCAGCAGCGAGACAAACCCGATCAGCACGTAAAGCCGGGTCTTTATTTTGAGATTATTCAACATCTTCACCTCCTCCATTTTGAACATTATTGAAACCGTTTAGACACGGCCTTGTTCAACACTATATGTCATTTGAATATTCAGGAATAGCCCATGCTCGCAAAGCGCCGCCCGGGCGGGCGGATGATGAGCTAGCAGCCTGCCTGACCTGCGAGCGGGTCTATTGGCGTGGCTCGCATTACCAACGGATGCGCGGGAAACTGGAAAGTTGGCAAAGGGGAACTGGAAAAATTACGGCGGCGGGCTGATGAAAGAAAGCCTGCCGCCGTAAGCTATCCCCCGAGACTCCGGGTTAGTCGTCGTCGAGTATCGACAAATACGCCAGGATGTCGCGAATTTCCTCGGGCTTGAGCAAATTGAGGACATTCTTGGTGCGATCCTTGAGGTCTTCGTCGTGAATCCGTTCGCCCTTGACGAACAACCCAACCTGGCGTTTCAGGTATTGGGTGTACTGGCCGGCCAGCATGGGCATGTTCTTCTTGCCCTGCCCCTGCGCGCCGTGGCAGCTAGCGCATTCGGCCTCCTGATTGGCGCTGATTTTCAGCTATTGGTTCGGTTCTTCGGAGCGGCCTTGGCCGCGATTGCGGCGCCTCTTCGTGATACCTTCTGTCGCGGGCAAGCCACGCTCCTACAGGATAAAGAGTCATTTA
>JAGXQV010000115.1 GCA_018336195.1 Sulfuricella sp. | reverse complement strand
AAAATCACTCGCTTGACAGACCCTTGTTCAAATTTAAACCACCGTGTTGCTATGCGAGTGGAAATGGGTGGATTTATAGAAGTGCCCTCAAGTTGCCGATTGTCCCTGGGCAACAGACTTGGCAAACGGCATCGTCATGTTTCAGGGCGATTTGGGATGCATTGGGATATGTTGAGAGTTCTAAGCCTGTCGACGTATTTTCACCATCCGACGTCTACGTTGGCCCAAGCCTTTCGCCCCAATTCCAGGGGAGACGAACCGTTTCTCTATCTGAGCTTTTCTTGCTTCCGCTACCAAACAAGCAAGCATAGGCTAACGCGCGTAGGCGGTGGGTAAGGAACAAACCCCAGCATCCTCTAAACCATGAAAACCACTCCCGCCATCCACATCTCCGAAACCCTCTACAACCAAGCCCGCATCGCGGCCGCCAGCGAGCAGCGCACGATAGCCGGTCAGGTCGAGTTTTGGGCGAAGGTGGGGCGGGCCGCTCTCGACAATCCCGACCTGCCGGTCGGCTTCATTGCCGAGTCTCTTGCCGCTATGGCTGAGCCTCGCAGTGATGCTGTTCTCTTTGTGTCACGGAGCAGAGTCGCGTAATCGGGGTGGATATTCCGTTCACGGTTCGATCCTTCGGCGAAGTTCAGGACAGGCGGAACCACGAACGGAAAATCAGGTTTGTCACCCCGCCGCGAGCAACCGGATCACCGTTTCCGGGTCTTTCGCCACCGCGCGCAGCAGGGCGCGGGCCGGGCCGATGGGGCGGGTGCGGTGCTGTTCCCAGTTTTGCAGGGTTTTGACCGGGACGCCGATGAGCAGGGCGAATTCGTTCTGGGTCAGCTTGGTTGCTTCGCGTATGGTTTTGGTTTCCGGTTCGTCGATGATGGTGATGCGGGCCGGCGGTGTTTCAATGCGCCGGATTGCGCCGGCTTCCCGGATGCCCGCCAATAGTTCCTGAAAATTTGTCTCATCCATTGCCGAACGCCTCTTTTGCTACTTTTACCAGCGAAGCGCGGCAAGCAGACTAGATGAACGGCAAATCTGGCAACAAATTCAGCGCATAACACGCGCCCTAAGGTAGACCAGCAAATATTGGGCTAAAATCCGCCATCGTTTTCCATCGAGATTTTCCATGAACCGTTTCCTCCCCTTCTTGGCGCTTTGCGCTGCCCTGTCGTTCCACGCTCTCCCCGCCGCTGCGTCGTCGGCTCCCCGTAACGACGCCGCGATGCCAACCGAGATCATGATGGTGCTTGGCTCGGATTTCGGCCTGTTTCGCAAGGGGGAAGGCGGGGCGTTAACCTTCGAGCGTGCCAATTCGTTTCCACTGGTTCCGGGCCAGGCGTATGGCTGGGTGATACGCCTGCAAACCGAGAAGAAGACGGTTAAGTGGCGTGAGGAGTTCACGCTGCCGGTCAAGCCGGAAACCTGGGGAGACCCCGCCGATTACGTGTCGATTTCCGCCGATGGCCGTACCGCCGTCGTCGAGAAAGTGGTGGAACTCAAGGACGGGGCGATCTCCAATTCCTGGGACATGGCGCCGGGAGACCCCAAGGGTAAATACGTCAGCCGTGTGTGGGTCGAAGGCCAACTGATCGGCACCTTCGAGTTCGAGGTGCGGTAGCAAAGGCTCTAAGTTAAGTTCGCACCGACGCAAACTGGAGCGCCGGCATCCGCCCTGCAGGCCGGCGAGACGCTATTGGGGTTTAACTCAACAGGATGAAGGCGCTGGTTGCCGCGCTTCTTTCCTTAGCGATTGCCCGGCATCTGCTCCAGGAAGCTGCGCAGGGTGCCGAGTTGCTGGATCGTGGCGCCGGAGGTCTTGCTGTCGAACAGCCATACATTGCCGTCCCGGGTGGCGACATACAGCCCGCTGCCGGGATAAAAGCGGTAACTGTAGCCGGCCAGTTGCCCGGTGGTTTGGCGGGGCGGCGTGAGTAGCGTCGGGTAGCCGTCTTCCGCCCAGTCGAGCAGGCGGTCGGTGTCGTTGCCGCTGGGGGCACCCAGGTAGGCGGCGATGTCGTTGATGGTCTGGGTGCCCAGGGCGAGATTGCCGGCCATCGCGCCGACCCTTAGGAAGGCGGCGATCAGGTAATCGGCGTTGAATCGCGCCGGAACGTACTTGGCTGCACTAGGCGTTTCCGAGTGGCAGTTGAAGCAGGTGTTGTTGAAGGCTGTGCGACCGGCATCGACGCTACCGGCGCCCCAGGCCGGTATGGCGGTCGCCAGCAGAATGGCGAGCAACGGGACAGCGCGTGAGGTTTTCATGAAATCCGCCACACCGGAAGAGTTGGCGGGCCGACGAAATGCCGGCCCGTCGAAGTTCGCTGTTACTTGAGTTGGCCGCGAATTTCACCGCCCTTGTTGGCGGCGCTGTGAACGTTGATGTAGAGTTCGCCCGCCTGGTATGCCTGATATTGGGGAGCGGTCAACTTGGCACCCGCCGGAACCACCCAGCCGTTATCACCCTCCTTGCTCAAGTGAATGATGACCGGGCCGTTGGTTCCTGCGGCACCGATATGGATGTGCGCCATGGTTCCCATTAAACCCGTGGTGGCGACGCTGCCGTTCACGGTCATGTCCGGATTGATTATCACGGTTCCATTGCCGCTTGCCGTCGTCATGACCGGCGGAACCTCGTTGCCGCCACTCAGGGTGATCTTGATCTCGTCGCCAAAGGCCAGGCTTGCCGTGGCAGCCAGTGAAATTAGCGCTGCCGCGAGTGTGCGCAGGAAACCGACGCGATTGAATGTTTGCAAAGTATTCATGATGGACCTCGTAGGTTGTTTTGAGGGTATCCGCAATAAGCGCGCATATTGCCATCCAATAGTAGACTAAAAAAGTCAGGTATGTGTCGTCGTCGATTCGATGAGAAGCGCGCGGTGCTTAACCCAGTTCGAAGCTGGTAATTCCGTAGGTGCGTGGTAGGGCGATATCCGGCACGGGGCCGGTGTACATCCGTGCGGTTTCGAATAGGGGACGCAGGCGGTGGCGCTCGGCCAGGGCCACCGCGTCGGCATGAAGCTCCGGCACGTCGAGAAACACCGGCGCGTCTGCCGGCACTTGGGCGCACAGTGCCGTAAACAGGGCTTCCGCCCCGTTGGGGGTGGCGGCGAACAAGGGGCCGATTTTGTAGCCGGTTCGGCAAGGGCGCACGACGCCGTAGCCGATCAGGCATTGGTCGCGCACTATTCCCAGCCCCTGGGTTTGGGGTTGGGCGATCCAACTGCGCAGGAAGCCGCTGCGTTCGGCCGGGAAAAACGCCCGGTCGTAGTCGGCCAGCGCCTGGAATGGCAGGCTAGCCAAGGGCACGATGCGTTCCCGGCTACCCAGCGCGGGCGGTTCGTCGACTGCGCCGCCATGGCCTTGGTAGCGGATGTTGCGCCACGCCAGTTTGAAGCCGCTTTTGAGGTAATTGGCCTGCTGCGCCAGGACGCCGTCCAGCCCGACGTTGCGCCCCGCCAAGCGGGCCAGAGCGGCCTGCCACAGCGCCCAGCCGTGGCCCTGGCCGCGCCAGCGGGGTTTTACGATGTAAAAGCCGATGAAGCCGCTATCCGTGCCGTAACGCACCGCCGAAATCAGGGCCACCGGTTCGTCATGTAGCAAGCCGAGCAGGAACCCCTGCGGGTCGGCGGCGTGGAAAGGTGCGGCATCGTGATGGCCGGGATTCCAGCCTTCGGCGGCGGCCCAGTCGAGCGCCACAGCCATTTCGGCGCGTTGCAGGGGGCGGATGGTCAGCGTGGGCATGGCGATTCCCCTTTGGTTTACAAATTACCGCGAGTGTAGCGCAATCCGCGCGCGCCTCAGCGCCGCAACTCCTGTAGAAAGCGCTCCGCCGCGATGTCCGACGGCCAGGGTTCCCAGGGTTTGCAGCCGTAGACCTTGGCGAGCGGGTCTACCGCGAGCGGCTTGAGGCGGATTTTGAGAACTTGGCGGACTTCTTCGGGGGTCCAGCCGGCGATGTGGACGGCTTCGCTGGCGGCGGCCAGGATGTCGGCTTTCTTGTGCAGGGTCTTTTCCTCGGGAGTCCACCACGGCAAGCCGTAGCGCAGGAACACCGCGTGTTGCAGGCGTTCCATCAGGGCGCGGAATTCCTCGCCGAGAAATGCCTTGAACGGGGAAATCGGGTCGAAGCACACCAGCCCTTCCTCGGCGTCGTGGAGCAGTTCGCGCAATTCGACGGGGCGCGGCAGCGGCTTTTTCTCGGCCTTGCGGCGCAGCCACAGCACCAGTAGGGAATGCTGGGCGACCGACATCGGCAGCGGCCAACTGGAATGGCCGCCCCAGCGGAAAGTGCGCGCCAGACCCAGTGCCAGGTCTTCGTCTTCCCAATCGAAGGGAGTGGGGGTGATGAGGTCGAGACGGCGCCCTGAGGGCAGGCGCACCCAGGCGCGTTGAGGGATTTTGCGGTGTTCCTGCACGGTGCTGCCTTTATTTTTCAGGGGAAATGCGGCGGCTTTCGGTTTAACCGAGCGGGCTGGTCACCGTGAACTCTGCGCCGTCTTCCAGGTTGCGGGCGGAAATGTGGCCTCCCATATTATCCTCGATAATCAGCTTGGACATGTAGAGGCCAATGCCGGTGCCCTTTTCCTTGGTGGTGAAGTACGGGTCGAAAATCTTCGGGAGGATTTCCGGGGCGATACCGCCGCCATTATCGTTCACGGTCAGGGAAGCGAGTCCGTCGCGCCGGGCGACGCAGATGCGGATGCTGCCGTTCGGCGCATGGCGGGAGAGAATGGCTTCCTTGGCGTTGTTGAGCAGATTCAGGAGCACTTGCGAGTATTCGTTGGGGAAGCCGAACGAAGCCAGGTTTTCATCCATTTGGAGGTCAACCGCGATATTGTGGTTTTTGAAGCTGGCGGAAAGGATTTCCAGGGTGATGTCCACCACGCCTTTGAGATTGAATGCCACTTTCTCCTTGTTGGGTTTGAAAAAGTTGCGGAAATCGTCGATGGTGGTGGACATTTTATCGATCAACTGGCGTCCGGTATTGACCGAGTCATCGAGTCTCGCCGCGTCGAGTTCGCCGTAATCCTGAGCGTCCTTGATGTTGGCGAGCAGCAACCCCAGAGCATTGAGAGGCTGCCGCCATTGGTGGGCGATGTTGCCGATCATTTCCCCCATCGCCGCCAGCCGCGACTGCTGAATCAGCATCCGCTCCTGTTCCATGTTTTTCGCGACCTCTTCCTGAACCCGCTGTTCCAGAGTGGCGTTGAGTGCCTGGAGTTCGGCCTCGGCATTCTTGCGCTGGGTAATGTCGCGGGTGACGGCCAGCAGCGCCACAATGCCACCATCCGCATCGCGTAGCGGCACGGCATGGGTATCCAGCCAGCGCTGCGAACCTTTCAAGCCGGTGACCTCGAATTCGAGGTTGCCGCTGCCGCCCCCGAAAACCCGCCGGGTCAGTGCCATGAAAGCGTCCCGGTAGGGCGGCTTGACGACGCCCAGGATTTTTTTACCGACCACTTGTTCCGGCGTGTCGGCATCGAGCATGTTCAGGCCGGCCCGGTTCATTTGCAGCAAGGTGCCGTCGACGGTCAACAGCTTGACGCACTCCGGCTCGTTTTCGATGATGGTCTGGAGGTGCAGTTGGCTCCCCGCCAACTTTTGCGCGGCCCGGTTGCGTTCGATGGCGGAGCCTGCCCAGCGCGCCAGGAGCGTGATGAATTCCTCGTCGCCTTCGTCGAAATGGCGTTGATAGACCTGTGGAGAACTGAAATTGACGGTGCCGAAAGTTTTACCTTCCACCACGACGGGCGCCCCGATATAAGTTTCCAGCTTGAATTCGCGGTAGCAGGGGTGCCCCAGGTAGCGCGAGTTGCCCATGTCGGGGATCGCCAGCACGCTGTTTTTTTCGACGGTGATGCTGCAATAAGTCATCCCCAGCGGAAAAATCTGGCCGTCGCTGAGGGTGTCGGGCGGAGAAAACTGGGCAACGACTTCGTAATTGCCGTCCTCGATGCGGCTGACGATGCCGAATTCCAGCCCGAACAATTCGCACCCCACCTGCAACGCCTTGTGAAGCTGCTGATCGAGCGACAAGTGGGAAAATGCGGCAATCTCGCTCAGGCGCCGCAAACTGTTGCGCAAGCGCAATTCGACCGCTTCGGTGTGCTTCCTGCTGGTCACGTCGCGGTTGCTGGTGCGCCGCCCCATCGGGCGTCCCAGCGCATCGAAGACGGCCTGGCAGCCGTGGGCAATCCAGCGGATTTCCCCATCGTGGCGCACGATGCGGTAATCGATGGCTTTCTCGGAACCCTTCTCGCAGTCGCGAAGGTGACATTCCAAGAGTTGACGATCTTCTGCAAGAACGATGCGCTCCAGCAGCCCCGGCTCTGCCATGAATTCCTGTTGGGTGTAGCCGGTAATTCGCTCGCAGGAAGGCGTCATGTAGAGGATCTTGCCGTCCGCGCCTTGCCAGTATTCCCAGTCGTAGGTGTAATCGGCAACGGTACGGAATTTCGCCTCCTGCTCGGCAAGGGTGTCGGCGAAAGCGAGCTGGCGTTTCCAGCCGCGCAGGATCAGCCAGCCCGACAGCCACGTCGCGACCAGGAAAATGCCCAGCATTCCCGCGATCTTGGCAGCATCGCTATGCCACTCGCTGAGGAAATCCTCGGATGCCAGACCCACGATGATATAAAGCGGGTAATTGTTGATCTTGCGGTAGGAAAAAATCCGCTCGATCTTGTCGAGAGGCGCGGTTGCCGAATACGTCCCGTGGGCCTTCCCCGACCGCAGCATTTCCTGGAGTCGCGGAGAAATCTGCCGGTTGCCGATTGCGCTGCCTATTTCCCGTGGTTCCGGGTAGCGCACCATGACGCCCATCCCCTCGTCGCGCAGGGTGATTGCCCCATTCATGCCGACATCCAGGCGGGAAAACAGCTTGCCGACATATTCCAACGCGATGTTCACGTAGACCACTCCGCCGAACGTGCCGTCCGGGAGCGTGATGCGGCGGGCCAGGACAAACGCCCATTTTTTACTGATGCGCGCGAAAACCGGCTTGGAAATCACCAGGTCCTGCGAGGTGGCGGCGCGCGCCCGGATGAAATAATCGCGGTCGGCAACTAGCGTGCGCGGACCGGCTGCCACGCCCAGCCCATATCTGACCAGGCCGGTGGCGTCGGCGACGCGCAGGCTGATGATTTCCGGCTGATGTTGCTGTTGTTCTTCAAGAAAACCGTTCAACTTTTTTGCGTCGATAGCGCCGCCCGAGTTATGTCGGGCGATTTCATCCTGTACGGAAAACAGGGCGATGTCGATTTTGCCTATCATCCCGGTAATATTTTGTTCCAGCACCTGGGCCAGGTTGTATGCAGATACGCTGGCACTTTCCTGGTATTGAATCCGGCTTTCGTAAAGAAACCACGCGGCGAATGCGGCGACAAACAAGTCGACGATGACGACGCCCACAGCCAGCTTGAGCGTAAAGGTCCGCTGCAGGGAGAACAGTGAGGAGGCGGCTTTGTGAAGCTTCATTGTGGCAAACGGAATTCACCGGAATGTGCTTGGCCCCGGCTATTTCTTTAAGGTATTTCCGGGCGGCTCTGGAACGATATGAACGGTTTTAATCATAGGGGATTCCCCTAAAAATAGCCATGACTATCTGGTGGCAAAGTGGCGGGGATTAGCCGCGGAATGCTTGGGGAGAAGCGAGGTAGGCGAGTTCTTCGGGCGTGCTGGCACGGCCCAAAATGGCGTTGCGATGGGGGAAGCGTCCGAAACGGCGGATCAGCTCACGGTGATGATTGGCCCAGTACAGGGCGTTGCTCAGCCCGGCTGCGGTGTACAGGGCCACCGAGCGCTCCTGATCCGCCAGGTTTTCGCTGTGCATCAGCGGCATGAAAAGAAACCCCCGGCGGTCGGCGGGGAGCCGTTGCGGATAGCCGCTTTCCACGGCATGGTTGGCCGCGTCGATGGCTTGTTGCTCGCTGCTGAAGCTTTTCGCCTGGCCGCGAAACATGTTGAGGGGCAACTGGTCGAGCACCACGATCAACGCCAGGGAGCCTTCCGGGGTATTCTTCCAGTCATCCAGCAGTCCTTGTGCCGCCTGTTCCCAGAGACTTTCGAAACGCGCACGGATTTCGGCGTCGAGTTGCGGGGTGGAATCGAACCAACGCGCCCGCATGGCGTCGGAAAACCAGAAATCGAGAATCTCGGCGGGTTGGAACTGGCTGGTCATTGTGGCTCCCTCTATTTCCCCGGGGCATTGCCCCACAGCACCTTGTGCAGTTGCAACTGGAAGCGCACCGGCAGGTTGTCGCGCAATATCCATCCGGCAAGGTCCACCGGATCGAGGCTGCCGATAGCCGTGGAAAACGTCACCGGGCAACGCTCGGCGAGGCGACGCTCGGCCAGGCAGGCACATGCCCAAGTATAGTCGGCCGCATCGCACACGACGATCTTGATCTCATCGTGGGGGGTGAGCAGGTCGAGATTTTCCCAGCGATTTTTTTTCGCTTCGCCGGAGGCGGGCGTCTTGATGTCGAGGATCCGCGAGACACGCGGATCGACTCCGCCGATATCCAGTGCGCCGCCGGTTTCCAGGGATACCGAATATCCCGCGTCGCACAGGGCGGTGAGGAGTGCCGGGCAGTTCTTCTGAGCCAGGGGTTCGCCGCCGGTAACGCACACGTAGCGGGGCCGGGATGCCGCGGTACGTCGGAGGATTTCGAGCAGGGGCAGGGTGACCCCGCCGCTAAAGGCGTGACGGGTGTCGCAATAGGTACAGCGCAACGGGCAGCCGGTAAGGCGGATGAACAGGGTGGGCAAGCCGACCCGGGTCGTCTCGCCCTGCAGGGAATAAAAGATTTCGCTGACGCGCAGCGAAAGGGGTTTTGACGCCAGGGGATTACCTCATCGAGGCGAGGCGCTTTTTGGCGATTTCCGCCGCATTGCTGATCGGGTGCTTGGCGACCAACTCTTCCAGGGTGCGACGCGCGGCGTTCATCTCGCCCAGCCCTTGCTGGCAACTCGCCACGTTGAGCAGCGCGTCCGGTACCTTGGAACTGCCGGGGTACAGGCTGATCACTTTTTGTTGGGCGGCGATGGCGCTCTTGTAATCGCGCAGGTTGAAATAGGAATTGCCGATCCAGTATTGCGCGCTGGATGCCAGCGTGCTGCCGGGAAATGCGGCGATGAACTGTTGGAAGTTGCCGATCGCGCCTTGGTAATTGCCGACCTTGAACTGGTTGAGGGCGGCCTCGTAGGCTTTGCTTTCGTCTCCCAGGCTGGCGGGCGGCGCTTGCACTGCAGCGGGTGGGGCCGCGGTAAGCGGCGGTGTTGCGGCCGGTGCGTCGCCAATGGGCGGAGCGGCGGCTTTGTCGCCTTCCACGGTGGCACGTTCCAGCTTGCGCAGGCGTCCGTCCAGATCGACGTAAAGATCGCGCTGGCGTTTCTGGGTGCTCTCGATGTCGTGGGCGTACACCTCGTTCTGGCCTTGCAGCCTGCCGAGATCGGTCCGTAGCGCATCGATCTGCGCCAGCAGGTCCATCAGGCTTTTGGTCTGGGTTTGGGTCTGGTTTTCTGCTATTGCCAGACGCGTTTCCAGGGCCTGAATCTGCTTTTGCTGATCGGCGATTTTCTTGTGCGCCTCGTCGTCGGAGAACAAGCCAGCGGCACTCCACTGGCTGATCCCCAACAACAGCACAGCTAATGCTGTACGGCGCATGGCTTACTCGCCGACGTAAACGATGTCGTCGCGGCGGTTTTCCTTGAAGCAGGACTCGTCATGGCAAGTGGCGCGGGGCTTTTCCTTGCCGAAGCTGACGGTTTCGATCTGCTTGTCGGACACGCCCAGTACGTTCAGCATCTTGCGCACGGCTTCGGCACGGCGTTGGCCGAGGGCGATGTTGTATTCGCGGCTGCCGCGTTCGTCGCAGTTGCCCTGCACGATGATGCTGGCGGCGGGGGTGCTCATTAGGTACTTGGCATGAGCCTGTACCACGGGCTTGAAGTCGTCCTTGACGTCGTACTTGTCGTAGTCGAAGTAAACGTTGCGCTTGGACAGGATGTTGCTGGGATCCTTGAGGGGATTGAGAGCCGCGCCGGTTACGCCTTGCGAACCGGTACCCTGGGATTGCGCGCCATTGGTGGAGGGGGTGCTGCCGACCACCGGGGCTTTGTCCTGTTCCTTCACTTCGGTGCTGGAACAAGCGGCCAACAGGCTCAACAGGATAGCGCTCAATACGATTTTCTTCACTTTACTACTCCTTTTTGGGTTAATCACTGGGTTTTCAAGAGGGGGCCCCACGCCGGGTGGCGGACTTCACCGGTGGTGGTGGTTAAACGCTGCTTCACCCGGCCATCGCTGGAAACGGCGGCCAATACGCCGCGCCCGCCAATTTCCGAGGCATAGATGATCATTTTTCCGTTGGGGGCGAACGAGGGGGAATCGTCCTTGCCGCCGTCGGTCAGCACCTGGATTTGCCAGGTTGCCATATCCTGCACGGTGATCCGTCCGTCGATCTGGTGAACGAATACGAAACTCTTGCCGTCCGGAGCGAAACGGGCGTTGGTGTTGTAGTTGCCGTCGAAGGTCAGGCGCGCCGCGTCGCCGCCGTCAGCCGCGATCCGGTAGATTTGCGGGCTGCCGCCGCGGTCCGAGGTGAACACGATGCTTTTGCCGTCCGGCGAAAAGCTCGGCGCCGAATCGCTGCCGTTGCTATAGGTGAGGCGCTTGACGCCACTGCCGTCGGCATTGATGGTGTAAATCTGCAGGGCGTGGCCGTCCTTGGAGAGCGCAATGGCGAGCTTCTGGCCATCCGGCGACCACGCCGGAGTGACGTTGTTGCCTTTGAATTGGGCGACCACCGAGCGCTTGCCGGTGAGCAGGGATTGCACGTAGACCACCGGCTTCTTGCTCTCGAACGACGTGTAAGCCAGACGGGTGCCGTCGGGCGACCAGTTGGGGAAGGAAATCGGCTCGTTGGAGCCGAGAATGGTATGGGGGTTGTAGCCGTCGGCATCGGCCACCTGCAATTCGTAGCGCTTTCCGCTGACCAGCACGTAAGCGATCTTGGTGCTGAACACGCCCACATCGCCGGTCAATTTTTCATAAACGATATCGGCGATCTTGTGGGCAGTCAGGCGCATTTCGGCGGAACTCACGGTGTAGCTGAAACCCGCGATCTGGCTGTTCTTAACCACGTCCATCAGGCGGAACTGCACGTCCAGCCTGCCGTCCGGGCGTGGGGTCACGCCGCCGATGACGATGGCTTCGGCACCCAGGGCGCGCCATTCCGGAGCGACCACTTCGGTGGGCTGGGAGGGCTGAATTCTGGAGCGGGACGGGTCGATCAGCTTGAACAGGCCGCTACGCTGCAAATCCGCCGCGACAATCTCGCTCAGCGGCTGCGCCAGGCCTTTTTCGGCGGCGAAGGGAACGATGGAAACCGGGATTTGGTTGGCGCCGCTACCGACGATTTCGATAGTCAAGGCATACAACGCGCCGGGGAAGATCAATGCGGACAGCAAAAAAGCCTGGAAAATTCGTTTCATATTCTGCAACAACTTGGTTTCCTTAAACAAATTTGACAATATCATAGCACAAATACCTGTCTATTGGCTTAACTCGTTGGGCTTGAATTTCATTTCGGTCTGACGGAACTGCTCGAACAGCCCCTTCTCCGGCGGCGGCAGCGGTAGCGGCGAGGATTTGCGGATGGCCCGTTCGACGGCGTTATCGTAGGCCGGGTTGCCGCTGCTCTTGGTCATCCGCACGGTGATGACTTCCCCGGAAGGAATCACCGTCACCTCGAACACCGCTTGCGGATTGCCCTGCAAATCCGGCGGCGCGACGATATTGTTGCGGATCTTGTCGCGAATCAGGCCGGTATATTTGCCGACCTCGCTGAAGCGCGCGCTGGCGGCGGCACTGGCAGCTGCACGAGCGGCAGTCTGAGCATCGATTTGTGTCTTAAGCGACTGTTGATCTTTCCTGAACTCATCGGCTTGGCGCTTGCGCTCCTCTTCTTCCACCTGCTTCTTTTTTTTCTCCAGCTCTTTCTTCTTGTCTTCTTCCTTGCGCTTGTCTTCCTTGAGCTTTTCTTCTTTCTTGAGCTTCTCTTCCTTGGCCTTTTTCAGCGCGATATCCGCCTTGGAGGGCGGGGGCGGCTCGGGCTTGGGTTCCGGTTTGGGCGGGACAGGCTTCGGCTCGGGCTTGGGCGGCTCGGACTCGGGTTTTACCTCGGGCGGCGGAGGCGGCGGGGGCGGAGTTACGCCCGGCAGGCTGTTCCACAATTCCGCTACCATCGGCGCGGGTTCGTGGGTCTGCCAATCCACCCCGAACACCAGCACGCCGATGAAGGCCAGATGCACCAGCACCGCCAGGATGATGGACGGAAGCTTGCCCGGCTGGCGCCTTTCCTCGGCCATCAACTGGTTCGGGGCTTGGCTAGCAGCCCGACTCGTTTAACTTGGTTTTGCTGCAGGACGTCCATCACCTTGATGACTTCCTCGTAGCGCACGCTCTTGTCGGCGGAGATCACCACCGGCTGCTCGGGGTTGCGGCTTTGCAATGCTTTTACTTCGGCAACCAGTTCGTCATGGGAAACCCGCCTTTCCGATGAACCCTTGGCGCGGTCGCGCAGGCGCAGGCTGTTGTCGGCGCGGATTTCGACTTCCAGTGGCATTTCCGGCTGCTTGAGAGCCTGCCCGACCGAAGGCAGTTCGACCTGGCCGGGATTGATGAGCGGCGCGGTGACCATGAAGATGATGAGCAGCACCAGCATCACGTCGATGTACGGCACGACGTTGATCTGGTTCATGAAGCGGCGGGACTTGCGTAATCTCATTGATATTTCAGGCTGGATTCAAAGGAAGGCAAGGCGTAGGCGCGCAGACAGTACATAGCGGTATGGCAAGCGCCGTACAACGCAGTATTCGTTTGAATGCAGCCTGAAATCATGCGGTGGGCGCCGCCTGGCGTTGCAGGATGTTGGAGAATTCTTCGATAAAGCTCTCGAAGCGCGTCGCCAGGCGGTCGATATCATGCGCGTAGCGGTTATACGCGAGCACCGCCGGAATCGCCGCAAACAGCCCCATCGCCGTGGCGATTAGGGCTTCGGCGATACCCGGCGCGACGTGGGCGAGCGTCGCCTGCACCACGTTCGACAGCCCCCGGAAGGCATTCATGATCCCCCATACCGTGCCGAACAGGCCGATGTAAGGGCTTACCGAGCCGACCGAGGCGAGGAACGCCAGCCCGGCTTCGAGATAATCCAACTCGCGCTGGTAGGCGGCTTTCATGGCGCGCCGCGTGCCTTCCATGATCGCGGCATTGTCGAGGCGGTTCTGGCGTTTAAGTTTGAGGAATTCGCGAAAACCCGCCTCGAAAATCTTTTCCATGCCCATGATAGGCTGGCGGCCCGAGGTGGTGCGCTGATAAAGGGTGGCGAGATCGGTGCCGCTCCAGAAATCCTCCTCGAAGCGGTCGGTGTTTTTCACCGCGGCGCGGATGGCAAACATTTTCTGGAATATGGTCAGCCACGATTTCAACGAGGCCAGCAACAACAGCGCCATCACCCCTTGCACCAGCACGCTGGCGTTGAGCACCAGGGTCAGAAAGGACAAATCTTGAGATACATTCACTATAAATTTTCCAATTTTTCTTTTAAAGAAATTGCCTGCAAACTACTGCGCGGCCTACCTCTTGCGGGTACACGGCCGCTCGCTACGCTTCCAAAAAAATTCTTATTGCCGGCGGAATCCCCACCGGCTTGAAACTCTGGCCATTGACGCAGACGATCTTGACGCGCGCCGTGACCAGCACCTCCCCGTCGCGGGTCACGGTCTGGTCAAGCTCGATCCAGCTCCGCCCGGCATGGTGCACCTGTACCGTGACAAGCAGTGCATCGTTGAACACCGCAGGCCGCAAATACTCGATCTCGACCCGGCGGACGACGAACAAGACATTATAACCGCTCAAAAGTTCCGTTTGCTCGAAACCCAGCGCCCGCAACCACTCGGTACGCGCCCGTTCCAGGAATTTCAGGTAATTGGCGTAATACACCACCCCGCCGGAATCGGTGTCTTCGTAGTAGATGCGGACGGGGAAGGGAAAGATCGGGGATGAAACAGTCTTATCCATGATCAATTTTGCGCTCCACGTTGTTCAACAAGGCCGCAACGGAATCAACCAGCTTATTCCGATTCAGCTGGTTGGCAATTTCCATGTCGTCATAACGCAACTGCACCGCAAACGCGGTCAAATCGACGAGCGGCCATAAGTCGTCGATGATTTCGCCAGCGGCACCCAGAGCAGCCAGCAATTCGCCGAGATCGTGGCGGAAGGGATAATCCCGCCCCAAAACCGCAAGCCAGGCCTTGAGCGCCTTCTCGACCGCCTGCTGGGCGTGAAAGCCGAAAATATTGTCATCGAAAACGACCGCATCGCCCATTCCGCGCAGGGCCGCCAGATCGGCTTTGGCACGCCGCATCAAGCGCGTAGCGTCGTCAAGGTCGCTGTTCATAAAGCAACACCCCTTCCTTGAGCGCCCGCGCAACCACATGGTTTCTGCTGGTTGAGAATTTTGCCACTTCGCTACTGCTATACAGGAGCAAATCCTTGGCAAGGCCAAACCCCGCCAGACGCCGGTAGAGGCGGGCGGATTCCTGGGTACGCGGGCGTTGCGGCGTAAAGGGGGCGCTTTCCACGATCAACAGATCGACATCTGAATCGGCGCGCGCGTCGCCCCGCGCCCGCGAGCCGAACAACAGGATTCTTTCCGGTTTCACTTCGTCCACGATAATGTCCACCATGGATTGAAGCCAAGCTTCTTGACCTGCCGGAACGCTATTCATTGCCCCCCCACAGTTCCCCATCCTTGCTCCCGCTCGCCAGCCCGAAATGGCGATAGGCCAACTCGGTCGCCACCCGCCCCCGCGGGGTACGCATCAAATAGCCTTGTTGGATCAGATACGGCTCCAGCACGTCCTCGATGGTGTCGCGTTCCTCGCCGATAGCGGCGGCGAGATTTTCCACGCCGACCGGGCCGCCGGCAAATTTTTGCAGCACCGTCAGCAGCAGCTTTCTATCCATCACGTCGAGGCCGATCTTGTCCACATCGAGCATGGTCAGCGCCGCATCCGCCACTTCGCGGGTCACCTTGCCGTCGGCTTTGACCTCGGCGTAGTCGCGCACTCGCCGCAGCAGGCGGTTGGCGATGCGCGGCGTGCCGCGCGAACGGCGCGCCATTTCCATTGCGCCGTCGCCGTCGAGTTCCACCCCCAGCAGGCGTGCCGAGCGGGTGACGATGGTTTTCAGTTCCTCGTGAGTGTAAAACTCCAGGCGCGCCACGATGCCGAACCGGTCGCGCAACGGGTTGGTGAGCATCCCGGCGCGGGTGGTGGCGCCCACCAGCGTGAAAGGCGGCAAGTCGAGCTTCACCGAGCGCGCCGCCGGGCCTTCGCCGATCATGATGTCGAGCTGGTAGTCTTCCAGCGCTGGGTAGAGGATTTCCTCGACCACCGGGCTGAGACGGTGGATTTCGTCGATGAACAGCACGTCGTTGGGTTCGAGGTTGGTGAGCAGCGCCGCCAAGTCACCGGGACGCTCCAGCACCGGCCCGGAGGTGGAGCGCAGGTTGACCCCCATTTCGCGGGCGATGATGTGCGCCAGGGTGGTTTTGCCCAGCCCCGGCGGGCCGAACAGCAGCACGTGATCGAGCGCCTCGGCGCGTTTGCGCGCCGCCTGAATGAAGATTTCCAGTTGCTCGCGGGCTTTTTTCTGGCCGATGTATTCGTCGAGCAGCTTGGGGCGCAGGGCGCGTTCGGCTTCCTCCTCGCGGTGGGAAACCGGTGCGGCGCTAACCAGGCGGGGGGCGGTTTTGAGGGAGTCTGTTTCGATCATGCTTTGGACAATAATTTCAAGGCTTGGCGGATGCTGTCCGAAACTCCCAAATCCGCCGGCAATTGCTTGATCGCCCAACCAGCTTCGCGCTCGTTATAACCCAGCGCCAGCAGGGCGTTGAGCGCATCGTCGCTGGCGTTGTGAAGCTCAGGTTTGCCGAGCAGGGCCGCGCCGCTGGTGGGCATCGACAGTTTGTCGCGCAATTCCAGCAGCAGGCGTTCGGCGGTTTTCTTGCCGACGCCGGGGATCTTGACGAGGCGTCCGGCGTCCTGACTGGCGACGGCATGAGCCAGGTCGCCGACCGACAGGCCGCTCAAAATGCCCAGCGCCATTTTCGGCCCGACCCCGCTGATTTTCAGGAGTCGGCGGAAGGTTTCGCGTTCATCCAGCGTGGCAAAGCCATACAGCAAATGGGCGTCCTCGCGGACGATCATCTGGGTGTGCAGGGTAACGCGCTCGCCCAGTGCCGGAAGGTTGTAGAAGGTGCTCATCGGCACGTCGACTTCGTAGCCCACGCCGTTAACGTCGAGCAGCACCAGGGGCGGTTGTTTTTCCAGTAGGTTGCCGGTTAGTCTGCCTATCATCTCACTAGCCTTCCGTTCTTCATTTTGAATCCCGCCGTCGAGAGTTTGCCCAGCCCCTGCCCGCCGTGGGCGTGGCAGATCGCGCAGGCCAGCGCGTCGGCGGCATCGGCCTGGGGATCGCCTTGCAGCGCCAGGAGACGCTTGACCATGTCCTGCACTTGCTCCTTGTGGGCGTGGCCGTTGCCGACCACCGCCTGTTTGACCTGCAAGGCGGTATATTCCGCCACCGGCAGGTCTTGCAGGATTACCGCGCAGATCGCCGCGCCGCGTGCCTGACCGAGGAGCAGGGTGGACTTGGGGTTGACGTTGACGAACACCTGCTCGATGGCGGTCTGTTCCGGGCGGTAGGTTTCGATCACCTCGCGCAGTCCCTCGACGATGCTTTTCAGGCGTACCGCCAGTTCCCCGTCCGGCGAGCGGATGCAGCCGCTCGCCACGTATTCCAGACGCTGACCGACGGCCTCGATGACGCCGAAGCCGGTAATCCGCAAGCCCGGGTCTATCCCCAATATCTTCATGGTTGTGGCAGAATCCGCATTTCCCGATTATACCCGAAGCCCGCCTTCGCCCCGCCTACCCCATGGTTCCCATCCACAACATCACTTTTTCCTATCATGCCGCGGAGGATCGCATCATCCTGAGTTGTACCCTTGTCGACCAGGAAAAGGCCACGCTGCTCCTGACCCGGCGCATGGCCGGACCGATCCTGGAGCGCCTCGCGCAACTGCTGGTGGACTCCAGCAAGTCGGTCGCCACCCTGCCCAGCGAAATGCGCGAAGAAGTGATGATGGTCGAGCACGCTCGCGCCCTGGCACGGGTTGCCGAGCAGGTGAGCACTTCCGAACCGGTGCCGGAACTGGCTGGGGAAACGTTGCTGCGCGTGAACGGCAACTTGATTACCCGCGTCGACATCCATCCCGACGGCGAACGTTGTTCGCTGCTGTTTTTCTGCGACGGCAACGACTCCGTACTGACCGGGTTGACCCTCAATCGCGCCCAGTTACACTGGTTTGCCGATGCCACCGACCGTTTCGCCCAGCGCGGCGGTTGGGTGCTCCAGGCGGCCCAGCGCAACTGGCTGGCGAAAAAAGACGCGGATGCCGCGGGAGCGCCGCAGGCAGCGATGCTCCATTAATCGCGTTTCCTGATTAGCGCTGATTTTCAGCTATTGGTTCGGTTCTTCGTAGGAGCGGCCTTGTCCGCGATTGCGGTGCCTCTTCGTGATACCTTCTGTCGCGGGCAAGTCACGCTCCTACAGGATAAAGAGTCATTTATTTGAAACATCCGGCCAAGCTGAAGATCAGCGCCAATCAGGTCGCGTTTTATCCCTTGCGCCGCAGCGCTACGTGGGCTTTTATCATGTCGGGCACCAGGGGGCGGATATTTTCGCCGTGGCAGTTGCCGAGCAGTTGGTGGAACAGGCCACCGGTGAACGAGAAGGTGTCGAGGGCGGCGTGGCGCGGGTCGAGGCCGGCGCGCAGAGTGCCTTTGTCGGCAGCGCGGCGGTAGGCGATTTCCACCTTGCGGTAGAACTCGGCGGCGGGCTTGTTGACTTCTTCATGCACCCTGGCGAATTCGCCGACGTATTCGCAGCGTAGTGCCATGATTTCGAAAAGCTGGCGGACTTCCGGGTTTTCGTCGAGAACCTTGAAGAATTCCTGGAGTGCCTGTTCGATGGCGTCGAGCGGGTCGGCGACCTCCTCGCTGAGCAGCAGCGGGTCGATGCGTGCGGCCAGCGGGGCGGAGCCGGAAGCGCGCAGGGCCATGAACAGTTCGGCCTTGTCGGCGAAATGCCAATATACCGCCCCGCGTGTCACGCCGGCAGCGTGCGCGACTTTTTCCAGCGACGAGCGACTCACGCCGTTTTCGTGAAATACCAAGCGCGCCGCGTCGATAATCTGCTGGCGGGTGGCTTCGGCTTCTTCCTTGGTTTTGCGTACCATGATCTGTTCCTCCGATGGGAATTGTAATCCCGCTTAGCGAAATTTTTATTTTACATACATTCGTGATTGTATATAATTGGCCTCAAGTTTGACTAGCCCCGGAGATAAATATGTTGCGCATTCCCTCTCGAATATTTGCCGCGTCGCGCCCTTTGAGCGGCGCTTTGCTGGCTGTGGCGGCGTTGCTTGCAGGATGTTCCAATTCCGGTCCGGGAGCGGGCGGGGCAGGCGGGCCGGGCGGGCCGGGCGGCGCGATGCCGCCGCTGCCGGTGACCGTCGTGGAAGTCCAGCCGACCCGTATTCCCAGCGCCGTCGAGGTAATGGCGCAGACCGAGGGCGCCCGTGAAGCGGAAGTGCGCGCGCGCGTCGGCGGCATTCTGATGAAGCGTCTCTACCAGGAAGGCGAGTCGGTCAAAGCCGGTCAGGCACTGTTCCAGATTGATCGGGCGCCTTATGAAATCGCCGTGTCACAGGCGCGCGCCAGTCTCGCCGAGGCGAAAGCCAAGGCCGAGCAAACCACCCGGGAAGCGGCACGTCTCAAGGGGTTGGTCGAGCAGAACGCGGTGAGCCGGCGGGAATCCGACGATGCGTCCTCCAACAGCGCGGTGGCCCAGGCGGCGCTCCAGGCGGCGGAGGCGGCGTTGCGCCAGGCCGAATTGAATTTGTCCTATACCACCGTGACCGCGCCGGTCGCCGGGGTGACCGGGCGGGCGGTGAAATCCGAAGGCAATTTGATCGGGGCCGGCAACGACAGCCTGCTCACCACGATAGCCCAGACCCGCCCGATCTGGGTGCGTTTCAGCCTCGGCGAGAGCGATATCGCGCGCCTGCCGGGCGGGCGCCTGACGGCAAAGAGCGTGACCAGCGTGGAACTGGTGTTGCCCGATGGTTCGCTGTATTCCGGCAAGGGCCGCCTGAATTTCATGGCCAGCACCGTCGATCTGCAACTCGGTACCCAGCAATTGCGCGCCGAATTCGACAATCCCGACGAGCGCCTGCTGCCCGGCCAGTTCGTCAGGGCGCGCCTGCTTACCGGGATGCGCGAGGGGGTATTCCGCGTCCCGCAAAACGCGGTGATGCAGATGGAACAGGGCTTCATGGTGATGGTCGCGGATGCCGACGACAAGGTGGCGCCGCGTCCCGTGCAACCCGGCGAGTGGCTGGGCAAGGACTGGGTAATCCTGGGCGGGCTGAAGGCCGGCGACAAGGTGATCGTCGACAATCTCATGAAGCTGCGCCCCGGCGCCACCGTCAACCCGCACCCGCCGCAGGCACCGGGCGCGCCTGCCGCCAAGCCGGCTGCCGGTCACTAAGCGGAGCATAAGTCATGACGCGATTTTTTATCCAAAGGCCGATTTTTTCCGCGGTCATCTCGATCATCATCGTCATCGCCGGGCTGGTGGCCTCGCAGGTGCTGCCGATTGCGCAGTATCCGCAAATCGCCCCGCCCACGGTGCTGATTACCGCCGTCTATCCCGGCGCTTCCGCCGAAACCCTGGCCAAGACCGTTGCCGCCCCCATCGAGGAGCAGTTGAACGGCGTCGAGGGGCTGCTGTATTTCAATTCATCCGCCGCCGCCAACGGCACGGTGAATATTACCGCGACCTTCGAAGTCGGCTATAACGTCGATACCGCCGCGGTCAACGTCAACAACCGCGTCAAGGCCGCCGAACCGCGCTTGCCCGAGGAAGTGCGGCGCAACGGGGTGATCGTGATGAAGCGCTCCAACGACATCCTGCAAGTGGTGGCGATGGAATCGCGGGACGGCAAATACGACACGTTGTTTCTCTCCAATTACGCCAGCCTCAACGTGGTCGATGAGCTGAAGCGCGTCGCCGGCGTGGGCGACGTGACGATTTTCGGCGCTCAGGATTACTCGATGCGGGTGTGGCTGAAACCCGACCGCATGGCGCAACTGGGGGTGACTACCAGCGAAATCGCCGCGGCCATCCGCGCCCAGAATGCCCAGAACGCCGCCGGCAAGATCGGGCAGGAACCTTCAACCGGCGACCAGATGCTGGTGTATACCGTGACCGCCAAGGGCCGCCTGGTCAAGCCCGAGGAATTCGGCAACATCGTGATCCGGGCCGGCGGGCCGCGCGGCGTGCTGAGCCTCAAGGACGTGGCGCGTATCGAACTGGGCGCCTACAGCTATGAGCAGCGCGTTTCCCTGGATGGCAGCCCGACCATTGCCATGGGGGTGTACTTGCAAACCGGGGCGAACGCCCTGGAAACCGCCGAGCGGGTACGCGCCAAGTTGGAAAATCTGAAGAAAAAATTCCCGCAAGGGATGGGCTACGTGATTCCCTTCGACACCACCCGCTTCGTCGCCGCAAGCATCCACGAAGTGGTGGATACCCTGGCCATCGCGGCGTTCCTGGTGATCTGCGTGGTCTACCTGTTCCTGCAAAGTTGGCGCGCTACCCTGATCCCGATGGTAGCGGTGCCGGTGTCGCTGATCGGCACGTTCGCCGGTCTGTGGCTGTTCGGTTTTTCGATCAACACCCTGACCCTGTTTGCCATGGTGCTGGCCATCGGCATCGTGGTGGACGACGCCATCGTGGTGCTGGAAAACGTCGAGCGCCAGATGGCGGAGAATCATCTGGGGCCGTTCGACGCGGCGGTGGCGGCGATGCACGAAGTGTCCAGCGCGGTGGTCGCCATTGTCCTGACGCTGTGCGCGGTGTTCATCCCGGTGGCATTCTTGGGCGGCTTGGCCGGCAAGCTTTATCAGCAGTTCGCCGTCACCGTGGCGATTTCGGTGGTGATCTCGGGGGTGGTGGCGCTGACTCTCACCCCGGCGTTGTGCGCCTTGCTGCTCAAGCGCCAGCATGAGGAATCGCCGCTGTTCCGTCCCTTCAACCGGGCCTTCGCGGCGCTGACCCGTTTCTACACCAACATGGTGAAGCGCACCCTGCGCCACGGCATCATCGGCGTATTGCTGTTCGCCGCGGTGATCGCCGCCACTGCCGTATATTTCCGCGTGATTCCGGGCAGCTTCGTGCCCTCCGAAGACCAGGGCTACCTGATTACCGCGCTGATGCTTCCGGATAGCGCCACCTTGAAACGCACCGGCGAAAGCGGCGAGCAACTGCGCCAGGCCATCGTCAAGAATCCGGCCGTCGAACACGTGTTCGTGGTTTCGGGGTTCGATCTCATCGGCGGCGCCAGCAAGCCCAACGCCGGCACCATGTTCCTCCCCCTGAAACATTGGGAAGAGCGCAAGAACGCCCCGGCGGAGGGACTCGCCAAGCAGTTCATGGGGGCCGGGATGATGTTGCCGGATGGCCTCGCCATGACCTTCAACCCGCCGCCCATCATGGGCCTGGGCACTGCCGGCGGCTTCGAGGTGTATGTGCAGAACCGCGTCGACGGCGATCCGCTCAAGCTCCACGAAGTGGTGCAGCAATTCATGGCGGCGTTGCAGGCGCACAAGGAATTCACTCGCATCAATACCTTCTTCCGCCCCACCGTGCCGCAGTTGTTCGTCGAGGTCGATGAGACCAAGGCGCTATCGCTGGGAATCGCCTTGGCCGACGTCTACGACACCCTGCAAAGCACCATGGGCGCCTTGTACGTCAACGACTTCAACAAGTCGGGGCGGGTTTATCGCGTGCAATTGCAGGCCGAGCCGCAGTACCGCATGAAGCCCGAGGATATCGGCAAGGTCTACGTGCGTAGCAACAGCAACGCGATGATTCCCCTGTCGGCGATAGCCAAGGTCAAAAACATCGTCGGCCCGGAGCAGGTGGAACGCTTCAACGGCTTCGTCGCCGCCAAGGTGATGGGCGACAGCATCCCCGGCGTGAGTTCGGGCGACGCCATTCGCATCGTCGAGGAAACCGCCGCCGCCACCTTGCCCAGCGGTTACGAAATCGCCTGGACCGGCCAAGCCTTTCAGGAAAAACGCACCGGCTCGTCGTCGATTCAGGCTTTCGTCTTCGCCATCGTGATGGTGTTCCTGATCCTCGCCGCCCAATACGAAAAGTGGTCGTTGCCGCTGGCGGTCATCATGGCGGTGCCGTTCGCCTTGGGGGGCGCGCTCACCGCGATTTTCGTGCGTGGTATGCCCAACGACATCTACTTCCAGATCGGTCTGGTGGTACTGATTGGGCTGGCCTCGAAAAACGCCATCCTGATCGTCGAATTCGCCGCCCAGAAACATGCCCAGGGCATGAGCCTGACGGAAGCGGCCATCGAAGCGGCGCGTCTGCGCTTCCGGCCTATCGTCATGACCTCGCTGGCTTTCGTGCTCGGCGTGTTCCCGCTGGTGGTCGCCAGCGGAGCAGGGGCCGCCGCACGCCGCTCGATGGGCACCGGGGTGTTCGGCGGAATGCTGGCGGCGACTTTCATCGCCACGGTATTCATCCCGCTGTTCTTTAAATGGTTGTCGCGAGGAAATCCGGTCGTCCCGGTCGGGGATCAACACATGGAGGATAAATCATGAGCGCCAGCCGCTATCTGACTCTTACGGCCTTGGCCGCAGCCTTGGCCGGCTGCGCGGTCGGCCCTGATTACCAGCGTCCCGTCGTCGACTTGCCGGCGCAATACGGCGAGTCCGCCGTTTCGGCGGGACGGGGCACCGTGCAAAATCACTGGTGGAAGCTGTTCGGCGACGCCCAGCTCGATCAACTGGTGGAAAAAGCCTTGCGCCACAACACCGACCTGCTCGCCGCCGTGGCGCGCCTGGAGGAAGCCGAAGCCGTAATGCGCGAGGCCGGCGCGACCTTTTTCCCGGAAATCGATGCCCAGGCCGGTGCGACCCGCAACCGCACCAGCAGCGTGACGGCCACCCCCATGCCGGCGGGAACCCCGATGTTGCGCAACGACCGCAGCGCATCGCTGACCACCGCTTTTGAAATCGATCTGTGGGGCAAGCTCCGCCGCGCCAACGAAGCGGCCCGCGCCCAAGCCTTGTCCAGCCGCTTTGCGCGCGACAGCCTGCAACTGACCCTGACCGGCTTGGTGAGCACCGCCTACCTGTCGCTACGCGCTCTGGACGCGCAAGTGACGGTGACCGTGGACACTTTGGCGAGCCGGGCGGAAACCCTGAAAATCCAGCGTGCCCGCCTGAGTGGTGGCGTGGCTTCCGCGCTGGACGTACAGCAGGCGGAAAACGCCCAGGCCGGCGTTGCAGCCCAGCTTGCCGAGCTGCGTCGCCAGCGTGCCGCGGTGGCGCATCAACTCGCGCTGCTGAGCGGTGAACCCGGCCTCGCCCTGACCGCCGGAAACCTGGATAAGCTTCCCGCGCCGCCGCTGCCGCCGGCCGGCCTGCCATCCAGCCTGCTCGAAGCGCGTCCCGACATCCGTCAGGCCGAAGCCGACCTGATCGCCGCCAACGCCAAGATCGGCGTCGCCAAGGCCGCGCTGTTTCCCACCCTGTCGCTTACCGGCGCGCTGGGCAGCCAGAGCAAGGCACTCGCCGACCTGTTCAGCGGTCCCGCCGGAATCTGGTCGCTGGGGGCGAGCCTGACCCTGCCGGTATTCGATGCCGGGCGCAACAGCGCGCGCATCGAACAAAGCGAAGCACGTCAGAAACAGGCGCTGGCGAATTACCGGAAGTCGATTCAAACGGCCTTCAAGGAAGTCAACGACGCACTGACCAACCTGCGCGAAAACAGCCTCGCCGAGCAGGCCCAGGCTACCCGCCTCGACCAGGCCAGGCAATCCTTGCACCTGATGGAATTGCGCCAGGCCGCGGGCTATTCCGGTTCCCTGGAAGTGCTCGACGCCCAGCGCGCCGCCAACGACGCGGCGATCAGCCAACTCAACGCCCGCCAAGCGAGGCTGGCTGCGGCGGTGGAGTTGTTCAAGGCGCTCGGCGGAGGCTGGAAAGGCGAGTAGGAGCGGCCTTGGCCGCGATCACGGTGGTGGAATTGCGCGGATTAGTGCTTTTCGAACAGCTTGCGATATTCCCCGTAGCCTTCCTTCTCCAAATCTTCCTTGGGAATGAAGCGCAGCGACGCTGAATTCATGCAGTAGCGTTTGCCGGTGGGCGCCGGGCCGTCGTCGAAGAGGTGACCGAGATGGGAATTGCCCAGTTTGCTGCGCACCTCGGTGCGCGTCATGCCGTGGCTGCGGTCTTGGATGTCGACCACGTTGGCTGCGTCGAGGGGGCGGGTGAAACTCGGCCAGCCGGTTCCCGAATCGAACTTGTCGAGCGAACTGAACAGCGGTTCGCCGGATACCACCTCGACGTATATCCCTTCGCGTTTCTCGTTCCAGTAGGCGTTGCGAAACGCCCATTCGGTGCCGTTTTGCTGGGTGACCTGGAATTGTTCGGCGGTAAGGCGTTTCTTCAGATCGCCGAGTTCCGGTTTGTGGAACGTGCTTTTATCCCATGCCATGGCTTGGCCTCCTAGAAATAAACCTGCAATCAACAAAAGGACGGTTTTCATCTGAGTTCTCCATTTTCCCCGATGGGAAATTGGACAGCGGGAATCGGGTATAGTTGATTTTCTTGCATTGTAAGCGTTCCGAACGCGACTATAATATTAGTATTGTCTAATGTATTGGGGTGGAATATGAATAGCGAAGAAAAGCAGGCGCTCGCCGAGCAGGCCTATGAGAAGGCGCTGAAATACGAACTCGATTACGGTTGCTGCCCGCAATGCGTGCTCGCCACCGTGCAGGAAACCGTGGGGGTGATCGACGACGCGACCATCAAGGCCAGCCATGGCCTGTCGGGCGGCGGTGGATTGGCGGGGTTGGGGACGTGCGGCGCGCTGACCGGCGGGCTGGTGGCCTTGAGCGCCAAATACGGGCGCGACCGCGACAAGCTCGACAAGGGACGCTTCATCAACAACTTCAAGAAGGGCAAGGAACTGGTGGAGCGCTTTCGCGCCGAATTCGGCGGCATAACCTGCGCGGAATTGCAGAAACAGTTCACCGGCAACACCTACGACATGTGGAAAGCCGAGGAATACCAAGCCTTCGACAAGGCGCGCGGCAAGCAATGCGCGCACGCCACCGGCACGGTGACGAAGTGGGTGGTGGAGATGCTTTAATCCCCGTCGCGGCGCCGCTCTTGGCGGCGGGTTTTGCCGCGCCATGCCAGTAAGAGGTGGCGCCGGGAATTCGGACAGGTCGTTGATAGTCTTGCTCAACCCAAGCCGTGGAGACCACGGCGCATTAGGAGCAAGCACATGAAAAGAACGAGAAGGAATCACGCACCTGGCTTCAAGGCCAAGGTGGCCCTAGCGGCGATCAAAGGCGACAAGACGCTGGCAGAATTGGCTGAGCAGTTTGACGTTCATCCGAACCAGATATCCGAATGGAAGCAGCAGTTGCAGGAATCGGCAGCAGACGTGTTTGGCGGAACGCCCAAGAAAAAA
>JAGXQV010000114.1 GCA_018336195.1 Sulfuricella sp. | reverse complement strand
GAACGGCATGAAAACGACCAGAAAAGTCCGGAAAACGGGGACGATTTTGACAAAAATCACTCGCTTGACAGACCCTTGTTCAAATTTAAACCACCGTGTTGCTATGCGAGTGGAAATGGGTGGATTTATAGAAGTGCCCTAAACACGATAACTGCAAAAAAGAAGAAGGGCTGAGTTGAAAACTCGGGGGCTTGCAATCACACAAAAAGATAACCTCAATGTATCAATGCAAGACCCGTTCCTTAATCAGGGGGAATTTGATGGCGAATAAGAGTGCTTTGTTCTTAATGCGGGGCGCGGTGGCTGGCGGCGTAAACCGTGGTCTGCCCCCTGTTATTCGCTTTGAACATTTATGAACACTAAGCGCGATAGCTGCGATTGCGTTCTTTGCAAGAACAACCATGAGTTTGAAATTGGCGACGAACTCATGGGCGAGTTGCTCGTTGGAAATGTTACGGTATTTGCTGGCGCAGGCATTAGCACTGAAACAAGAAACGTCCTGAAAACCACCTTCTACGAGTCGGTGGCAGACGAAATCGGCACGGGCGATCCATACCCGGCATTCCCAGAACTTATGGAGGAGTACTGCCGCCAACCCAACGGTAGGCTTAAGCTCCTCAATAAAATTAAGGAACGTTTCGACCATATTGACTCTTTCCCGGAACTAACCCGTTCGGCCACCCGCTTTCATCAGGAACTCGGAACGCTCTTCCCGATTCGGAATATCGTCACTACCAATTGGGACGCTTACTTTGAAGAGTATTGCAGGGCCACCCCATTCGTTACTGATCCCGACTTGGCGTTTTGGGAGGCTGCTGACCGACGTGTTTTAAAAATACATGGATCGGTAACCAACTACGGTTCGATTGTGGCAACAACAGAAGACTATCAACAGTGCGAAGATCGCTTGACGTCCGGCCTCATCGGAGCATTCCTAAAAACCATTCTTGCTACTCAAACGGTCGTCTTCATCGGGTATTCGCTTTCGGATTCGGATTTTGCCGCAATTTACGAATTTGTGAAGAAGCAAATGAACGACCTTCACAGGCAGGCATACGTCGTAACGCCGTTCGTTGAAGACTGCGAAAAATTTAGGGCTGCTGGCCTTATCCCGATACAGACTGATGGTGCCTACTTCATTGCTCAAGTTAAGGCGCACGCGGTAGCTCAAGGGACGCTACTGGACGATGACATCTTTGATTCAGCGCTGGAGCTTCTTCATAGTGTTCAGATTGAACACGGGTTACTGCACGACGCCGTTAAGGTATCCGATTTTCCCGAAGTGATATTTGCGGCGTCTTATCAAGACGGCTTGATGCACGCGCTTGAGCGCGCCATTGAAATGAAAGGGTCGGGAAGGTACTCACATCGTTGCCAGGTCACTGGTGTTATCAAGGCGTATCTGAAATTACAGAAAGAGAAACGCAAGCGTGGTGCGTATGAAGATGTCGCCTATATCGATGGCTACATCAATGGTTTAACGTACCTGCTAATGACAAAGGATGAGCGAGACTCGATCCGCGTCCCTATGTACTTTATGTTTGGCTCGAAAAGCGAAATCTCTGATGTCGCGGGGTTCATCGATCTGCTCAGAGCCACTCCCGCCATCCATAAAGCAGCTCATAAACGAGCGCTATTCTATTTGAATAGCCTTGCCGATCCAGAGTCCTCTGAGTTTCACCACCCACCATGGCTATAGCGGCGAGGCATAACGGATCATTTCGAAAGCACGCAGAACTGCCCCCTTTTGTTGCTGCTAGTCTTTGACCCGTTTGCTACGACAAGCCATCGCCCTTGGCTTTTTCCAGCAATTCAATCCCGTGTGACGCTTTGCCCTGACCGCGCTCGACACGGAGCAGGAAACGGGTTTCGGCGTCGAATTCGGTCAGCATGAGAGTGGGCATTTCGTCGATCAGACGATTGACGCTGGTCTGGCGGCGGCGGGAGAGTTCTTTTTGGCGCCGGTACTTGTCGTCCGCCAGCCGGATGGTCAAAGCGCTCACGGTTATACCTCCTTCAGCATGGTGAAGTGATGCGGATCATGTCAGGACAGCGGGAACAGGCCGATGCCATAATGGTTTGCCGCCATTCCCTGGCGGCGATCCAGCGTGGCTAGATCGGCGCGCAGGCGGTGAGCGATGGACAGATGGAGCGCATCGGCGGCGCGCAATGTCGTTGTCGGCAGGTCAAGCAGGGGGGCGGCGGTGCGAAAATCGCCGGGTTCGACTTCAACCAGATTCAAGGTGTCGGCGACAAAACGCTGGAAAGCCGCAAGACCGGCAGCCCGATCCTGCGCGCCGATTTGCCCGGTACGCTCCTTGATCGCCCCGACGCTCGCCATTTCGGCCAGTGTCCAGGCGGAAATAACCAGCGCCGTTCCAGGTGCCGATTCAAGACGAGAGAGGATTGTCGGCGCTGAAGGTTCTCGGAAGAAAAGCGCGCCCAGTACAGAAGTGTCGAGGTAGATCACAAAATTTCCTGTTCCCGCATTTCCGCCACCGTCAGCCCCTTGTTCATCGGCGCCACCGGTTGCGCCATAACAAAATCCCGCAACGCCGTCATTTCAAAACGCGAAATCGGCTCATCCCGCACGGCGATCAAACGGACGACAGGCTTGCCGCGTCGGGTAATCAGCACATCCTCTCCCGCCTCCACGTCGCCGAGCAGTGCCGAAAGATGCGCCTTGGCTTCCGCCACACTGGCTGTTTTCATGAGTTCGCCCTTTTTAGATGGTCATCTTATTATATCTTTATCAGGGTGGATGGTCATTTAAATCACCCCGCTTCCTCGCTACGCCCTGCGCTCCGGCAGCCTCACATCTACCATTCTTTTTGGTGCGGAGATCGTCCTCTCATAGCGCTGTCGCAACATTGGAGACACAATGTATCTCAATCTGACAGCAGGAGATCGCCATGGTTACCACTACGATGGTTCACGTTCGCGTGGACGAAAAAATGAAAGCGCAGGCCACGGAAACGCTGGCTGCAATGGGATTGTCCGTCTCCGACGCCGTGCGCGTGTTCCTGACGCGAATCGTCGCCGAGAAACAACTGTCGTTTGCGCTCAAGGTGCCGAACGTCGAAACGCGTGCCGCGATGGCCGAAGCCGACGAGATCGCCCTGGCACGCCGCGCACGCTTTGCGACTGCCACCGAACTGTTCGATGACCTCGAAAAAAACAGCGGTAAGTAAGCGCGCCTCGTTACCGCGAGCGGCGGACTACGCCAAGTCGTTCCTCAAGGACTGGGAGCGGTTGTCACGATCCGGGCGGTACGACATGAACCGGCTCAAGGAAGCCATGCTCCTGTTGATCGCCAACGACGGCCCGCTCGGGGCTGAATAGCTCGACCACGCGCTGGGCGACGAATGGGAGGGGCATCGGTGCCACATCGGCGGTGATTTTCTGCTGGCGTACTAGCTCGATGATAGCGGTAAAACCGGTTGGGTTGTCTTCGTGCGCACTGGCACGCACGCCGAACTGTTCGAGTAGCAGAAACCGGCCCCGATCCACTTTACAGGTTCCCCGCAAAAGCGCAGGGGCAGGTCGATCATCGTAGCATCCAGCCCTTCTGCCGTCCGACAATCCGCTCCACTGTTGTGAACAGCCGAAAACCACCGCAGCAGGCAGTTTTCGGCGCAAGCTGCCGCTTCTTTTTGCCCGCTCGGCGGAATCGCCGTAGTGCCGCAAGTCGCCTTTTCCCCCGATCTTTGTTATCTTTCGCGCCATGCTCAAAGATGCCGTCGATCTCTCCTCCCTGCACCGCGTGTTGGTCATCAAGCTGCGCCACCACGGCGACGTGCTGCTGACCGCGCCGGTTTTCTCGGCGCTGAAATCCCGCGCACCGCACCTGGAAATCGACGCCCTGGTGTATCGCGACACCGCCGAGATGCTCACCCTGCACCCCGCCATTTCCCAGGTCCACACCATCGACCGCAACTGGAAACGCCACGGCCTGCTCGGCCAACTGCGCGGCGAACTCGGCCTGCTGTCCGCCTTGCGGGCACGGCATTACGACCTGGTGATCCACCTCACCGAACACAACCGCGGCGCCTGGCTTACCAGCCTGCTCGGCGCGCGCCACGGCGTGGCGGAAAAGCGCCATGACAAAGGCCCCCTGTGGGACATCGCCTTTACCCATTTCCACACCCCCATCGGGCGCGGCAACGTGCGTCACACGGTGGAATGCAACCTCGACGCGCTGCGCCGCATCGGCATCCATCCCGCCCCGGAAGAGCGCAAGGTCACCCTGGTCCCCGGCGCGGAAGCGGAAAGTTTTGTCGAGCAAAAACTCGCGGAACACGGCTTGGCCGGGCAACCGTTCATCCACATCCATCCCACCTCGCGCTGGCTGTTCAAGTGCTGGCCCGAGGCCAACATGGCCGCGTTGATCGACGCCCTGCAAGGCGCCGGCCAGCGGGTAGTGCTCACTGCCGCGCCGGACGCCGCGGAAGCGGCGATGCTGGGACGCATCAAGGGGATGCTGGCGACGCCCGCCGTCGACCTTTCCGGACAACTCAATCTCAAACAACTCGCCGCTCTGGCGGGACGCGCCAAGTTGTTCGTCGGCGTCGATTCCGCGCCGATGCATATCGCCGCTGCGATGGGCACGCCCACCGTAGCCCTGTTCGGCCCCAGCGGCGACAAGGAATGGGGGCCGTGGATGGTGCGCCACCGCATCGTCACCTCGGACCACGCCTGCCGCCCGTGCGGCCATGACGGCTGCGGCGGCGGCAAGGTCAGCGACTGCTTGGCTACGATTTCCGTCGCTGACGTACTCGTTGCGGTTAAAGAGGTAATGGGTGATGAGTAATGGGGAATGGGAAGACCCCGGCGCGTCCGCGCCGGAAACCCATCACCCATCACCCATCACTCATCACCCGCTGCGCATCGCCCTGATCCGCCAGCGCTATACCGCATTCGGCGGTGCCGAGCGCTTCGTGGCGCGCGCCATGGAAGCCCTCAGCGGCCAGGGCGCCCGCCTCACCGTGGTCACCCGCGCTTGGCCGGGCGACGGCGACAACGGCGCGCTGATCTGCAACCCGCTGTACATCGGCAGCGTGTGGCGCGACTGGAGCTTCGCCCGCAGCGCCTGCGAAGCCTTGCAGGAACGCCATTTCGACTTGGTGCAATCGCACGAGCGCATCCCCTGCTGCGACGTGTACCGCGCCGGCGACGGCGTGCATCGCGAATGGCTGCGCCAGCGCCGCCGCGTGCTCGGCCCCCTAGGCCGCCTGGGCATCCTGCTCAACCCCTATCACCACTACACCCTGGCCGCGGAAAAACGCCTGTTCGCCAGCCCGCGCCTGAAAGCGGTAATCTGCAATTCGCGCATGATCGCCGAGGAAATCCAGGATTATTTCGGCCTGCCGGAAACCAAGCTGCACGTGGTTTACAGCGGCGTCGACACGGTCGGCTTCCATCCCGATTTAAAACGCCACCGCCAGGCTCTGCGCGAACGCTACGCCATCCCGCCGGACGCCCCGCTGTTCCTCTTCGTCGGCTCCGGCTTCGAGCGCAAGGGGCTGGACGCCCTGCTGCACGCCCTGGCGCAACTACCGCCCGGCGCACACCTGATAATCGTCGGCAAGGACAAGAAAGCCGCACGCTTCCAAGCGCTCGCCACGCGCTTGGGGCTGGGTCAACGCGCCCATTTCGCCGGCGCCCAGCAGGAGGTGAAACCCTTTTACGGCGCCGCCGACGCCTTCGTCCTGCCGACCCTCTACGACCCCTTCCCCAATGCCGCCCTGGAAGCCATGGCGGCGGGCCTGCCGATCATCACCAGCAGCAAGAGCGGCGCCGCGGAACTGGTCGAAAACGGTCGAAACGGCTACGTCTGCGATGCCCTGGATATCGGCGGGCTGGCCGAAGCGATGCGACAACTGCTAGCCCCGGCGCACGCCGCCGCGCTGGGCGCCGCCTCGCGGACCATCGTCGAACCCTATAACCTGGAAGCGATGGGGAGCCGGCTGGTTGGACTGTATCGAAGTTTGGTGGAAACAGGTTAATTTTTGAAGGTATATCGTGGAATGACGGGCAGTTCAAGACACTTGATATCGCCATAGATTCTTGAACTACAGCATCAACACATCTTAGACTTGACACGACCAACAACAATTGAAAAGAAAGCAACCATGTGAGTAGCCCCCATCAAAGCTTCGATCGAAACCAAAATTTTTCCTGCATTGTTTATGGGAACAAAATCACCAAAACCCAAGGTCGTAAATGCAACGACAGAAAAATAGAAAGCATCAATCTCAGATGGCAAAGCATTGCTATTCGCCGCCGCAAAATTTTTGAATACATCCCACGCAATTCCGAATCCACCAACAAGAAGAACTGAAGTTATAAAAAACAATGCGAGCGCCCCCATTTCTCCACCACGTTGCTGTGGCTCAAGATAAACAGCCACCACATGCACCATCGAAGCGTACAAACAAAGAAGTGCAATTATGTATACACACAACACCCATTCGGTTTTAGGGAGGACTTTCGAGGTTAATCCAAGCAAAATCAGCCAATATGGCACGATAGTAAATGCCATGAACCGGGATTCTCTAAATAGCCGCTTCATTCTTTCAGATATCATAAATATCAAGCATCCTTTTTAAAGCAAACATTGCTCTGGGAGCATCAAACCATTGCCAGTCGGTCAATGGTATCGGGAAAACGCGCCGTTAGTTTCAACAAAACACGGGCTGCGCCGGTCGGCTCGGCGCGGCCTTGTTCCCAGTTTTCCAAGGTACGCTTGGACACGCCGAGCGCCTTGGCGAATTCCGCCTGGGACAAACCAGAATGCGCCCGCGCGGCCATGATTTCCCAACGCGGCCCGGAAAGGATTTCCTCCTTTTCCACTGTACCGTCCTGGCGCTCGATGCGGCGGCGCACCGTCCCGTCCGGCAGCGATACGAAAGTCGTCTTCCGCGCCCAGCGTCCGGCCTTCAAATCACGGACAGCCTCCAGCAATTCCTGCCCGATATCGCGTTCGGCGTCCCTTTCCAGCAGGACTTCCTCATTCATCGGCATTTTCCATTTCCTCTCGCAAGGCCTTGAGCACATGCCCCGGAATCGAGTCGCGTGTGCTTTTGGCGTAAATCACCAACATCCATATTTGCCCGGCGCGGTTGCGGGCGTAATAGCACACCCGCACCCCACCGGATTTTCCACAGCCGGGGCGATTCCAACGCACCTTGCGCACACCGCCAGCGCCGCGCACCCTGTCGCCGGCGTCGGGATGCTCGCAGAGGAATTCCTGAAAAGCGGCGTATTCGTCGTCGCTCAGGTAATCCGGCAGGTACGCGGTAAATATCCGGGATTCGATAAATTCGTAACGCATGATGTATTATACGTGTGGCGCGTACATTCTCAACGGTACGCCATAAATTGTCGAGAATATGGAGAACTGCATGGGACGCATGTTCAACCCGCCGCACCCCGGCGAAATTTTGCGGGAGTTCCTCCCGGAAGGCTTGACCATCGAAGAAGCAGCGAGACGCATCGGCTTGTCGCGCGTCCAGCTTTCGCGCATTCTCAACGGCCATTCCGCAATCACCGCCGATACTGCCATCCGCATCGGCCTGTTTACCGGCACCACACCCGAATCCTGGCTGTCCGGGCAAATGAAATGGGATTTATGGCAGGCGTCGCAAAAGCCGC
>JAGXQV010000113.1 GCA_018336195.1 Sulfuricella sp. | reverse complement strand
CAAGCCCGCCACTCCCCTCAACATCGTGATCGGCGGGGCCGCCGGCGCCATGCCGCCGGTACTGGGCTGGGCGGCGGTGACCGATGGTGTGTCGGGGGCGGCATTGATCCTGTTCCTCATCATCTTTGCCTGGACCCCGCCCCATTTCTGGTCGTTGGCGCTGTACCGGGAAAGCGACTACGCCAAGGCGGGAATTCCCATGCTGCCGCTGACCCACGGCAGGGAATTCACCTGCTTGCACATGGCGCTGTACGGTTTGATCCTGGTCGCGGTTTCCCTGATGCCCTACAGCAGCGGGATGAGCGGCCCGCTCTACCTGGGTGCGGCGGTAACGCTCGACGCCGGTTTCCTGTGGCATGTGCTCAGGCTTTATCACGCCTACAGCGACGCCCGCGCGCGCCGGACGTTCCGCTACTCGATCAGCTACCTGGGCCTGCTGTTCGCGGCATTGCTGATCGATCATTACCTGCCTTGAGCAAGGCCGGGCCGGATACGCTAAGGAAATTCCCTTAAATTCCTAGGTAAACCATCCAATGGTTTACTGCCTAAGCGTGACATAAACTGAACCATCGATTCGTTCATGTATATCAATTTCCGTCACGGCATGGTGAGGCTTTATGAAACAGGAAATGGGCTGCTGTACCGGACATCGCCAGGAGATGAGCCATGGCTTGTCCAACATGGGAACCGCGACGCGGGGACACGCGACCATGACATCGCGGATCCGCCAATTTACGCGGAGTTACACGGGCAGGATGCTGCTGGGTTCGCTGCTCACCCATGCGCTGCTGATTCCCCTGTTGTTCCTGGGCATCCTGCATGTGGCGGAAATCCAGGATAAAGCGCAGTTCATCTCGCATGTGCGGACCCAGTCCTACCTGATTTCGGTACTCATGAACCAGACCGCCGACCCCGCCAAAATCAGCCAACTGACCGACGAACTGGTCCAGGGCGGCAAGGTGGCTTACGCGGTCTACACGCCGGAGTCGGGTTCTCCCGCCGTTCGCGGCGGCGGCGACCGGGAAGACCTGTTTTTCGGGGAACACGACGATCACATCTACTACACCACCATCCCCCTGCGTTCCGCCCGCGGCGGCGCGAACGGCAAGCTGCAACTGGGCTTCGACGAACAGCCGGTAATCGAGCATATCCGGACTTCCTACCGGTCGAGCCTGATCCTCGCCGCCTGCTACATCCTCCTGACGCTGGCGTTCAGCGGGTTTTCCGGCTACCGGATCACCAAATCGATACGCGAACTGCGCGCCGCCTCGCGGCGTATCGCCGACGGGCACGCCGAGGAACGCCTGTCGATCGACACCCGCGTCACCGAGGTCTCCAACCTGGCGCAGGATCTGGAATCGATGCGCCAGGAACTGGTGCATCGCCAGCACGAAATCGCCTTGCGCGAGGCGCGCCAGCGGGCAGTCCTGGAGACCGCCGCGGAGGGCATTATCACCATCAAGCCGGATGGTCGGATTGAAAGTTTCAACAAGGCCGCCGAATTCATTTTCGGCTACCCTGCCGCGGCGGTGATCCATACCCCCTTTACCCGCCTTCTCACCCCCGAAGACGCCTATAGGTTCGTCACCGCGGCGGGAGAGCCGGCCATCTGCGTGGGGGCCGAATTGAGCGGGGTGCGCAACGAAGGCGAGATTTTCCACCTAATGCTGTCGGTGAGCGAAGCGGTCACCGCCCATTCCCGCTGCTTTACCTTGCTGGTGCAGGACATCAGCGAACGGCACGATTTCGAATCCCGGCTGGCCCACCTGGCGACCCATGATTCCCTGACCGGCTTGCCCAATCGCACCCTGTTCCATGACCGCCTGACTCAGGTGCTGGCCCACGGGATGCGTTCGGAGCATCTCGCGGCGCTGCTGTTTCTCGACCTGGATCGCTTCAAGTGCATCAACGATTCGCTGGGCCATGATTTCGGCGACCAGCTTCTGCAAGGAGTAGCCGAACGGCTCGGGAAATGCCTGCGCAGGGAAGATACGCTGGCCCGCCTGGGCGGCGACGAATTCACCCTGATCCTTCCCAGCCTGCACCACACCAACGGGGCGAGGCTGGTGGCACAGAACATCCTGCAAGCGCTGGAGCAGCCCTTCTCGATAGGCGGACACGAACTGTACATCTCCGGGAGCATCGGGATCGCCCTGTTCCCCGTGGACGGCAGCAGCGTCGGCGAATTGATCAAGAATGCCGATACCGCCATGTATGCGGCCAAGAACCAGGGCGGCAGCAACTATCAGTTTTATTCGGAGAGCATGAACGCCACTGCCACCTTGCGCCTGGACATGGAAACCCAGCTCAGGCACGCCCTGGCGCGAGACGAATTGATGCTGCACTATCAACCCCAGGTCGATTCCGCCAGCCAGCGCATTGTCGGGGTGGAAGCGCTGGTCCGTTGGCAACACCCGGAACTCGGGCTGATCCCGCCCTCCGACTTCATCCCGGTGGCCGAAGACACCGGGATGATCGTTCCGATCGGCCAATGGGTATTGCGTACCGCCTGCATTCAAGGGCGGCGCTGGCAGGAAGACGGCTTCTCCATCAAGGTCGCAGTCAACCTCTCGGCGCGCCAACTCCACCATTCCGACCTGTTCGCGACGGTCAAGGCGGTCCTCGACGAGACCGGCTTCGATCCGAGCCTGTTGAACCTGGAATTGACCGAAAGCATGGTGATGGAAAAGGGCGAAGAAGCCATCGAGATGCTCGAACGCCTGAAAAAACTGGGGGTTAGCCTGTCGCTGGACGATTTCGGCACCGGTTATTCCTCGTTGAGCTACCTCCGGCGCTTTCCCATCGACACCATCAAAATAGACCGGGCCTTCGTTCAGGACATTACCGACGCGGCGGACGGCGGCGTGTTGGCTTCGGCCATCATCGCCATGGCCCACAGCCTGAAAATGGACGTCATCGGCGAAGGGGTCGAATCGCTGGGGCAACTCGCCTACCTGCGCGCTCAGCGCTGCGACACGTTCCAGGGGTATTACTTCAGCAAACCGCTGCCTCACGAGGCAATCGGCAGCCTGTTGCGAAAAAATCCCTTCCCCGCCGATTATTCGCCGAGCAAAGGGGATTGGGAATCCAATCTCGATCTCGCCCCCTTGGGAGCAGTCTGCTGACGGCGGCAAACCGCCCGCCCCGGTTGCCGCGCTGAGACACACGCCTCGATTTGCCCAGGTCTACACCCTCGCCAAGCTGGCGCAGCAGAGCGCCTTCGCTTAGAATCTAGCGGCACCGGGAATCCGCGCGCCTTTCGCGCGGCCCCTTTCTCCATTCATCGACGAGCGGCACGCCACCCATGAGAATCGCAGACATTCTGGACAATCTCGATCTGTTCCAGGGGCAATTTACCTATCAGGAACTGGAAACCCTGGGGCGTTACATGACGTTCCGGACCGCCGTCAAGCGCGAGGTGATTTTTCACGAGGGCGACCCCGGCAACTACATGCTGATCCTCGTCGAGGGACGCATGGAAGTATCCAAATCGGGGGATGGCGGCCTGCACCTGTTGTCCTACGAAGGCGCCGGGCGGGTATTGGGCGAAATGGCGCTGCTCGACCGCGAGCCGCGTTCCGCCACCTGCGTGGCCGCCGTCGATTGCGACCTGCTCACGCTCAACGATGACAGCATGACGCAAATGGCGGAAGAATACCCCGGCATCGCCTACAAGTTGATCTTCCTGCTGGCGAAGCTGCTGTCGCGGCGCCTGCGCCGCACGTCCGGGCTGCTCGCCGATTTTCTCAACTGAAACCCACTGCGGCAAATAACAAAAAAACCCCGGCCTGGGGGTGGTGTCTACTCAATCGGAGAAATAGTCGCCCAAGCCGGGGGAGAGAAACATGGCGCGGTTAACCAAGGCAAACTTTTCAGCTTGCGTAAACTTGCCGCCCAGCGCCAATGAGCGACGACCCATTGATCTCTAATTCTTGCCAGCATCAGGTGGTACGCCAGTCGCCGGGGTACTTGCCGGTCCATGGGTACTGACCAGCCAATTCAACAGCTCCTCAAGCTGAGCTTTCGACAGTGGCGCGTCCAACTTATCTTTTTCAACCATCAAATCATAAGCTTCCTGCCACTTCTCCCGACTCAGATGGGTATCGTCGAGCGGCTTTTTTTTCGGGTGGTGACACTCCGAACAAGCATCCTCAAAAATCTTGGCACCGTCATTGACCGCTAGCGCAAAACCGGATGTGGCAAATCCAAGTATCGTCATGCCCATATATAGAAAAACTTTATACATTCGCATTATTCCGTTCCTCGGTTCGCCTCGGGAGGCCGGCGGGAAGCGTTTCCCCACCGGACTCCCGATGATTGCTAATATTTTCGGAGTACAGCTTAGAATCCAATCATCGCACGCAGGGTAACGCCATCGTCAGATAGCTTTGCCGTACTTGGCTGGGTGGTGCTTGTGGCGTTATCTTCAAATACGTGGTGGCGATATTCGGCAACCAGTTTGACGTTTTGGTCCACTAGGTGTTGCCAGCCTAGGATGAAGTCCCTTTCCTTCGGCGTCGAGTTGGTCACGCCATTGAAGCCGCTAACCGTGGAGACGACGGTTGTGTCGTTAATGTTGTCGCCCTTGATCCAGTCAAAACGCCCATAAACGATGGTGCTCTTGGAAGCCTGCCAGTTCAGTTGGTTGAAACCGCCTTTCCACTTGAATTCCTTGCCAAACCCGGTCGGGTTGCTTTCCTTATTAAACATGTACTGGTTTTCGAGCCATACGGGAACACCAAGCGGAGCCAGACTCAACGTAAAATCTATCCCAAACCGGTCGGAGCGATTCACGTCCTGCTGTCCAGACATGATGCCAGTGCTGCTGGGCAGGCCGGTATAGGCGGCATTGCTCCGCAGGGTATCGTCATACTGATCGCCGCTATGGAAGCCGGAGAAGCCAAGTGACTGGTTGTAGTAACGCATTACCCAACGCCCGTAGAAATCCTTCTGGGTATTGTTGTCGGCCTTGCCATTACTGCCGTTGGTCACCCCTAGATGGTATTCGGCCCAAAAGGTATCCCGTTTTCCGATATCGGCAACCGGCTTACCAAACGTCAACATGCCGTTGACTTCGGCAAGGATCTGCGGCTCGCCCAACCGGAAAAGATAATCATCGGCGCTCCCCAGCATATCGCCGACCGCTTTCGGGCTAATCAGGTCCAGCGCACGCCGCTCGTAGATCAGGTATTGGTTGACCGAGAGCCGTACCTTGCCGGATGCATACCCCAGAGGAAGATGGGTGATACCGCCCAGCAGGTTGAAACTGTCGCGCGGCAAGCTATCCCCCCCAAGATTGTTCCAGAAGAATTTCGCCACCTCGAATGTTGGGTTTTCGGATTTAAATTGAACATGGCGGTTGGCCGCCTGATTATTTGCTTCAGCCCTGCCCAATGGCGTGAACTCCCATGCCTTGGTTTCGTACATCGGAAATTCCACAAATGCTGACAAATGCTTGCCCAGCGACGAGGTCATGAAGATGCTTGCGTCCTCAAGGGAAATGCTCGAACCTTTGGCCGTAACGCTGGCGCCGCTATCCGATTGACGCTTTTCGTTGCGGGAGTCAAACCCCACACCCGTAATGAAGGATAGGGGTAACGTCGTAGGGATAGACACCCCTTTGGAAATTTCGATATCTTCTGAAAGCGGCTTAAGGTCTTTGCCACTGATGGCACGATAGCCGCTGAGCCGAAACTGGACCCCCGAAGCATTCAGTGCGCCCCACATGGTATGGCAGGTCGAGCATTGCTCGCCGAATCGGCGCGAGTATGAAGGCACGGCCCAAGCGCTCGGCGAGAATAGCAACAGCAATTCCGTCAACATCGCAAAAATCACGAGTTTCCGCGCCACTCTGGATATCATGGATACTTCCAACGCTGCTCTCATTTCGCTCCCCCTGCCAGGTTAAAAAAAGACAAGATCAGGTCGCCAACTTTCTGCTGCCTACAAGCTTGGTGAAATTTCATCTTTACCTCCTGCGCGGTTTATGTGGTTTGGATCAAGAAGCCGTAAAGTAGACGGACATGTCAAAATTGCATAAGCCTGAGAACGGTAGTTGAACAATCTCCGGCAGACTGCCCCATCAGGACAATGTTAGTTCTCGCCCCCTGTGGTTCGCTTCGCTGAAGGCCTCTCAGAGAAGGAATGCCGGATAGCGTCACAACACTTTCCTTAGCGAGGCAGACAGTCGAGTAGCCTCGGCCACGCCAAATGCCATTTCCAGGATGGTTAAAGTGTAACCACCTGGTATTAAATATCTATTCTGGAATTTACCTAGCCAGCTAGGTAAATACCCCAAGCGAGCATTCACCACGGGCTGTTACCCATATGGCTGTTTTACTGATTCTTAGGGCGTGTTCACAGTAGTGGCATGAGCATGGCGATAATCCAAGAATTTCGGGAAAAGTATGGATAGGCGCATGCCCAAAGACACCCGGCAGGAATAATTGCCTCTCGGTTGCCGGGGAACCCCTCAGATAAGGGGGAGAGTCGCAGACGACTTCCCGTTTGCAGAAGCCGTTCTACCTGTAGCCCGCACTGGATGCCCATGGCGTGGTCTTGCTGCGGAAGTTCGGCAATTGAGACTCGGTAGATATGCGGTTGCCCCGCTGGGAGCAGTTTCGGCAGGCCTCATTCTAAAGAAACAGAATAATCGGCAGGATAATCAGGCTAACCAGGAACACCAGCCGGTCGGGCGCTTCGTCGACCGGTTGGTAACCGCCGCAGGTGGTTTCCCAGCCGCGCGCCTGGAAAAACCGCCGATGGCGGTCGGCCGTCCGCCACGCCGCCTGGCGCTGGAACAATCCCTTGTAGATTTGCAACATCCTGGCAATCGCATGCATTTTCTTCCCCTTGGAATGATGAACACGTTGCCAGCTTAACCACTCACTAGCTCATAGGATGAGCCAGATCAAACCCGACGGAAAATCAGGCGTATTTCCCCATGCTTGCCTGGAGTTCGGCGGCCACCCGCTGCCGAAGCGCGTCCGGTGCCAACACTTCGACGTGCGAGCCGTGGCGGAGGATGTCCATCAGCAGTTCGCGGTCGTCGCTATACGGCACCCGCAACCAGTAATTTCCCGCGGCGTCGAAGTGCGATTCCTGCTGGGGATGCCAGGACTCCCGGCTCACCCAACGCGCCCGTTCGGGGCTGAAACGCAGTTCCGCGTACTGCACCACCTTGCCTGAAAATATTCCGTAGCCCGCCCCCAGCACCGCATCCAACTCCGCGTCGCCGATGTCCTGCGCCGCCTCGTCGCGCAGCGCCACCCGCCCGATGGCGTCCAGGGCGAAACTGCGCAGGCCGTCGCGCCAATGGCACCAGGCATCCAGGTACCAGTTGTCGCGGTAATGGGTGAGGCGTTGCGGGGAGACGGTCCGCTCCTGCGTTTCGTCGCGGTCGCGGGAGTAATAGTCGATGGTGAGCCTGCGGCGCTGCAGCACCCCCGTGGCGATCGGGGAAAAATGTTCCGGCTCGTAGGAACGCGCGTTGGCGCGCAGGATGCGGATGCGCTTTTCCACCGACGCCATGGGAACATCGGCGGACTCCAGGAGCATCCGCAGGCGCGCCAGCAAAGGCTCGACATGCCCCGCCAGCAGCCCCGGCCCGAGGTTTTCCAGCAAATGCTGCATGGTCAGCAGGGCGTGGATTTCCGAGGCGTTGAACCACAACCCCGGCAATTCGTATTTGGGCGCCAGCGGATCGGCCCGCTCGAAGCGGTAGCCGCCCGCGTCGCGATCCCAGACGATGGGCGCGTTGAGCCGGTCGCGCAGGTATTCGAGGTCGCGCTTGAAGGTGGCGCGGGAAACGTCCATCTCGGCGAGGAAGGTGTGCAGCGTCACCACCTTGTATTCGTTGAGCAGTTGGTCGATGCGGTAGAAGCGTTCGGTACGGTCCATGAATTTTTCCTGATTAGCGCTGATCTTCAGCTTGGCCGGATGTTTCAACTAAATGACTCTTTATCCTGTAGGAGCGTGGCTTGCCCGCGACAGAAGGTATCACGAAGAGGCGCCGCAATCGCGGCCAAGGCCGCTCCTACGAAGAACCGAACCAATAGTTGAAAATCAGCGCCAATCAGGTGAATTTTTCCTGGTGGGGGAACTGATATAGCTCATCCTGTGAGCCACACTATACCTAGAATGCCCAGTGTCAGGCAAACGTCTTGCCGGCAAAACCCGGATTATCGACTGGAAAGGACGCACACATGGAAAACCACAACGGCTTGAAACTGGTGATGAAGATTCGCGGGATTTGTTGCCGGGCGGCGGCACAGGGAAAGACCAAGGTCCGCCCCGCCACCCTGCGCCAGATCGACCGGCAGATCAGGACGATGAGCAAAGCGGTGCGGGCGGCGCAGTCCGATTTGTTTTCAGTGCCCGCTTGAGCGGCAACGCCGCCGCCGGCGCGGAAGGGCGCGGCGGCTTGACTCCGGGAAATGGAGGAACCGCTGCACGGTCGGCGCTGTCGTACCGGGTATGAGAAAACCACCGAGGAGAACATCATGGATGCAAGCTGCGATCTGACCGCGAAAACCTGCAAGCCTTGCGAGGGCGGCATCCCGCCGCTGACGCCGGCGGAAATCGCGCCCTTGCTGGCCAAGCTGGACGGCTGGGAAGCGGCGGGGAGTGAAATCGCCAAGACCCACCGTTTCCCCGATTATTACCAGACCCTGGCCTTCGTCAACGCGGTGGCCTGGCTCTCCCACCGCGAAAACCACCACCCCGACCTGGAGGTGGGCTACAACCGTTGCCGGGTACGTTATTCGACCCATGCCATCGGCGGTCTCTCGGAAAACGACTTCATCTGCGCAGCCAAGGTCGATAGCCTGTTCAAGCTATAAAACCTGCGGGAATTGGCGGGGAGTACCCGGGATTCCGGGGGGCGGGTAGCCGCCGAGGTCGAACAGGCGGGTTTGCCGAATTTGGCCGCTGGCAGGCGCGGCGTTGTCCAACGTTCCCGGTTCTAAAAAACATTTCTGGATTTCCAGGATACCCGGCAGGGCCGCGTCGAAAGCATCCACCAGCGCGGGATCGAAGCCGCTGCCCCGGTTGTCGTGGAGGTAGGCGATGGCGGCTTCGTTGGTCCATCTCTTCTTATAGGGTCTATCGTTGGTCAGCGCGTCGAAAACGTCGCAAACCGCGGCAATCCGTCCTTCGATGGGAATGTTTGGCCCTTTCAGGCCATGCGGATAGCCCGTGCCGTCCCATTTTTCATGGTGGGTCAGGGCGATGTCATGAGCCATTTCCATGAGTTTGGAAGGGTGGCCGGCAAGAATCGCGGCGCCGATGGTGGTATGGGTCTTGATGATTTCGAATTCGCCGGGATCGAGCGGGCCGGGCTTGAGCAGGATATTGTCGGAAATGGCAACCTTGCCGATATCGTGCATCGGGGCGGTGTGGAGCAGCATTTCGCATTGCTCGCCGGGCAGCCCCAAGGCGCGCGCCAGGCGTTCGCAATAGCGGCTCATGCGCACGATGTGCAAGCCGGTATCGTTGTCGTGGTATTCGATGGCGCGCCCGAGCCGGTGAATGATTTCGAGGCGGGTATTCTGGAGTTCCCGGG
>JAGXQV010000112.1 GCA_018336195.1 Sulfuricella sp. | reverse complement strand
CATCCTCGTCGATCTGGCCGGACACACCGCCGGCGGGCGGCTGGGCATCTTCGCCCGCCGCCCCGCGCCACTGCAAATGACCTGGCTGGGCTACCTCAACAGCAGCGGTCTCGCGCAAATGGATTACCGGATCAGCGACGCGCTTGCCGATCCACCCGGCGCGGAACGCTACCATACTGAAAAGCTGCTGCGTCTGCCCCATGCCGCCTGGTGCTACCGTCCGCCGGCGGATGCCCCCGAACCGGGCGAAGTCCCGTCAGCGGCGTCCGGGCGCGTTACCTTTGGAGCATTCAACAATTTCGCCAAGACGACTCCGGAGATGCTGGCGCTATGGGCGCGCATTCTCGCCGCGCTGCCCGGCTCGCGTCTGCTGGTGCTGGCCAAGGATACCGGGGTGGCGCAACGGGCCTTCGCGGCGCAAGGAGTCGCCGCGGAACGCCTGGATATCCGCCCCACCTGTTCGTTCGGTGAATACCTGGCGCTGCACCGCGAAGTCGATATCGTTCTCGACAGCTACCCCTACAACGGCGCGACCACCACCTGCCACGCCCTGTGGATGGGCATTCCGGTAGTCAGCCTGAGCGGGACTTATCCGCCCGCCTCGCGTTCCGGGGCGAGCCTCCTGGCAACCCTGGGTTTGGACGAATTATGCGCCGCGACGCCGGACGACTACGTGGCCATCGCCGTGCGCCTCGCACAAGACGTGGAAAGACGCCGAGAATTGCGCAAAAACCTGCGCGAGCAGATGCGCCGCTCCCCCCTTGCCGATGCCGCGCGCTTCACCGCCGCGCTGGAAGCCGCTTACCGCAGCGCCTGGGAAACGTACCGGCGGAGCATTTCCACATAAAAAAGGCCGGGCAACTCGCGCTGCCCGGCCTTTCTCATTCCCCTGCCGCCGTTACTGGTCGTTCACCAGTTCCCGCCACGATACCCGGCGGGTGGGGCCGGAAGGACTCCGTTTCGGCGTGTTGGTCACTTTCGTTTCGGTATCGGACTGCTTGGTCAACGACACGATGGTGTTGTTGGGCAAGCGCACCACCACCGGGCGGGTCGCCAGCGTGTTGCCGAGGCTGAGGGCGGCGACGTTGCCGGCGGAAGTCGTGATGAAGCTGCCGGTGCGGTAATCCACAAAATATATCCAACTATAGCCGCCCACCGTGCAGGCACTGGTGTTCGGGACGTTGGTGGTAAAGACCAGCGTACCCAGCGCCAGGGTGGAATCGGTATTGTTGCGCTCGCCGTTGTCCGGCAGATCGAAGAACCACCCGCTTCCCGTGGCGAAGTCCACGGTATTCACCGAGGTAGTCCGAGCAGCCGCACCGCTCGGCGCGGTCGTGCTGGAGACGGTTTGCTGGATCATCCCGGGAGCGCTGCGAGCATTGCCGATACTGGCGGTACCCAAGCTGTCCTTAATGGCATAGAAGGATTGCACCGTCGTGTCGGTAAGGTCGGACACGCCGAGGTAACGGCCGGTCCCGACGAACACCACCGCTTTGCCGTCCACATCCCCCAGTTCGGGCTTGGTGGTAATCGGCTGAGCCACCCCGGAACCGTTACGGAAATAGGCGATCTGCTGGGCCTCCATGCCGGGGGCGCCGACATTGTCGTTAAAGTCGAAGCGGAACAGGTTCCCTTGCATATCGCCGCCGTAAGCGCGCAGCCCGGTGTTGTCGACCATGCCGTTCTCCGTCCAGGCGGCGAGGCGCGCCAGCCCGCTGGGGGAAGTCGTGTTGCCTGCACCGCTGGAGATATTGTCGATGATGGTGCCGTTGGCGGCATTCAATACATACATATGGCCGACGCCATCACCGGGGCTGACGTTGTTGTAACCCGAAGTCACCAGGACCACCCAGGTACCGTCGACTTTCTTGGTGATAACCGGATTGCCGAAGGTATAGCCGAGGTTGGCATCCTTGATATAACCGCCACCGGCCGCGGTGTCATAAGTAAACTCCCACAAGCCCTTGGGACTGACCGGGTCGGTCACGTCGAGGGCGTAGTAGCCGCGCCCCCCGCCGTTCAGGCCGCCCACCAGGATGGTTTTCCAACTCCCGCCGATATAGGCATCGCCCACCGTCGGGGTGCCGTCGACGAAGTATTGATGCTTCGCGCCGTAACCCGCATCCGCCAGCTTGTACAGGTTGGACATCACCAGTGAGGGGACGTAGGCCCACAATTCCTGCCCGGTGTCAGAGTTGAAAGCGTGCAACATGCCGTCGTTGCTTGCCGCGAACACCACCCCCTGGCGCGAACTGTTGCTGCTCTTGAAGCCGCCGTAGCCCGAGTCGGCGTATTCATACATCGGGGCTTTTACGTACACTGCTTCGGCGGACACGATGTCGCCCAGCACATGGGTGCGTTGCCGGTATAACGTGCCTTCATTGCCGCGCTGGCCGCGGATGAAGTTCACCAGCGCTTCTCCCGAGGCATCGGTCAGGTTCGCACCGCTCAGTCCCTGGCTGAGAAGGGCGACGTTGGATGCCCCGAAATAAGCCTGTTCCGCGCTGCTCAAGTTGGCATAAAGGAAATTTTTCAGCTTGTTGCCGCCGGACGGATCATAGGTATAGATAGTGCGGGTATCGCTGCCGGCACCGGTCCGCGCATCCAGCAATACCTGCGCCGACCAGTCCTTGCTGCTGGATACCGCGCCGGTCTCCAGATTGAGTTGTTGGCGATACAGATCGCCCGTCCATTCCGCCGTGGTAAAAATAGAACTGAACACGAAGTTGTCGCCGGAGGTGACGTTGGGGTTACTGGTGGTGGCCGCCGCCGCCGCACCGACCCGCGCGCTCACCCCGGCCAGCGCGTTGGACAGGCCGGAGGCCAGTTCGCTGGGGCTCTTGGCGCTGAAATAGCTGCCGTGTCCGTTTACCGCGGCATGCCAGAGATCGTCGATATTGGCCTGGGAATCGCTGGAAGGTGCGGGCCATTCGCAGGTGGCACCCGAGGTCGCCCAGGAACACACCCCTGCGCTGGGATTGGCGACGGTGCCGATGCGCACGTCGTTGTAATCGCCGCTGGCATCGGTTTCGTAAGTCGGCGAGAACTGCATGTAGCCGTCAATCCCCAACCCCAGGGTGAAAGTGGTCATGTGCTGCTTGGTGTTGAGATCTTTGCTGCCGACCGGGACGTTATCGGTACAGACGTCGGTACCCCGCGAACCGGTGCAGTTGGACAGGCCGGAATTGCGCAAATCGGTGACGTAGTAATAGTAGGCGACATCGGCCAGGGTATTGGCCACGTGGTTGCCGTCGAGCATCGGTCGCGCCGCGCTGCCGTCCTGGTCGTCCATCGCCGTCGAGCCGTCCATTTTGTAGCCGGTGCTGCCGTTCCAGTAGCCGTCGGTGGAGAGGATGGTGAAGTTTTGTTGACAGGAATATTCCATCGGGTCGCTGCCGACCTTGCCGGCGAAAATCCGTCCCGCCTTGGACAAGGCTTCGCGCAAGGGGGTATTGCTGCTCGGGTTCGAGGCAAACAGTTTGGTAAACCAAGTGCTTTTCTGGGTGGCGTCATACTTGCCGATGTTGAGGAAATTGCTCCCGGTGCTGGTGCTGCTGGTGCTGATCGTGAAGAACCCCACCCGGTAGCGCTCGTCGATCGGCTGGAAAGCCAGGCTGGTAGCGCTTTTCATCATCTGCATGCGGGTCCGGTAATAGGTCCACCAGTTGGCGAAATTGGTCATTTCCTCGGCATAGCTGCAGGTCGTGCCGGCGCAGTCGCCGCGGTTGGCGTGCTTGCTGGTGGTGCCGGGATAGGGATAGCTGGTGGTGCCGGGAACGATGTCCACCCGCACGAACGAGCCCGGCACATAAGTCACCGAGGTGGGATCGACGCCGCCGGTGAAGGCGGTGGGGGTGGCGGTCATCACGCCGGGAACCACGAAAGCGGCTGGCGTGGCGGTAATGTTGCCGGTGCCGACCGCTTTGGTGATAACCGGCAGGTAGGTGATCCCCCCCATCGAAACCGGGGCGGTGATGGTCACGACGTTGCTGCTGGCGGTGGCACTGAAACCGGCGACCTGGCAACTGCCGCTAGTGGAGCCGGTACAGGCATTAATCCGGGTTGCAATGTTGGTCGCCACCGTGCTGGTGCTGGTGTTGCCGGACGACGCGGCGGACATGATCTGCTGGTTGTTGACCGTAATGCCGCTAAAGGAGGTACTGGTATTGCTCCCGGGCGGATCGTTGACGGTAATGGTCGCGGTAGCGCCTGAACCCGCCATGGTAATCACCGGCGTGAAGGTGATGGCGCCCATCGACGCCGGTGCGGTAATGGTCAAGGTACTGCCGCTGCGGACCGCGCTGAAGCCGGAGGTTTGGCAGTTTCCGGAAACGGAACTGGTACAGGCGTTGATTCGCGATTGGACATTCGTCGCCACCGTGCCGGTGCTGGTGCTGGCGGTCGACGCAACGGACATGATTTCCTGGCCGTTGACGGTGATGCTGCCGACCGAGGTATTACCCGAACCGCTGAACGTAATGGTGGCGGTCGCCGAAGTACCGGAAGAACCGGCTATCGATACGCCGGGATAGCGGATTTTGTTGTAGGTCGCAGTCTTGATCGCCTGACAGTTGGTCAGGGCGGTATTGTTGCACCAGCGCAGCTTGGCCGGATAGGTATAGCTTCCGGTAGGGACGGTGGCGATGGTGCAGGTGCGCAGATTGGGCGCCGTGCAATATTCGCCGGGGATGATGGTGTAGTAATAAGGCCCTACCGCTCGCGAAATGGTGGTGGTCGGGCTGGTAAAACTCCCGGTCGCGTAGCGCCCCGTTCCAGCGGCAGTGGTATTGCACGCATTGGTGTAGCTCACCCCCCCGACGGTGCCGGGGAGCAGGTAGTTGTCATTCCGCAGGCAATTGGTGGCTGAACAGGTGCTGCTGCAGGTCGAGCAAGTGTCGTTGCAATACATCACGTCGCTGTACGAAGTGAGGAGATTGGTCGAACTGGTGCTTTGCACGTTGTAGGCGTCGTTCTTCACCGAGGTGTAGGCGGAGATGTTGCCCCAGCTCGTACCGTCGGCATTCTTGGGCGCCGTATAGGTGATCGCGGGATTGTAGTAAACGTTGTTGAAATCGCTGGCATTGTAGGGAGCCTTGCCGAAAGAACAGGCGGTACCCTTGCAATAGCCGCTGTCGTTGACCCAGTCCGGCAGGTAGTCCCAAGCCATGCTTCCCGAATCGTCGAGCACGAACATCAGGTTGGGGAGCACCTCCGTGGTGGCGGATGCAATCAGAGGAACGCCGGCGATGTCGGTGGTAGCCGCTTGGCCGCCGCTGCAGGCGAGCAAGGCCAGGGAGGCGAGGAACACCCGGACCTTGGCCAGTATCGATTCTTTAAAAAGGGATTTCATGGCATCCTCCTGGATAACTACATTGCAACTATTGCCTGGATAAAGCTGACGGTATTGCGCGGCCCGACAATCCGCGAAGTGATGCGGTAATAGGTTTGATCGCTGGTTTGAATCTGGATTGCCCCCGCCCCTTTGCTGCCGCCGCTGGTACCGACGGTGGTCGGGGAACTGGCGCAATTGGCGCCCACCGAGGTGGGCGCGAACGGTTGCGGAATGGTCGGCGAACACATCCTCTGGATGACGTAGGAAACGGTATTACCGGCAGCATCCTTGGCGAGCGTGAGCACTTGCCCGGCGGGAACCAGTTGGTTGGCCCAGAACGCATCCCAGGTTTGCCCTACCGCGGGATCCTGTTTCGCGGCGACATACCCCATCGGCAGATTGTTCTGGAAGAGATTGGTGCCGGTACTATTGATTTCCAGCCAGTTAACTGCGGATTCGATGCCGGTGTCGCCCGACATGGTGGCGCCTTCCTGGAAGGACAGATTGCCTGCAATCAGGGTGGTGGTGGCCACCGAGCGCACCAGCGCGATGCCGGCCAGAGTCATCGCTACCAGCACGATCAGGGTAATGAACAGCACCACGCCGCGTTGGGGCGATGGGTGAGGGGTGACGGGTGATGGGCAGGACGTGATGGGGATGCCTTTGCCATCGCCCATTACCCATCCCTCATTACAGTCATTGGTTAACATGTGCTCGGCACTCCCATCCAGGCTACGTTGCGGATCGGTATGACGGTTTGGAAGGTCTTGTAGCGGTAATGCTGCCATTCGCCGTTGCCGGACAAATCGATGGCGGCACCGGCATCACCCGCCCAACCGGGGGCCGCTGCGGTAACCATGTCCTTGTCGTACTGGCTGTTACGCGCCACCAGCGCCAGGCGCACCGCGGACGCCCGCGCCCAGTCGCAGGCGGTAATGGGAGCGGTCTGGTCCCACACGTCGGCGACACCGTCCATTGGCACTGTAGCGTCGCGCCCGTATTGGGCGCGCAGCATCACCACGTTTTCAGCGATCGGCGACCATACTGCCGTGTTGCCGGTACTGCCGGCCGCGGCGCAATTGTTCACCCGGAAGTCGCACTGGGTGAGATTGCCGTTGCGGATGGCGTACACCAGCAGGCGCGGCGCCTGACCGAGGTTGTAAAGCATCCCCCCCGTCATCGAAGCGGCCGGCGCAGTGGTCACGCTGAGGGTTCCCCCGACTATGGTCTGCGTCATGGTCAGATTGCAGGGCACCGGGCGGGTCTGCGGCTCAGCCACCACCCAGTCGCTGGTGATGAAGTTGGTCTGGGTCTGCACCTGCATGGTGGTGGAACCCGCGATGTGGCTGGTCACCCGGTCGCCCTCCGCAGCGGAATTGGCATTGCCGTAAACCACCGCGATCACGTCGGTATTGGCGTCACCGGCTGGGATTCCCGGCGGGTTGATGGCTACCGGAGCGGCCAGGACGGTGGAACCGGCAGGGAAAGTGAGGTTGCAACCTAGCAGGCCGGTGGAGGCGATGCCGTAACCACCTTGGCGAATATCACGTTGCAAGGTGTGTAGGGCGATCGCTCCGGTGGAGGTGGCATCATCGGCACCGCTGGTGGAGCGGCGTTGCCCCTCGGAAAGGGTAAAGACCTGCATGATGACGACAATGCCGATCATGCCGATGCCTACCCCGACCAGGATTTCAATCAGGCTGAAGCCGGCGCTAAAGCGGGCGGGACGGCGGAAGTTGGGGAACAATTCGGCCTCCTATTTGATTTGGGCTATCACCACGTGTTGGTGCGCCACCTCGTCGCCCGGCGGTTGCCAGAATACGGTGATGGTGACCAAGCTGGTGGCGGTAAGGGGCGGGGTAGTGCCAGGCACTTGGACGATCGCCACCGTCGGCGGATTGGCGTCCGCCCCCGGCAGAATCGCCTGCACCGTGCCCGGCGTGGTGGGACTGCCCACCCACGCGACGTAGGCGGCCCCCCCGGGGCTGGCGAAATTGGCGGCGAGGGTGGCGGCGTTACGGTTGCTCACCCACATCTGGCCGATCAGTTGATTGACCAACAAGTTGGCGTCGATACGGTATTTGGCGTCACCCGCCTGCCTGATCGACGCCGCCTGCATCCCGACGATGGCGAGAATGCCCATCGAAAATATCAAAATAGAGATCAGGGCTTCCAGCAACATTGAACCGGATTGGCGGGTGGGCACTGAGAAAAAGGTTTTCATCATGTATCCCGTCAGCAAGCCTGCGGATTGGTGGGGTCGAGAACCGTCATTTGCGGGTCGCACATGCGCACTTGTCCGCTCAGGGTCACGTGGATTTCCAGGCAGCGCATCGGGCCGCCGCTTCCCTGGCAACCGCCGCCCACCGGGTTGGACACGGTGATCTGGGTCACGTCGCTGCCGCCGCCGATCGCCGGCGTCCCGGCAATCGGGCGGCCCAGACCGTTGAAGGTAAGCGGCATGGCGCCAACCACGGTCAGCACCGCATTTCTCGAACCTTCCCCGCTGACGCGGGTCTCGATCGTGTTTCCAGCCGCATCGCTGATCGTCCAGTCGAAGCCGAGCAGGGAAACGCGGACCTGCTCATTGCGCCGCACCGCCTCGGCGCGGGCGAATTGCATGGCGTTCAGCATGGATTCGGCGGCCGTGCGAATCTGGGTATTCTGGATCCAAGTCATGAAACCGGGCAGGGCCGAGCCAACCAGGACAGCGACCAGCGCCAACCCGACCAGGATTTCGACAAGGGTGGCACCGGTCTGACGCACCGCGTTGCGCAACAAGCCCCAGGCCGGGCGGGCGGAAAGGGTTAGCACGAGCCGTCTTTCCGGGTGACCCAACAGGCCGCATTGGCGGACCACCCGGCGGGTACGCTGGTGGTGGCCTTCACGTTGTTGGGCGCGATGGTATAGGTGAAACCGCCCATGCCTTTGGCGGAAATGCCGGTTGCCTGAACGGTGAAAGTGGCAGAGGTCAACGACGTACAGGAAAGGGTGAAATACTGCAGACCGCTCGGCAACGGCGCGGTGGTACCGGCAGCGCAGGCTCCGCTATAGGTACGGTTGTCCTGGAAGTATTGTTCCAGTTTGACCGCCATGGTGGCGAGTTGCGAAGTGGCTTCGGCGATCTTGCCGCGCTGCACGTATTCCCCATAGGTGGGAACGACGATGGCGGCGAGCATCCCAACGATCGCCACGACTATCATCAACTCGACAAGACTGAAACCGGTTACTTTTTTCATGGCGGACTCCTTTTATGATTGGATGGTAGGAAACGTTTCAGGATTGCGCCAGCATAAACCGACAAGCGGTCGTTTTTCCAGCCCGAGCGGTTGGATATGGAAATATCGGCGGGTCCGAGGCTATCGTAGGCATCGGCAACCTGGCGCATAATTCCGGCTATCTCGAATTCGGATGGAGGTCGATATGCGCTATCTCTGGGCAATGGTTGTGACGGTTCTGCTGGCGGGCAACCCGGCGCAGGCGGCGCCCCCGGCTGGCGGCACGTTACCCATGCAGCCCATTCTGCGTATCGAAACCGGCCAGCACCTGGCCCTGATTACCCGAATCAGCGCCGACGCCGCCGGGCGCTTCGCCGTCACGGCTTCGGAAGACAAAACCGTGCGGGTGTGGGACGGCCACAGCGGACGCCTCCTCCAGGTGCTGCGCCCGCCCATCGGCGACGACCGGCTCGGCGCGGTGTATGCGGCGGCCCTGTCGCCGGACGGGGAAAGCGTGGCGGTGGGCGGCTATTCGTCGTTCAGCGGATCGGGCCACGCCCTCTACCTGTTCGACCGGGCGAGCGGCACGCTGCGCAAGAACGGCACGCTGTCCGGGCTGGAAGCGCCGATCCACCAGCTCGCTTGGTCGAAGGACGGCCAATTTCTCGCGGTCGGGCTGCGCCAGCAGGGTCTGCGGGTGTTTCGCGGCAACCTGCAATTCGTCGGCAGCGATCCCGAATACAACGAAGTCATTTACGGCGCCGATTTTTCCCGCGACGGGCGGCTGGCGGTGGCCTCGCTGGACGGTTCGCTGCGCCTCTACCGCATCGGCAACACCGGCCTGGAGCGGCTCGCCCGCCTCCGCGCCCCCGCCGGCAAGCCTTACAGCGTGGCGTTTTCCCCCGACGGAACCCTGCTCGCCGTGGGCTATCAGGATGCGCCGCGGGTCGACGTGCTCGACGCCGCCACCCTGTCTCTTCAATACAGCGCCGAATACCATCGCGACGGCAATCTCGGCAATCTCGGCAGGGTCGCCTGGTCGCGCGACGGGCGCACCCTGTTCGGCGGCGGCACCCAGGTGGCGAACGGGCACTTCCCGGTGGTGGCGTGGAGCGAAGCGGGGCAGGGAGCCGGCCAGGAAGTGCTGTCCTTCGCCAACATCGTAACGTCCCTGGCACCACTCGGCGACGGCATCGCGGCGGCCAGTGCCGATCCCGCCTGGGCCGGCCTGGATGGGCGCGGCAAGCCGGTGTTTCAGGTGCGCGGCAGCCGCGGCGACTTCCGCGGAATGTGGACGGATTTCCGGGTTTCCGCAGACGGACGGGCGGTCGCCTTCAAATACGAGAGCGATTCCGCCGCAGTGGTTTTCGACACGGCGCGCGGAGAACTGTTGTCCGACGGCGCGGGCGGCATGGTTTTGGCCGAGCCGCGCACTGGCGCTCCCGGCTTGACCATCGAGGGCTGGAAAAACACCACCGCCCTCAAGCTGAATGGCCGTCCCTTGCCGCTGCGCAGCCAGGAGCCGGCACGCAGCTTGGCGATTTCCCCGGATGCCGGCCGCTTCGTGGTGGGAAGCGAATGGTCCCTGCGCCAGTTCGACGCGACGGGCCGGCAAATCTGGGAGCAACCCTTGCCTGCCGCAGCCTGGGCGGTGAATGTCTCCGGCGACGGGCGCTGGGTGCTCGCCGCACTGGGCGACGGGACCATCCGCTGGCACCGCGGAGCCGACGGCCAGGAGCAATTGGCGCTGTTTCCCCATCCCGACCGCAGCCGCTGGATCCTGTGGACGCCCGCTGGCAATTACGATACTTCGGTAGGCGGCGAAGCCCTGGTGGGCTGGCACCTCAACCAAGCGCTCAACAAGCAGGCGGATTTCTTTTCCATCGGACGCTTTCGCAAGCAGTACTACCGCCCCGAGGTGGTGCAGCAGACCTTGAGCGGCGGCGATTACCGGGAAGCCCTGCGGCTCGCCGATACGCAGGCTGCCGCACCGGCCGTGCAGCAAATGCTCCCGCCGGTGGTGATTTTGCAGTCGGACAGCGAAATTTCCACCAGCGCCACCCAAACCCCGGTCAAATTCGCAGTGCGCAGCCCACTGGACGCGCCCGCCCAGGAGGTGAAAATCCGCGTCGACGGCAAGCTGGTGCGCTCGATTGCCCAGCGCAGCTTGCCCAAGGCGGAGCGGAGTGGCGAGTCCGCCACTCAGGAAATCGTGGTGGCGCTACCACCCAAGCGGGAAGTGGAAATCGTGGTGCTCGCAAAAAACCGCAACGGGGTTTCCGAGCCGGCCACCCTGCGAGTCACCCGCGCCGGAAAGGACAGCGGCGCGGAAGCCCCGCTCAAGTTCAAGAAGCTCTACCTGCTGGCGGTGGGCGTTTCCCAATACCCCAATCTCCCGGCCGGCGCGCAACTCACCTATCCCGCCAAGGATGCCGTGGATTTCAGCGAGATGTTCCGCAAGTATTCGTCCAACCTCTACGAGCAGGCGGAAATCCGCGTCCTGACCAACGAGCAGGCCACCCGCAAGAGCGTTCTTGGCGGCCTGGCGTGGCTACGCGACAGCGTCGGAACGGACGACGTGGGCATCCTGTTCCTCGCCGGCCACGGCTTTTTGCTCAAGAACAACCGCTATTTCTTCGCCAGCCGCGACATCGAATTCGTCAAGGACGACGAGCGGGTCATGCAGACCGCGGTATCCGGCGACGCCATCCAGGACGTGATTTCCAACCTCAAGGGACGCGGGGTGTTCTTCCTCGACACCTGCCACGCCGGCTTCGCCCTCTCGTCGCTGAAGATCAACAACGATGTAAACGGGATGCTCAACGAAGCGGAGGACGAAAAGGGCGTGGTGGTGCTCTCCGGCGCCGGCGGCAAGCAATCCGCCCTGGAATCCGACGCCTGGAAAAACGGAGCCTTTACCTATGCCATCAAGGAAGGCATCATTCAGCGACGGGCCGACCTGGAGAAGGATGGCCGCATCACGCCGCCCTTGCTGCACGCCTTCGTCAGCAAGAAGGTCAAGGAAATGACCAAGGGGGAAGAGCATCCGCCCACCCCCAAGATGGTCGGCGCGATTTTCAACGAACCATTCATCGTCATCAAGTGAAAAGGGGAACCGCATGAACCGCAAATATCAACATCTCGTCGTCGCCGTCACCGCCGCGCTCCTGGGCACCGCGTGCGCCACCAATCCCGATGGTTCGATCAAGCAGGACGACCGTGTCGTCGGCGCCATCATCGGTGCCGTCGCGGGCTGCGGCATTGCTTCGGCGACCGGCGGGAAGTGCGCTCAGGGCGCGGTGGTGGGCGCCGCCGCCGGCTTCCTGATCGGCTGGTACTTCGAATCCAAGAAAGTCGCCGACGCCCAGACCATCAACAAGGAATACGAACAGAAAAAGGGCTACCAGGTGCCGAAGAAGGACATCCAGGCCGCCGCTTTCAAGACCGAGGTCAAACCCCAGGCGCCCGCAGCCAGCGGCGAACGCGAAGTCGTGGTCACTTCCAACACCGACCTGGTCGGCTACGGCGATAAAGTGCCGGTGGTCGAGCAGAAGTACGCGATCTATGATGAAAAAAACCAGCTTATCGAATCCAAGACCGAGAAGCTCACCGCCGTCGACGGCGCGGGCCGCTATCAGACCGAATCCAAGTTCAAACTGCCGGCCTCCGCCAAGGACAAGAAATACCGGGTGGAAACCACCCTCACCTCGAACGGCAAGGACGTGAAAAAGAACGCCTACATGGTGTCGTTCCTGGAGGACGGGAAGATGCTGCTGGCCGGCTTGTAACAGCCGCTACGGAGGAGAAAAAACGGGGGCTGCGGCCCCCGTTTTCGTTGGTGCAGGCGGGGCAATCAGTTGCCGGTGGTTGCGGTACTGGTCGAACTGGTCGTGGTTGTTCCAGTGGTCGGCTTCATCATGCCCGGCCCTTGGTGGCCACCGCCGCCGGGGCCGCGCTGCGGCGGGGTGGTGCCGGACGGCGGCTGGGGCACGTCGATTACTTGGCTGTCGCGCAACAGGCTTTCGATCCCGTGCTGGTGATCCCAAACTTCGCCGGTATCGGTACAGTTATTACGGGTGACCGTGCCGGTGAAACGATCCGTGGTGGAATCGAAGCTTCCCTTGCGGGTCAGGGTGCAGGTGTGCTGAAGCTGGGTGGCGCCATCGCGGGTAACCGTGAAGCTTTCCTTGACCGTGATATCCACGCTATAGGTGGTGGTGCTGTCCAGCAGCAACGTGCCGCTCAGCGTCCGGGTGCCGTCGTGGGTTTCCCCGTTGGAAACGACACACGCGGCAACCGTGGAACTCAGGGCCAGCGCGCCGCTGGTCGCATCCCAGGTGCCGGTCGAGACGCGGGTGCCGCCACTGCTGCAGGTGGTGGAAAAATTGAGCGCGGCGACCGCTGCGGAAACACTGGAGCTGGTGACGGCGGCCGGGGTCTTCGTGGTGGTGGCGGTGGCGGTGGTAGAAGTCGCGCTGAAGGCCGGCCCGCTGAGCAGCAGAGCCAGGGCAGACAGGGAAATAAGTTGGCGTTTCATGGTGAGAACCTCCTGTGAAAATTGGGGTGACACCCGGGATTCAAGGGATTCCCCGGTGCGGTTCGGCAGATGCCGTATAGTCATACTATGAGGCGATCTGGGAGGAATCTGGGAGGCGATGTAAATTGTTGCGAGGATGCGGCGCGGCGTAGTCGGTAAGCGCACGCCGGCAAAAAATCAGCCTTCGTAAACGAAGCCGACGCCGTACACCGAACGGATCATTTCCCGCGCCGGGGCGATTTGCGCGAGCTTGCGGCGCAGATTCTTCATGTGGCTGTCGATGGCGCGTTCGCTGACCTCGAAATTATCCGGCTGAAGCCGCTCCAGCAACTGGGCACGCGAGAACACCCGTCCGGGGTGCGCAATTAGAATATGGATCAGTTCGAATTCCTTGGGGGTTAGGTCAAGCCGCTGCGCGCCGTAGCAAGCCCGCAGCGTTTGCGGGTCGGTGGTCAATTGGTCGGCCGCCGGGCGGGCGGGGGCCGCCGACGCCCGGCTGCGGCGCAACACCGTCTTGATCCTGGCGACGACTTCCCTCGGCGAAAAGGGTTTGCAAATGTAATCGTCGGCGCCGCTTTCCAAGCCGACCAGACGATCCACTTCCTCGACCCGGGCAGTCACCAGAATGACCGGCACATCCGGATATACGGAATGGGCGCGGAGTTCCCGCAGCAAGGTCAGACCATCCACACCCGGCAGCATCAGATCGAGCAACACCAAGTCCGGCAGGGCTTTGGCGAGACGCTCCTGCGCCTGCCGCCCATCGTGTATCGCCTCGGCGGTAAAGCCGGCGAAGCGCAGATAATCGATCAGGATGTGCGCGAGGTCTTCTTCGTCTTCGATTACCAAGATGGAGTGGGACATGTTTCATTTATCCAAGGGGAGGAGGATGCGTACCGTCAAACCGCCCAGCGGCGATAGCGCGGCGCTGATTTGTCCGCCGTGGGCTTCCACCAGGGCTTTGCTGATCGACAGCCCCAGTCCGGCCCCCCCGTGGGTCCGGCTGCGCGACGCTTCGGCGCGGAAAAAGCGCTCGAAAATATGGGGTAGCGCCGTTGCGGGGGGGGCCGGCGCGGTATCATCGAACTGGATCCACAATCCGCCGGCGGCCACTCCTGCGGTGAGTTGCACGCGCCCACCGCTGCGGGTGTAGCGCAAGCTGTTTTCCAGCAGATTGACGAACACCTGGCGCAACCTGTCGGCATCCCCCCACAGTTGCGGGCCATCGTCGGCCAGGGCGGCGCAATCCAGCACTAGGCGCGCGGCGGCAAAACGCGCCCGAAACTGTTCGGCGGTTTCGCGCAGGATAGCAAGCGGCGCCACTTGTCGGCAATCGAGTGGCGGGCCGTCCCCGCTGCTGTCGAGGGTGTAGCGCAAGTCGTCCACCAGCTTGCCGAGTTGCATGATCTGCTGGTGCAGACGCGCATAACTGGCGTCGCCGGGGCTACGCACGCCATCTTGTAGGGCCTCGATCTCGGCGCGCAATACCGCGAGCGGGGTGCGCAGTTCGTGTGAGGTGTCGGAAATCCACTGACGGCGCGATTCTTCGGTATGAGCCAGGGTTTCCGCCATGCGGTTGAAATCCTCGGCCAGGTCGCCCAGTTCGTCGCCTTGCTGGACGGGAATTCGGATCGTGTATTGACCGCCGGAAATTTGCCGCGCCGCTGCGCTCAAGTGACGGATCGGGGCGAGAAAGTGGCGCGCCAGCCACCACGCGGCAACGCAGGCGAGCAACAGGGCGACAGCGCAGGCCAGCCACAAGGCACTGCTCTGCCGCACCAGAAATGCCACAGCCTGATCTCCGACCGGCATTCGCGGCACCTCCAGGACCAGTTGTCCGACGATTCGGCCATCGACCACTACCGGGCGCTGGACAACGGGGCGGCTCCCCTCCCCGCCGCCGGTCACCCGTTTGCCCTGGGCATCGACAATGCCAAGACGTTTATCCAGTGGGAAGTGCCCGGCGCCGGGCGGCGGGCGGCGTTCGCGAAAAGCGTTCTCCGGCGGCGGGCCGTCAGGCCGATCAAAATGGCGGTCATGCTCCGGACGCCGGTGTTCTTCCAGAAGACGGTGCCAATATCCGGCATCCTCCGTCACGAATTTCCAACTGCCCGCACCGCGATAGTCGGCACTCAGGCGGCCGACCAATCCCTCAAAACGCTGCAATTCGGTCTCGGCCAGGTAGCGGCCAAACCCCTGCGAGAGATTCCACTGGGTCGAGGCGAAAATGATCGCCACCGTGGCGGTGGTGAGCGCCAGCACGGCAAGAAAGACCTTGCGCTGCACGGTAAGACGGAAGGAGGGCATTTATCTCGTAGGGACTGAATTCGCCGAATATCCTGATCGGTCGAATCATCACCATGAGCGGCGCGCGGACCGACCAATCACCAGCCTAGCAGAATAGCGGGAAACCTTGGAGGAAATTGGGAGAACTTTAGCGCCCGCAATTCGCTAGGACTTGCGCGAGCCGCTTGGCTTTCCCTCTGGTTTACCGGGTTCCCGGAGGGAAATCGCTAAACCGGGGTAGTCCCCTTTATTGGGGAAGCAATGTTTCCAGGCGGTACAGGTCGGCAACGCTTTCCCGTTGACGGATCTGGTGCGCCTGCTCGCCGACCACCAAGACTTCGGCGGCACGCGGGCGGGTGTTGTAGTTGGAACTCATGCTCATCCCGTAAGCGCCGGCCGACAATACTGCCAGCAGGTCGCCGGCAGCCAGCGCCAGTTGGCGGTCGTGGCCGAGGAAGTCGCCGCTTTCGCAGACCGGGCCGACAATTTCGTAGGCGGTGGTGGCGCCGGCGTTTTCCTTCACCGTCTGGATGTCGTGCCAGGCGTCGTAGAGGGCAGGACGCATCAGGTCGTTCATGGCGGCATCGACCAGGGCAAAGTTCTTGGTTTCGCCGTGCTTGAGGAATTCGACCTTGGTGAGCAGCAACCCGGCGTTGCCGACTAGGGCGCGGCCCGGTTCGACGAGGATTTTTTGGGGCCGCCCGGCCAGCTTGGCGCGTAGCGCGGCGGCGTAGTCGGCAACCGGCGGGGGGGTTTCGTCCGAGTAGCGGATGCCCAGGCCGCCGCCCAAGTCGAGGTGATGGATGGGAATGCCCACCGCTTCGAGCTGATCGAGCAAGGCCAACACTTTGTCGAGGGCGTCGACGAACGGGGATATCTCGGTGATCTGCGAGCCGATATGGCAATCCAGCCCGGTGACGTGGAGATTGGGCAGATCGGCGGCCTTTTGGTAAAGGCGCACGGCATCGCCGATGGGCACCCCGAATTTGTTGCCCTTCAGGCCGGTGGAAATATACGGATGGGTCTTGGGATCGACGTCGGGATTGACGCGCAGGCTGACCGGGGCGATCTTGCCGACGCTGCCGGCCACCTGGTTGAGCCGTTCCATTTCGGCTTCCGACTCGATGTTGAAACACAGGATGCCGGCGTTGAGCGCTTGGCGCATCTCTTCGGCGGACTTCGCGACGCCGGAAAACACCACTTTACGCGGGTTGCCGCCCGCCGCCAGGACACGCTGCAATTCGCCGCCCGAAACGATGTCGAAGCCCGCGCCGAGGCGCGCGAACAGGTTGAGAATGGCCAGGCTGGAGTTGGCCTTGACGGCATAGCACACCAGATGGTCGGTGCCGGAAAAAGCCTGGTCGAAAGCCTGGAAAGCCTCGCTCAGAGCGGCATGGGAATACACGTAAAGCGGCGTGCCGTAATGTTCGGCGAGGTGGCTGAGGGGCACGTCTTCGATATGTAACTCGCCGTTGCGGTAATGGATGGGGGTCATGGTTGTTTTTCCTGCTGGGTCGGGGCCGGGGGCTGTGCGGGGAGGGTCAGCGGTCCCCGGTGGCCGCAGCCTTGCAGCACGAGGGCAAGCAGGGCTAGCAAATAAACAAGGCGCATATTATGCTCATGGCGATTGATCGGATAACTGCGAATTATAAAGGGATTGCACATGACGGAAAGCGAATTCAAGCGCGCGGCGGACGAAATTCTGGCACGCATCGAGGATGCCATCGACCACTGCGACGTGGATATCGAGTGCGAAAACAACGGCGGCGTGCTGGATCTGACCTTTGCCAACGGTAGCCACATCATCGTCAACAAGCAGGGCGCCACCCAGGAAATCTGGCTGGCGGCCAAATCCGGCGGGTATCACTTCCGCTGGGAAGGCGGGATGTGGCGCGACACCCGCGACGGTTCGGAATTCTTCGCGGCATTGAACCGCTGGGCCAGTGAACAAGCCGGAGAAGCGGTGACGCTGGGCTGACCTGGCGGGGATAGCGGGTGTAATTTTTTTCCGCCCGATTTGGCAAAAGCCGCCCGTGCGCGGCTTTTTTTGGTATAAATCCCCGGACATTCATTTTTCCCTTTTCCCCGATTGCTGCTGCGACTCCTCACTCTTTTTGCCTACCTGCCGTTACGCTGGCTGCACGGCCTGGGCATCCTCGCCGGTTGGCTGGTGTATGCCACTTCGCCGCGTTACGCGGCGCGCCTGCGGGAAAACCTGCACGCTAGCGGCGTCGCCCCCAACGCCAGGGAATACCGGCGCCTGCTGCATCGCTGCATCGGCGAGGCCGGCAAAAGCACGCTGGAACTGCTTGCGGTCTGGCTGAGAAGCGAGAGCGCCACCCTCAAGCTGATGCGCTCCCGCGACGGCTGGGAACACGTGGAAGCGGCGTTGGCGCGCGGCAAAGGCCTGATCTTCCTGACCCCCCACCTGGGCTGCTTCGAAATCAGCAGCCTGTATTACGCGGCCCGCCATCCGATTACCGTTCTCTATCGCCCCCCCAAGCTGCGCTGGCTACAGCCCCTCCTGGAAATCGGGCGGCAGCGCGGCCAGGTCAGCCTTGCGCCCACCGACGTGCGCGGCGTGAAAGCGCTCCTCAAGGCGCTCAAACGCGGCGAGGCGATCGGTATTCTGCCCGACCAGGCGCCGGGCAAGGGCGAGGGCGTGTGGGTGGATTTCTTCGGGCGTCCGGCTTACACCATGACCCTGGCGGCGCGCCTTGCCCAGAACACCGGGGCCACCATCATCATGGCGTTCGCCGAGCGCCTGCCGCGGGGCCAGGGATTTCATTTTCACCTGGAGCCGCTCGCCGACCTGCCGGATACCCCCGAGCAGGCGGCGCGCTGCATTAACGGCGCGGTCGAGAAGCTGGTGCGCAGCCAACCCGCGCAATACCTGTGGAGCTATAACCGCTACAAGGTTCCGGCCGGCGTGGAACCGCCGCCCTCCTGAGCATGGCTTATCCCGGCATTTTCCTCTTGTGGCTGGTACATTTTCTTCCGCTGGGCGCGCTGGCGCGCCTCGGGCAGGCGCTGGGCTGGCTGCTGTACGGCCTGGGACGGGAACGGCGGCGGGTGGCACGAATCAATTTGCGCCTGTGTTTTCCGGAGATGTCCGACGCCACGCGGGAGACCCTGGTCAGAAGGCATTTTCAGGCGTTCGCCCGGAGTTTTCTGGAATACGGCGTTCTGTGGTGGGGCAGCCGGGCGCGCATCCAGCGCCTGGTGCGCATCGAGGGCATCGAACACTGGCGTGCCGTGGCGGGCCGTCCGGTGATCTGGCTGGCCCCCCATTTCGTCGGACTGGACATGGGCGGGGTGCGCCTAACCAGCGAGTTCCCCCTGGTGTCGATGTATAGCCGCCAGAAGGTTGCGCTGTTCGACCGGCTGCTGCGCTACGGACGTACCCGTTTCGGCAATGCCACCCTGTTTTCGCGCCAGGAAGGCATCCGCCCGGTGATTCGCGCATTGCGTTCGGGAATGCCTTTCTATTATTTGCCGGATCAGGATTTCGGCGCGCGGGATGCGCTGTTCGTGCCGTTTTTCGGGGTTCCGGCCGCCACCATCAGCGGGCTGTCGCGCCTGTGCCGGGCTTCCGGCGCGGCGGTAGTGCCGTGCGTAACCCGCCAGCTACCCGGCGGCGCCGGTTATGTGCTGCGTTTTTACCCGGCCTGGGAGGATTTTCCGGGAACCGACATCGCAGCCGATACCCGCCGCATGAACGCCTTCATCGAGGAAGCCGTCAGGGAAATGCCGGAGCAGTATTTCTGGCTGCACAAGCGCTTCAAGACCCGCCCGGCGGGAGAGAAGAACCCCTATGAACGGGCAGCCTTATAGAATGACCTGAGTGCCCAGTTCGACCACCCGGTTGGGCGGCAGATTGAAAAAGTTGGTGGCACTGCCGGCGTTGCGGAACATGTTGATGAACAGCTTCTCCCGCCAGAAGGCCATCTCCGAGCCGATGCGCGGAATCAGGGTTTCCCGCCCGACGAAGAACGAGGTATCCATCATATCCACCGGCACGCCGTACTTGGCGCACAATTCCAGGTCGCGCGGCACGTCCGGAGACTCCATGAAACCGTAGCGCAGGGCGACTCGGTAGAACTCGTAGGGCAGGCGCTCCACGGTTACCCGCTCCTCCGCCTGGACATAGGGGATATCCCGGATGGAGACCGTGGTCAGCAGGATCCGTTCATGCAACACCTTGTTGTGTTTCAGGTTGTGCAGGAGAGCATGGGGAACGCCGTGGGGATTGGGGGTCATGAATACCGCCGTGCCGGCGACGCGGGTCGGGCTACCCAGGGCGATGCTCTCGATGAATGGCTCCAAGGCGATGGCATCGCCTTCCATGCGCTTGTTGAGCAGCACCCGCCCGCGTTTCCAGGTGGTCATCAGGGTGAACACCACTACCCCGGCGGCCAGCGGGAACCAGCCGCCGTCGGGAATTTTCAGGACGTTGGCGAACCAGAAGGTCAGTTCCACCACCAGGAAACAGGAAAACAGGGCAATCGCCTTGGGCCAGCCCCACCCCCACACCCGCGCCACCACGATGCACGCCAGAATCGAGGTAATCACCATGTCGCCGGTCACCGCGATGCCGTAAGCCGCTGCCAGGTTGTTGGAGGATTTGAAACCCAGCACCAGCACCATTACCGCCCCCATCAACCCCCAGTTGACGCCGGGCAGGTAAATTTGCCCCTGCTCCCGCTCCGAGGTGTGCTGCACTTCGGCGCGCGGCACGAAGCCGAGCTGCATGGCCTGGCGGGTGACGGAAAATGCCCCGGAAATCACCGCCTGCGAAGCGATCACCGTAGCCATGGTGGACAGCACGATCAGCGGGTAGAGCATCCAATCCGGCGCGGAATGGTAAAAGGGATTTTGCACCGCGTCGGGCTCGCTGAGGATCAGCGCGCCCTGCCCAAAATAGTTGAGGATCAAGGCCGGCAAGACAAAACCGAACCAGGCCAGTTGAATGGGTTTCCGGCCGAAATGGCCCATGTCGGCATACAAGGCTTCGGCCCCCGTTACCGAAAGTACCACCGCCCCCATCGCCACCAGGGCGATATGGCTGTTATGCAGGAGAAAACCTATACCGTACAGAGGATTGAGCGCTTTCAGCACCGCCGGCGCGGCAATCACGTTGTAAACGCCGAGCAGTGCCAGGGTGGTGAACCACACCAGCATCACCGGACCAAACAGCGCTCCGACCCGCGCCGTGCCCTTGCGTTGCACGAAAAACAGCCCGAACAGCACCACCAAGGTGATCGGGATGACGAACGCGGTCATCCCCGGCGCGGCCACTTCCAACCCTTCGACGGCGGACAACACGGAAATCGCCGGCGTCACCATGCCGTCGCCGTAAAACATCGCCGCGCCGAGAATCCCGACCATCACGATCATTTTCTGGCGCCCCGGATTATCCTTGGCGTCGCGCATCGCCAGGGCGATCAGCGCCATGATCCCGCCTTCCCCGCGGTTATCGGCGCGCATGATGAACACCACGTATTTGATCGATACGATGACGATCAGCGACCACAGGATCAGCGAAAGGATGCCCAGGACGTTGTCGGGGGAGACGGGAATCGGATGATTTCCGGCAAACACCTCCCTCATGGTGTACAGCGGGCTGGTACCGATATCCCCGTACACCACGCCCAATGCAGCGAGCGCCAAGGCGGGAAGGGGGGTGCGTTGTTCTTCGTGCATGAATGGTCTCCGCCGGCTATCCGCTATCTGCGCCGGCCTGGTTTTGGAAGAATCACGCTTCGCTTTTGCGGGCGAAACGGATGCCCAATTGCTTGAGCTTGCGGTACAGGTGGGTTCTTTCCAGGCCCGAGTTATCGGCAACCCGACTCATATTGCCACCGGCTTTTTTGATCTGGTGTTCGAAATAGACCCGCTCGAATTCATCGCGCGCGTCGCGTAGCGGCAGGTCGAGCGGCAGCATTAGCTTGTCGTGGTTGGTATCGCCGGGGAGGAAACCGGATAGCGCGTGGGTAACCGCCGGCGCGCCGATTTCCTCCTCCAGCGTGGTAAGCGCCAGGGTTTTGACAATATTTTCCAACTGCGCCAGGTTGCCCGGCCAGGAGAAGCTCTGCAGCGCCTCCAGCGCCGTGCCGCTGAAGCGCCGCACCGCCACTTCGCCGCTTTCAACCAGGGCCGCAAGGAATTGTTCGGCAAGTTCGGCAATATCCTCGCGGTGCTCGCGCAACGGCGGAATCTCCAGGAGGATAAAACCGTGGCTTTGATAAAGCGCCGCGTCGAAAGCGCTTTCCCCATTCTGGGGAAGCGTTGTAGCGGTCGAACAAATCAGCCGTACCGAATGTTTGTCGAGCTTGGTCTGTAATAACAACAAGCCCTTTTGCTCCAGTTTGCCGAGTTCCGCCACATCGTGAAGATAGAGTACGCCTTCGCTCCCCTGTTCCAGCAAATGCAGCGGCTGTTCGGCGAGGAAAGACAAGTCGCCCGGCGCCACCCATGGCGTGCCGGGCTGATGGAAAAAGTGCGCGCATAAATCGTGTCCCGTCCCCTCTTCGCCGAGCAGCAACAGCGGCGATTTGCTGCGGGCAATCTGCTCCAGGCGCTTTTGCAGGTTTCCAACCACCGTGCCGCGCCCCAACCCCGCCAGTGATCCTAGCGTTTGGGCCTTGCCGGCACCTTTCTTGAGCGCCCGCTCGACCGTGCCGAGCAACTTTTGCAGGGAAATCGGTTTTTCCAGGAAATCGAAGGCGCCGATCTTGGTGGCTTCGACTGCGGTGTCGATAGTCCCGTGTCCCGACATCATCACCACCGGCATGGTCAATTGGCCGTTGCTCGCCCATTCCCGCAACAGCGTGACGCCATCGGTATCGGGCATCCAGATGTCGAGCAACACTAGGTCCGGCGCATTTTGCAGACGCATGGCGCGCGCCGCACCGGCATTTTCCGCCAAAAGAACCTGATAGCCTTCGTCGTGGAGAATTTCCAGAAGCAATTCGCGTATGCCGACTTCGTCATCCACTACCAGGATTTGCGTCATGCTAGCCATGTTGCGCCTCCCGGGCTGGCAGCAGGACACTCACGCATGCCCCGGGATTTAGATTTTCGATATGCATTTTTCCATTGTGCTCTTCGACAATTTTCTTAACAATCGCCAACCCCAATCCGGTGCCTTTCGGCTTGGTGGTCACATACGGCTCGAACAGGCGGGACATCAGTTTTTCCGGGAATCCGCCCCCGTTATCGCGAATGTCCATTCTGACCCAACTCCCCTCGCTACGGGTTTCCAGGACAATTTCCGGAGTGGCGTTCTCGACCACGGCATCCTGAGCATTACGCAGCAGATTGTGAATCACCTGACGCAGCAGGGTGGAATCTCCGGCGATTTCCGGCAGGGATGGGTCGATTTGCGGAGTAATGCGGCTGGCGGAATTTTCGTACAAACCTAGAATTTCCATCACAAGTTCGTTCAGATTGAGCTTTTGCAGGTTCAAGCGTGGCGTCCGAGCATATTCGCTGAAAGCGTCCACCATGTTTTTCAGCGCCGCGACCTGGTTGACGATGGTGCCGGTCGCCCGTTTGAGCATTTCGGCATCGGCATTATCCAGCTTTTCCACCAATTTGTGTTCGAGTCGTTCGGCAGAAAGCTGGATCGGCGTCAGCGGATTTTTGATTTCGTGCGCCAAGCGCCGCGCCACCTCGCCCCACGCCGCGTCGCGCTGGGCCTGGAGGAGGTGGGTGACATCGTCGAATACCACGATGTAGCCGTTGCCCACGGCTATCGGCAGGCGCGAACCACGTACCAGCAGCACTTGCTTGCCGTTCTTACCGAGGTAGTCGATCTGCTGCTGCCACTCCTGCAGCGCCTGGGTCTGAAACTGCCCGGAAATCGCGGTAGCGAACGCCGCCACTGACGCCTCCTGGCCTTCCACCAAACCGCGGCGGCGCAAGGCTGGAAAGTCGATGCCGAGGATCTGGGCGGCAATCGGGTTGACGGTTTTCAGATTGAATTTATCGTCGAATGCCAGCACGCCACTCGACAAATGGGCAAGAATGCTTTCCAGATAGACCTTGGACGTCTCAAGCTGCTGCTGGTTGAATTCCACCACCGCCCGTGCGTCGCCCAACTGGCGGGTCATGTTGTTGAAAGACTGCATCAAGATGCCCAGTTCATCGCGGCTGTGGACTTCCGGCATTTCGCTGAAGTCGCCGGATGCCACCGCGCGGGTGCCCTTGGCGAGGATACCCAGCGGGGCAGACAAACGCGCCGATAGGAGAAAAGCCATGGCAATGGCGGACAGCAGCGAAAGCAGCAGAGTCAAGGTGAGGGTCAGGCCAAAAATCCGTTTCAGACCCAGTCGGGACAGGGAAAGCTCCTGATAATCGCGGTAAATTTCCTGCACGGTTTCGGCGTCGCGGGCCACTTCCTGGGGCACCGGCTGGAGCAATTGGAGGATGCGCACATCCTCGCTCAGGGTCAGGACATTGACCGGCGCAAGCACTCGCAAATACAGCCCCCTGCCGGGAATGGTTTCAATCGCCGAATAGGGCTGTTGCTGACGGACCTGGCGTAGCACCGAGTAGGAAGGCTTCTCGCTCAATAGGCTGGCGCGCTCGTTGCCGGAAAAAGCCAGGATCGAACCGCGCGCGTTGTAAAGGGTCGCTTCCTGCACCCCCGCCTGCTCGCGCAGGGAGTTGAGTTGGGTGAGATGGGCGCTGGCGGGGCGGTCGGAAAGCTCCAGTGCCATTGCCTCGCCCTTTTTGGTGAGGTCGCGCAGCAGGTTGTCGAGGGCGCTGCGTCCCAGGCTCAAGCCGCCCTCCAGGGCATTATCCACACGCACGTCGAACCAGGATTCGATGCTCTTGGTCAAGAACTGAACCGACACCCCGTAAACCAGCATCCCCGGCAGCACCGCCATGAGGGCGAACAGCATCACCAAGCGCAAGGTTAGCTTGGCGCCGAACATCTTGGCGCGCAGCTTGCGCCGCAAGATCCACAATTGATAGCCGATCAGCCCGGCCAGACAAACCACCAGGACGCCGTTGAGGGCGAGCAGCAGGGTATAGTTTTCGGTGAAAGCCGCCGAGTTGGCGCTGGCCTTGGAAAGCAGGAAAAGTAGAATGCCCCCCAGCCCGATGCACAGAATGACGATGGTTTGCAGCAGCTTCATGGCGTCAGGCCGGCAGCGCGGGGATCAGGAGGAATAATTCCAATAGTGCCAGGTAGAGTCGAGATTCCAGTCCTTGGAAGCCAGGGCATTGATCTGCAAAGGTTTGGGGAGTTGGCTGACATCCAGGCGGAAACGCAAGCCGGCGACGTAGCCCTGTTTTTCCTTGAGTTGGTTGCGCTTGGCGACGGGCCAGTCGTGGAGGCGGCCCAGTTCGCGGCGCGCTTCGTCGAGGAACGGGTAACTACGTTGCTGATTGTTGTAGCTGAGTTGATACTGGCGGGTCAGGGCATGGTAGCTCAGGCGAATGTGCTGCTGCGCCGCCGAAACGGTCTCGTCGAGCCAATACCAGCGCGGGCGTTTCAATTCGAATTCCGCCACGAAATTCAGCGGTACCCCCTTGTTGAGCGCGTCTTCGAGGGTCTGGCCAAGGACGATGTCGATGTCAGCCTTGAGGTGCAGGGCTTCTTCCATGCTTTCCAGTTCGGCGGTCTTGATTTCGATGCCTTCCGCGTAAACCGGCAGCGCCAGAACCAAAGCCAGCAGCACGCCCCCCAGCAGGCTAATGTTTTTGAAGCAACGCATAATAGAATCCATCGTGATGTTCATCCGGCAGAACCTGTCCTTCCCGATGTTCCGCCAAAGCCAGCGGAAGTATCGTGGCATCCTTGTGACTCGCCAGGAATGAATTGATTTGTAACTGATTTTCTTCGGCGAAGAGGGAACAGGTGGCGTACAGCAATTTACCACCACTCGCCAGCAGACGCCACAGGGCATCCAGGATTTTCGCCTGCTGGGCGGCAAAACCGCCAATATCTTCAGGACGGCGCAGCCACTTGATGTCGGGGTGGCGCCGCACCACGCCCGACGCGCTGCACGGCACATCCGCCAGGATGCGCTGATAAGGCTGCCCGTCCCACCAGGTTTCAACGACGCCCGCGTCGCCGCATAGGCAACGGGCATTCAAGCCGAGGCGCTGGAGATTGGCCGCGACTTTTTCGAGACGGGTGGCATCACTATCCAGCGCGGTCAGGTCGATGTCTGCCAGTTCCAGCAAGTGGGCGGATTTCCCGCCGGGTGCGGCGCAAGCATCGAGCACCCGCATTCCGTTTTGAACATCGAGGAGCGGCGCAGCCAGTTGGGCGCCGGCATCCTGCACGGAAGCCCAGCCATCGGCAAAGCCAGGCAGACGGGATACGGATGTCGGCTGGCGCAATTGCAGGGCGACGTCGCCAATTTGCTCGGCCTCCATGCCGCCCGCCAGCAGGGCCGTCCGGTAAGCGTTCACTTCTGCCTTGCGCCGGTTGACGCGTAGGGTCATCGGCGGATGGGTATTGTTTTGCTCAAGCAGGTCTTGCCAGATATCGGGATATTCAGCGCGCAGCTTGTCGATCCACCACTGGGGATGCGAGTAACGCGCCACCGAGCCTGCTGCATCGACTTTTTCAAGCAGGCTGACGCGCTGGCGCAGAAAATTGCGCAGTACCGCATTAACCAAACCTTTGGCCCACGTCTTCTTGAGCGCCAGGGTGACCTTGACGGCATGATCGACCACTGCGTGGGGCGCCGCCTTGGGATTCCGCAATTGATGCAGTGCCACCACCAGCAGGTCATGCACCGCCTCATCGCTCAACGGCCGGGATACCAGCAGGTTGAGCAGGGCGTCGTAACGGCCGTAAAAACGCAACGCGCCGTAGCTCAAGTCCTGAATGGCGGCGCGCTGTTGGGCGGTCAGATGGGGATTGCGCGCGTGCAGGGTTTGCAATACCTCATTGAGATTGCGCCCGGCCAGGGTCTGGCCGAGAGCGCTCGCGGATAATTTCAGGGTATCAAGCAAAGGCGTGGCGCATCGCCTGCAGACGGCTGATGCGTTCCTTGATAGGGGAAAGGGCGCCGTACAAACTGCGGATTTCTTCGGCGGAAAGTTGGTTGATGGTCATCGTTCTGGAATGCTTGCGGTGGATAATTCGGGAATATTGAGAGCAGTATCGCCCCGCCTCAGATTTCGAAGCACTCGCCGACTTGCAACGAGTTACCCGCAAGAAAGTCGCCAACCGGCATCCGTTTGCCGCCGGCCTTCTGCAATTCGGTAATCCGTAATACCCCAGTCCCACAACCTATCAATATCCCGTGCCGATCCGCCCCCAGAACCTGACCGGGCCTATGCCCACCTTCGGTTGTAACGGGCTGCGCCTGCCAGATGCGCCAGGTCTCACCCCGGATACGGGCTTGCGCCACGGGGAAGGGGTTGTAAGCGCGTACTGCCAGGGAAAGCCTCGTTGCGGTTTGGCTCCAGTCCAGAAAAGCCTCTTCCTTGGTAAGTTTGGCGGCATAGTTGGCGAGAACCTCGTCCTGCTTTTCCGGAACCAGACCGCCTTTTTCCAATTTACCAAGCGCCGCGACAATCAGCCTGGCCCCCTGTTCCGCGAGCTTGTCGTGGAGGGTTTGTGCGGTATCGCCACAGTCTATCGGAAGCGCTTCTTTCAGCAACATATCGCCAGTATCCAGGCCGACATCCATTTGCATGATGGTAACGCCGGTTTGTTCGTCGCCCGCCAGGATGGCACGCTGAATCGGCGCCGCCCCCCGCCAGCGTGGGAGCAGGGAGGCATGGATGTTGAGACAGCCGCGCGGGGGGATATCCAGCACCGCCTTGGGAAGAATCAGCCCATAGGCTGCGACGATCATCACCTCGGCATCGACTGCGGCGAGTTCCCGTTGTATTGCTGCTTCCTTGAGAGTGGGGGATTGCAAAATATTCAATCCGTGCGCCAGGGCGACCTGCTTTACCGGGCTAGGCGTAAGCTTCATGCCGCGCCCAGCGGGGCGATCCGGCTGAGTTAGCACTAACGACACGACATGGCCTGCAGCAATCAGGGCACGCAAAGCACTGGCGGCAAATTCCGGGGTGCCGGCGAAGAGGATATTCATTACAGTGTTTCGCGTTGGTGTTTTTTGAGCTTATTCTTGATGCGCGATTGTTTGAGCTGGGAGAGGTATTCGACAAACACCTTGCCGTTAAGATGATCGATTTCGTGCTGGATACAAATCGCCAACAGGCCGTCCGCATCAATCTTGACTGGCTCGCCGTTCATGTCGAGGGCAGTTGCGGTAACGCGCTCGGCGCGCCTCACCTTTTCAAAAACACCGGGAACCGAGAGGCAGCCTTCTTCGTGTTCCTCGACGCCTTCGCTGGCGATAATTTCAGGATTTATCAAGGCAATCAGTTGGTCATGGTTTTCCGAGACGTCCATGACGATGACCCGTTTGTGGACATTCACCTGGGTAGCCGCCAACCCGACCCCGGGTGCGGCGTACATGGTTTCGGCCATATTTCGAATAAGTGCGCGAATCCCGTCGTCGACGTGCGCCACTGGCGAGGCGATGGTGTGCAGACGCGGATCGGGGTAACGCAAAATGGTTAGAATAGCCATAAATACTTGCTTATTTAACTAATTACATGCAGAATTTAATCAATCTTGTGAAACAACTACGCTATCTACTAATCGCAGCGGTGAGGCTATCATGCGTAACATCATTATATCCCTGATTCTTCTTTTCGGCGTAGGCCACCCCGCCGTTGCGGAGGAAGCCTTGCAGGACAACCCGCCGGAAAAACACGTGGTCGTGAAGGGCGACACGCTATGGAGCATTGCCGCACGTTTTCTCAAGGAGCCTTGGCGCTGGCCCGAGGTGTGGAACCTCAACCGTGAGCAGATCAAGAACCCGCACCTGATTTTTCCCGGCAACGTAATCGTTCTATCGATGAAGGACGGCAAGCCGCAGCTGCAACTGGAAAACGCCAACCCGGCGTCGCGCCTCGAAACCGTCAAGCTCAGCCCTAGAACACGCAGTGAAATCTTGGCGTTGCAAGCCATTCCCAGTATTTCCCCGGCGATCATTGGGCCGTTTCTTTCCCAGCCGCTGATTATTGACGACGGAGAACTGGAGCGTGCTCCTGAAATCGTCGGCACCGAAGAGCATCGCGTAGTGGTCGGCGCCGGCAACCGGATTTACGCCAGCGGCATGGGCCGCGAGGACGGGCTGGATTGGAACATTTACCGGCCCGGCAAAATTCTTGCCGACCCGGATACCCGCGAAATCCTTGGGCGCGAAGCGGTTTATTTGGGGCGGGCTAGGGTCAGCCGCTTCGGCGATTCCACCACGCTGGATATCACCAAGTCGGTGCTCGAAATCAACCGCCGTGACAAACTGGTGCCGGTTACCGAAGACCCGGTCAACGCTTATGTCCCCCACGCCCCAGAACGCGCGATTTCCGGAAGCATCATCGCTGCCTACGGCGGCGTCGCCGAAGTCGGCCAAAACGCTATCGTGACCATCAATCTCGGGCAGCGCGACGGACTCGAAGTCGGTCACGTCCTGGCGATTTATCGGCGCGGTATCACGGTTCCAACCGTGGACCAAGATGGCAAGAAAGTTGCGCTCAAACTGCCTGACGAGCGGTCCGGCTTGATGTTCGTTTTCCGCACATTCAGCAAGGTGTCTTATGCGCTGATTGTCCAGTCGAGTCGCCCCGTTCATATGCTGGATGTCGTTCAAACTCCCTGAATGGTCGAGCCAAGCGGTCCAGCCGGCTGGATCGGGCTAAGCCTGATCCCCGGCGTTGGCGGGGAAACCTATCGGCGCTTGCTGAAAGCTTTTGGCGTGCCGGAGCGGATTTACGCGGCAAGCCATACCGCCCTGTGCGGAGTTGTAAAACCGGGAATTGCACAACACATCGTCACAGGCGTCACTGAAGAATCTCTTCGCCCCGCCCTTGATTGGCTGCAAAAGCCCGGCAATTACCTAGTCACGCTCGCCGACGACGACTATCCGCAATTACTGCTGCAAATTCCCGACCCACCGCCCTTTTTTTACCTGAAGGGCCGGCGGGAATTGCTTGCCGCCAATTGTTTCGCGGTGGTGGGTAGTCGCAATGCGACGCCCCAAGGCTCACAGAATGCCGCGTCTTTTTCCCGCAACCTCAGCGACAGCGGTTTGTGTATTGTCAGCGGGATGGCCAGCGGAATCGACGCCGCGGCGCATCGTGGCGGGCTGGACGGGATTTCTTCGAGTATTGCAGTGGTTGGCACCGGCCTCGATATTGTGTACCCGGCGCGCAACCACGGCCTTGCGCATGAACTCGCCGAGCATGGCGCCTTGATTTCGGAGTTTCCTCTAGGCACCCCCGCGATTGCGTCCAATTTTCCGCGGCGCAACCGCATCATCAGCGGGCTATCCATCGGTTGCCTGCTGGTCGAGGCTGCCCTGCGCAGCGGCTCATTAATTACTGCACGCATGGCCGCCGAGCAGGGGCGCGAGGTATTCGCCATTCCTGGTTCAATCCATTCGCCTCATTCCAAGGGCTGTCATGCCTTGATTAAGCAAGGCGTGAAGCTGGTCGACTGCGCCGAGGATATATTGGGGGAATTGCGATTTCCGGTGTCGCCTTCATCGTCAGGAGCTTCATCCGGTGCGAGCGAAAATCCGGATGCCGGGCACCGCGATCTGCTTGATGCCATGGGCTTCGACGCGCTCGACATCGATACTCTGGCGGGACGTTGCGGCTTGACGAGTTCCGAGGTTTCCGCCATGCTGTTGTCGCTGGAACTGGCGGGTTTGGTCGCTTCACAACCCGGCGGCTTGTTTCAACGCATTACTTTATCCACCTGATTTCATTAAATGTTCGATATCCTGGTCTACTTGTTTGAAAATTACCTGGAAGCGCACGCTTACCCGGACGAAAGCACCCTCACTCGAGAGTTGAGTGCGGCCGGTTTCGATCACAGCGAAATCAATCTAGCACTTTCTTGGTTTCAGGGACTTGAAGAGCTTGTGGGTAACCAGACGACCGGAAATCTCGGCAGCAGCGTAGGTACCCGCCTTTATACCGATAACGAGTATGAGTGCCTCGGCGTAGAAGGTATTGGCCTACTGGCTTTTCTTGAAGGCTCGGGAATACTCGACGCCATCCGCCGCGAGCAGATTATCGACCGCTCGTTTGCCGTCAACGAACGTGGTCTTTCGGTGGAACAGATCAAGTGGATTGTGTTGTTTGTCCTGTGGGGCCAAAGCGAGCCGCAGCAATTCGTATTCGTCGAGGACTTGCTTTTCGGCGACCACCAGCCGGCCCTGCACTGATTCCGCTTGCCTTCCTACCTTATTGTTTTTATTATCTCGTCCCTTCGCAACCCCCATTAATTTTAAAGGGCGAACATGTCTGCCAGCCTTCTGATTGTCGAGTCGCCTTCCAAGGCTAAGACCCTTAAAAAGTACTTGGGCGCGGATTTTGAAGTCCTTGCCTCCTACGGGCATGTGCGCGATCTGGTGCCAAAGCAAGGTGCCGTGGATACCGAGCACGGCTACGACATGAAATACCAGCTCATCGAGCGTAACGCCAAGCATGTCGATGCCATCGCCAAAGCCGTCAAGAATGCCGACGTCATCCTGCTGGCGACTGACCCGGACCGCGAAGGCGAGGCGATTGCTTGGCATTTGGCCGAAATTCTCAAGTCGAAACGGTTGTTATCAAAAAAATCCGTTAAGCGCGTAGTTTTCCACGAAATCACCAAATCGGCGGTGCAGGAAGCCATCGACAATCCCCGCGACATTTCCATGGAAATGGTGAATGCCCAGCAGGCCCGGCGCGCCTTGGACTATCTGGTCGGTTTCAACCTTTCCCCGCTGCTGTGGCGCAAAATTCGTCGCGGCCTTTCCGCCGGGCGCGTACAAAGCCCCGCACTGCGCATGATCGTCGAACGAGAAGCCGAAATTCAGGCGTTCAAGACCCAGGAATACTGGAGCATTCATTTCGACAGTCATAAGGGCAAAATCAAATTTGCCGCGAAACTCTTTCAGTTCCGTGGTGAAAAGCTTAGTCAATTCAGCATCGGCTCCGATGCTCAACATGCCGAGGTGCTTGCCGCGCTCAGCCAAGGCCAGCACGCCCTAGTCAAGAATATCGAGAAGAAGCGCAAACAACGTTCCCCGACGGCGCCATTTACCACCTCCACCCTGCAACAGGAAGCCGTGCGCAAGTTGGGCTTTACCACCGACCGAGCCATGAAAGTCGCCCAGCAGCTTTATGAAGGGATAGACATCGGTGGTGGCGCCGTGGGTTTGATAACCTACATGCGTACCGATGCGGTAAATCTGGCCAACGAAGCAGTGGCGGAAATTCGCGAGTACATTGGCAGCAATTTCTCGGCAGACTATCTGCCCAAAGAGCCGGTTTTCTACAAAAACAAATCGAAGAACGCCCAAGAGGCGCATGAGGCGATCCGTCCCACCTCGATAACCCGTACTCCGGACAGCGTGCGGAGCTTCCTCAACGCCGACCAGATCAAGCTCTACGAAATGATCTGGAAACGGACCCTGTCCTGTCAGATGACACCGGCAAAATTCGATACGGTTAGTATCGATTTCGCTGTGGCAGGCGACGACAACCTGTTTCGGGCGACCGGTCAAACCCTGACTTTCCCCGGTTTTATCGCCGTTTATCGGGAGGATGAGGACGATCAGGAAGAAGAGGGCGAGAACAAGCTACCGCCTTTTGAAGTCGATGAAAAACTACCGCTAGACAAGCTCTTCGGTGAACAGCATTTTACTCAGCCGCCCCCCCGTTATACGGAAGCCAGCTTGGTGAAAGCCCTGGAAGAACACGGCATCGGGCGCCCTTCCACCTACGCCAGCATCATTTCGACGCTGCAGGCCCGGGAATACGTGCTGATGGACAAAAAGCGCTTCGTTCCCACCGATGTCGGCCAAGTCGTCGCAAAGTTTTTGACGGAGCATTTCACCCAATACGTCGATTACGACTTTACTGCGCGCCTCGAAGACCAGCTCGATTTCATATCTACCGGGAAGCAGGAGTGGATACCTGTCCTGGATGAGTTCTGGCAAGCATTCAGCAGGCAGATCGAGGAAAAGAAGAGCGTCGATCGTAAGGATGTTACCCAGGAGCAACTCGACGAAGCCTGCCCGAAATGCGGCAAGCCCCTGTCCTTGCGGCTGGGGAAGCGCGGCAAGTTTGTCGGCTGCTCTGGCTATCCTGAGTGTGATTACACCCGCAACATCGACGGCGAAGTCCAACCCGAAGAACCGGTGGTCATCGAGGGGCGAGTTTGTCCGAAATGTGAAAGCCCCCTAGTGGTAAAGGCTGGGCCTTATGGAAAATTCATCGGTTGTTCCGGCTACCCCAAGTGCAAATTTATCGAGCCGCTGGAAAAGCCTCGCGATACTGGGGTTTCCTGCCCGGAATGCAAGGAAGGATCGTTGATCGAGCGCAAGAGTCGTTATGGGAAATTGTTTTATTCCTGCAATACCTATCCCAAGTGCAAATATGCGACCTGGAACCCGCCCATCAACGAACCCTGTCCCAAGTGTGGCTGGCCCATTCTGACCCTCAAGACAACCAAGCGGCGGGGTGTTGAGAAGGTCTGTCCACAAAAGGAATGCGGCTTTGTCGAACAGGTCGAACCGCCGCAATCGTAATAAGGCCTTGAAACGCTCCACTTTTGGGGTGCGTTCGGGATGCCGCCGAAGCTAGTTGATTCGTCGGTTACGACAAACTAATTGCCTTTTTTGGAAGTTCGCAAAACGCGGCCGCTGGATTGAATCAAGTTAGCTTCGGGGTGGCTTGCCTTACTGAAAACACCGCGTGTTTTCCGACTAGCGCCGGTCTGGCGAGCCGACTATTTTCCCGGTGGAGAAAGGTGATTTTCCGTCGTTTAGAGGCCAATCGGCCAGCTTGCAGAACTCCGCCCCCCCCTAAAGCCCTCGACGCTGCGGCTAAAGCTGTTGCCCACCGCTCTTTGGCCCGCCCGCATCCAGATCTTCGTAGCTATTCCTGCTTACGCTTCAGACGGTATAAAAATTTGGAGGGACTCTGTTGTTAATCCTTATGAAATTCTTTGAATCACGCTATCCAGTTGTTCCAAACTTTCATAGTCGATTATGAGCCGCCCTTTGCCTTTTTGGGTCATTTTCAACGTCACCTTTACGCCCAATTTATCGGCCAGCTCTTCCTGTAAGCGCTGAACATCCCTATCCTCGATCT
>JAGXQV010000111.1 GCA_018336195.1 Sulfuricella sp. | reverse complement strand
CCCCCCCCCGACAGCTAGGCTAGGAAACATCATGAAATCCCAACTCTCCTACTTCACCGGTTCTTTCATCTTCAGCGCGCTGGCGGTGATTGCCGCCTATTTCATCGGCGGCGTGAAAGGCGCGGTGACGGTGCTGTTCCTCACCGTCCTGGAAACCTCGCTGTCCTTCGACAACGCGGTGGTCAACGCCACCATCCTCAACGGCTGGGACGCCGTGTGGCGGCGCCGCTTCCTGGTGTGGGGGATGCTAGTCGCGGTGTTCGGGATGCGCCTGGTGTTTCCCCTGCTGATCGTCGGCATCGCCGGCGGGATGGGGCCGCTGGCAGCGCTCGACTTGGCGGTCAACCGCCCCGATGAATACGGGCGTATCCTGACTTCGGCGCACCACCAGATCGCCGCGTTCGGCGGGGCGTTCCTGATGATGGTGTTCCTCAAGTTCTTCGTCGACCGCCACAAGACCGAACACTGGTTCCACGCCCTGGAAGCGCCGCTGACCCGCCTCGGCAAGCTGGAAGCCATCGAAGCGGCGCTGACCCTGATCCTGGTGCTGCTCACCGCCGCCCTGCTGGACGGGCCGGAGCGTGGCGAATTCGTCACCGCGGGGGTTTGGGGCGTGGTCACTTATATTTTCGCCAAAGGCTTGGCGGCGCTGGTGGGCGGCGAGGATGCCGGGCATGAGCAGGTGGTGCGCCAAGGCGTGGGCGGCTTCCTCTATCTGGAACTGCTCGACGCGAGCTTCTCGTTCGACGGCGTGGTGGGCGCGTTCGCCCTCACCAACAATCTCTTCATCATCACCTTGGGCCTCGGCGCGGGGGCGATGTTCGTGCGCAGTTTCACCCTGCTGCTGGTCGAGCGCGGCACCCTCAGCACCTACCGCTACCTGGAGCACGGCGCCTTCTGGGCGATCGGCGCGCTCGCCGTCATCATGCTGGCGGGGGTGAAGTTCCACATCCCGGAAGCCGTAACCGGCCTGGTCGGCGCGGCGCTGATCGCCCTGTCGCTGGGCAGTTCGATCCTCTCCAACCGCCGCGAGGCTGCCGCCGACGAACCGTAGCACCTTGAAAAATACCCGACCTGCAACAACATTGAATTACTCTGGCTTAAATCGCACTTTTGGAGGTTTGCAATGAAACGCATCATTCTCTTTCTGATCACCAACCTTGCCGTCATGCTGGTGCTGGGCGTCGTCGCCAGCCTGCTGGGGGTCAACAAATATCTCACCGGCAACGGCCTGAATCTCGGAATGCTGCTCGGCTTCGCCGCCGTGATGGGCTTCGGCGGCTCGTTCATCTCGCTGCTGATGTCCAAGACCATGGCCAAATGGAGCACCGGCGCGCAAGTCATCGAGAATCCCCAGACCCAGGTGGAACGCTGGCTGGTCGATACCGTCGCCCGCCTCACCCAGCGCGCCGGCCTGCCGATGCCCGAAGTGGCGCTCTACGACGGCGAGCCGAACGCCTTCGCCACCGGCATGAGCCGCAACAGCGCGCTGGTGGCGGTTTCCACCGGACTCCTGCAAACCATGAACGAAAAGGAAGTGGAAGCGGTGCTGGCCCACGAAATCGCCCACGTCGCCAACGGCGACATGGTCACCCTCACCCTCATCCAGGGCGTGGTGAACACCTTCGTGATCTTCATCTCGCGGGTCATCGGCTATTTCGTCGACCAGGCGTTGCGCAAAAACGACGAGGAAAGCAGCGGCCCCGGCATCGGCTACACCATCACCGTGATCGTCTGCGACCTGCTGTTCGGCGTGCTGGCCAGCATCATCGTGATGTACTTCTCGCGCCAGCGTGAATTCCGCGCCGACGCAGGCGCCGCCCACCTGCTCGGCACCCCCCAGCCGATGATCGCCGCCCTGCAACGCCTGGGCGGCATGGAAGCCGGCGAACTCCCGCAAAGCGTCGCCACCGCCGGCATCGCCGGACGTCCGGGATGGAGCGCGATATTCGCCACCCACCCGAGCATCGAGGAACGCATTGCCGCGTTGCGCGGTTGATCAGTCATCGCGTGGCAGGACACCCGATCCCTGCCACGCTTCTCCCGCTTCCTTGATCCCCCGCCGCAAGGTGGAAACTCCCCCAAAATCATCGCCAAGCCCCCGCTAAACTAATCAATTCGGCCTCGTCGAGGCCTTGATCTATACTGAGACAGTCAATGGATATTGGGTAAAGGGGAACAATCATGAGATTTCTAATTGCCATACTTTTGTCGGTTTCGGTTCTATTCGCAGCGCCTGCCGGCGCGGATCAAACCCTTACGGGGGCGCTGATCGGCACCTTCACCGGGGCCACTACCGACAACTCCGCGACGTTCTCCGGGAATATCGAAGGGCAATGGTTGGCGACCATTGCCACCAGCGCCTCCGGTTCGTCGTCGATCAGTGCTTCGGGCAGTGGGACGTTCGGCGCGAAAGGACTTTCCGGAACGTGGCAGATCACCGGATACGACCCGGCGACCGGGAAGATCACGGTGGCCTGGTCGGCGCCGGGCAATCGCGGGCCGTTGAGTTCCAACGGCTCGGCGGACGGCAGCGTCGCCCTGATATTCGATCCCGCCACCGGCAAAGCCACCGGCGCATTTACCGGGCAATATTATTCCGGCAGCGGCGGCGTGAAGACCGTCAACGGCACATGGACGGTTTCGCTGCAAAATCCGGCCACGGCGACCGTTCGCGGGAGCGTGAACGGCTCTTTCGCGGGAACGGCGTCTTTCGTCAACAGCGTCTCCGGGGCGGCGACGGGAACCTGGGTCGCCAATGTTCAGGCGGACGGTTCGATAACCGGATCGGCGAACGGCACCTTCAATGGCGGTAATATCGCAGTCCCCTATTATGGAAACGTGTGCATCTGCGGAACCTGGACGGGCACCCTCACGCGCAGCAGTCTGGGCGTTTACAGCTTCGAGGGGGCATGGACGCAGCCGGTAATCAGCGGGTCGGCTGCCGGATCGGGCGGCGGCCCGATGTCGTGGACCATAGACATCAACGCCACGCCGTTCCGCGCCAGCGGCGATTTTTCCGGAGCGACATCGTTCAGCTTCCTGTCGTTCACGGTGCCGATTTCCGCATCGGGAACCTGGAATGCGACCTTGCCGTTAACGCCTTAGCCGTTGGCATTTCACCCCCCTTGTCGGCACCGAGCGGAACCCTCCGCGGTGCCGACTTCATTGCGGTTTCTTTCCCTCTTTAGCTGTCGGCGGTTTCCCTTTAACTTGACATCCCCCGCCCGAACTCCAAGAATTGTGCGTTCTTCTTAACGTAAGGCCCATTTCTTGGACGACATTCCCTTATCCGGCCTGCTGATCGCGCTGGCCGTGCTGCTGATCGTTTCCGGCTTTTTCGCCGCCGCCGAAACCAGCATGATGGCGCTCAACCGCTATCGCCTCAAACACCTGGCCAAACGCGGCCATCGCGGCGCCCGCTTGACCGCCTACCTGCTGGACCATACCGACAAACTGCTGGGCGTGATCCTGCTCGGCAACAACCTGCTCAACGCCGCTTCCGCCGCGCTGGTCACCGTCATCACCCTGCGCCTGTTTGGCGACAGCGAATGGATGATTACCGCCTCGACGCTGGCGGTCACCTTCCTGATCCTGGTCTTCAGCGAAGTCACGCCGAAGGTACTGGGCGCCGCTTATCCCGAGCGCATCGCCTTTCCCGCCGGCTATGTGCTGACCCCGCTGCTCAAGCTGGTTTACCCGGTGATCTGGTTCGTCAACCTGTTCGTCAACGCGCTGCTGTGGATGCTGCGCCTGAAGCCCTCTCTGCACGGCGCCAGCGCCGCCCTGAACATGGAGGAACTGCGCACCCTGGTGCTGGAAGGCGGGCATTACATTCCCCCCAAGCATCACAGCATCCTGGTCAACCTGTTCGAGCTGGAAAAAACCACCGTCGGCGACGTAATGACGCCGCGCAACCAGATCGAGGCCATCGACCTCGACGCGCCGCTGGAAACCATTCGCGAGCAGATCGTCACTTGCCACCATTCGCGCCTGCTGGCGTACCGGGAAAAGCTCGACAACGTGTTGGGCGTGATAACGGTGCGCAAGCTGCTGCGTCATGTGCAGAACGACGAAATCAGCGCGGCAACCCTCACCGAATCGATGCGCGAGCCGTATTTCATCCCCGCCGGTACCTCGCTACTCACCCAGATGCAGTTGTTCCAGGAAAACCAGCGGCGTACCGGCGTGGTAGTCGATGAATACGGCGAACTGCTGGGGCTGGTGACGCTCGACGACCTCCTTGAGGAAATCGTCGGCGAATTCACCACCATCGCGCCCGGTCAGACCGGCAGCTACCGCAAGCAGGACGACGGCAGTTGGCTGGTGGACGGCGCCAGTCCGCTACGCGACCTGAACCGCAAATTGAAACTGGATTTCCCTCTGAGCGGCCCGAAAACCCTCAACGGCCTGATCCTCGAACATTTCGAGGACATCCCGGAAGCCGGGGTGAGCTTCAAGCTCGGCGGCCACACCCTGGAAATCCTGCAAACCCAGGATCGCTCGGTGAAAGTGGTGCGGCTCTTCCCTGCCCCCCCGCCGCCGGCCTGACAAGCCATTTTAAAAATTGCCGCACGGCCGCCCCGCCATGGTTAAAACGCCTCTCACAAGCGCCTTTACATTCGGGGCTGCGGTTGGCATCATCTGGGCAGTCTTGAAAATTATCGCCTTTCCAGAATGTCATCGATCCTTCCTCCTTCCAAACTGAGCGGCCTGGCGCGCGCGCTGGTGCAGCACAACCGCCTTCCCGAGGAGGAAGTGCAGGTCATCCAGGATCAGGCCCACGCCGAGGGGAAGAATTTCATCGCGGTGTTGCTCGCCGCCAAGAAAATGGCGGCCCTGGAAGTCGCCGAATTCGCCTCCGTCACCTTCGGCTATCCCCTCTTCGACCTGGATGCCGTCGACACCGACCACTTGCCGCATTCGGCCATCGATCCCCGCACCATGCAAGGGCGGCGCGTGCTGCCCCTGCTGAGGCGCGGTAACCGGCTGTTCGTGGCGGTTGCCGACCCCTCCGACCTGCAGTTGCTCGACGAGGTGAAATTCCAGACCGGCTTGGCGGTGGAGCCGGTGGTGGTGGAAGACCCCAAGCTCGGGGCGCTGATCGACAAGCGCTATGCCGCCAGCGCTGCGGCGCTGAAGGATTTGCCGGGCGACGAGATCGAGCTGGATTTCGCCGACGAGGAAGCCGCAGCGGCCGCCGTGACGGCCAGCGAAGAGGGCATGGCCGCGGAAGTCGACGACGCCCCGGTGGTCAAGTACATCCAGAAAATTCTCCTCGACGCCATCAACGGCGGGGCGTCCGACATCCATTTCGAGCCTTACGAAAAGTTCTACCGGATCCGCTACCGTACCGACGGTATCCTTTACGAAGTGGCGCAGCCGCCGCTGGCGATCAAGGAAAAAATCGGCTCGCGCATCAAGGTAATTTCCAAGCTCGACATTTCGGAAAAACGCATCCCCCAGGACGGGCGCATGAAACTGGTGCTGTCGCCCAGCCGCGCCATCGACTTCCGCGTCAGCACCCTGCCGACCCTGTTCGGCGAAAAGATCGTGATGCGGATTCTCGATCCCAGCAGCGCCACGCTGGGCATCGATGCGCTGGGCTACGACCCCGACCAGAAGGAACACCTGCTCAAGGCCATCGGACGCCCCTACGGGATGGTGCTGGTGACCGGGCCGACCGGCAGCGGCAAGACGGTGTCGCTGTACACCTGCCTCAACATTCTCAACGAGCCGGGCATCAATATTTCCACCGCCGAAGACCCGGCGGAAATCAACCTGCCCGGGGTCAACCAGGTCAACGTCAACGACAAGGCCGGCCTGACGTTCGCCGCCGCGCTGAAATCCTTCCTGCGCCAGGATCCCGACATCATCATGGTGGGCGAAATCCGCGACCTGGAAACCGCCGACATCGCCATCAAAGCCGCGCAGACCGGCCACATGGTGCTTTCCACCCTGCACACCAACGACGCGCCGGGCACCCTGACGCGCCTGATGAACATGGGGGTGGCGCCGTTCAACATCGCCTCGTCGGTCATTCTCATCACCGCCCAGCGCCTCGCCCGGCGCCTGTGCAAATGCAAGCAGCCCGAGGACATCCCCCGCGAAGCCTTGCTGCGCGCCGGTTACAAGGAAGCGGATTTGGATGGTTCCTGGCAACCCTACGGCCCGGTTGGATGCGAACTGTGCAAGAATAGCGGCTACAAGGGGCGGGTCGGGATATACCAAGTGATGCCGATCAGCGACGAAATCAGCCGCATCATCATGAAAAACGGCACCGCCCACGATATCGCCGACCAGGCCCAGCGCGAAGGCGTGCGCGACCTGCGTCAATCGGGACTGGCCAAGGTCAAGCTGGGACTGACCTCGCTGGAAGAAATCGAAGCGGTAACGAATGAATAAGCAAAAACAGTTTTTAGTTTTGAGTGTTTAGTGTTGAATTGTTGAATGCGCTTCGCGCCTGATCCAATAGCGACGCGCTTGGCGCGTCGACCTCAACTAAACACTCGACACTAAGCACTCAACACTGTTTTTGTCCTTTAAGGAGGAGAAAACATGGCAACCGACAAGAAGGACGCGGCCAAGGAATACATCTATTCCTGGGAAGGCAGCGACAAGAAGGGCCGCAAGATCAAGGGCGACATTCGCGCCGCCAGCGACGCCGTCGCCAAGGCCCAATTGCGCCGCCAGGGCATCAACGTAGCCAAGCTGAAAAAGCAAAGCAGCGCCAGGGGCGGCAAGATCGTCGACAAGGACGTCACCCTGTTCGTGCGCCAGCTCGCCACCATGATGAAGGCCGGCGTGCCCCTGCTGCAAGCCTTCGACATCGTCGGCAAGGGCCACAGCAACCCGGCGGTGGCCAAGCTCCTCATGGATATCAAGACCGATATCGAGACCGGTAGCAGCCTGAGCAACGCCTTCAAGAAATACCCGCTGTATTTCGACGACCTGTTCGTCAACCTGGTCACCGCCGGCGAGCAGGCCGGTATTCTCGATACCGTGCTGGACCGCCTCGCCTCCTACAAGGAAAAAATCCTCGCCATCAAGGGCAAGATCAAATCCGCGCTGTTTTACCCGATTTCGATTCTGGTGGTGGCTTTCGTCATCACCGCGGTCATCATGCTGTTCGTGGTGCCGGCGTTCAAGGAACTGTTTTCCAGCTTCGGCGCCAACCTGCCCGGCCCCACGGTGTTCGTGATGAACCTCTCGGAAATTTTCGTCCAGTACTGGTATCTGATCTTCGGCAGTATCGGCGGTTTTTTCTACGGTTTTTTCTACACCTGGAAGCGCTCCAAGAAAATGCAGGAGATCATGGACCGCATCATGCTCAAGCTGCCGATTTTCGGCGCGGTGATCGAAAAAGCCACTATCGCCCGCTGGACCCGCACCCTCTCCACCATGTTCGCCGCCGGCGTGCCGCTGGTGGAAGCCCTCGCCTCGGTAGGCGGCGCGGCGGGCAACGTGATCTACCTCAACGCCACCAAGAAGATCCAGGCCGAGGTCAGCACCGGTACCAGCCTCACCGTCTCCATGCAAAACGTCGAACTGTTCCCCCCCATGGTGCTGCAAATGGTCGCCATCGGCGAGGAATCCGGCGCACTCGACTCCATGCTCGGCAAGATCGCCGACTTCTACGAAGCGGAAGTCGATGATGCAGTAGAAGCGCTCTCTAGCCTGATGGAACCGCTAATTATGGTGGTCCTCGGCACCCTCATCGGCGGCCTGGTGGTCGCCATGTACCTGCCGATCTTCAAGATGGGCCAGGTGGTCGGCTGATTATGGAACTGTTTTTTATCGCGCTGCAAAGCTACCCGCCCTTCTTTATCGGCCTGGCGATTGTCGTCGGCCTGATCGTCGGCAGTTTCCTCAACGTGGTCATCCATCGTCTGCCCAAGATGATGGAACGCGACTGGGCCGAACAATGCGCGGCCCTGCACCATAAGGAAGGCGACCCGGAACCGCAGCCGGCCCCGCCCTACAACCTGGTGATTCCGCGTTCCGCCTGCCCCGCCTGCGGACACCTCATCAACGCCTGGGAAAACATCCCGATCATCAGTTGGCTGGCCTTGCGCGGACGTTGCGCGCATTGCAAGGCGCCGATCTCGGCGCGCTACCCCATCGTCGAAGCCGTCACCGGCCTGTTGAGCGGTTTCGCCGCCTGGCATTTCGGTTTCGGCCTGACCGGCTGCGCGGCGCTGCTCCTGATCTGGACGCTGGTGGCGCTGACCTACATCGACTTCGACACCCAATACCTGCCCGACGACCTCACCCTGCCGCTGCTGTGGCTAGGCCTGCTGTTCAACACCGCCAACGCCTTCACCGACCTGAAGAGCGCGGTGATCGGCGCCATCGCCGGCTATCTCTCGCTGTGGAGCGTGTACTGGGCCTTCAAGCTCATCATGAAAAAGGAAGGTATGGGTTATGGCGACTTCAAGCTGCTCGCCGCCATCGGCGCGTGGTTCGGCTGGATCATGCTGCCCCTGGTGATCCTGCTCTCCTCGCTGGTCGGCGCAGTGGTCGGCACCTTCCTCATCATCCTCGCCAAGCGCGGCCGCAACGTGCCCATGCCATTCGGCCCCTACCTCGCCGGCGGCGCGCTAGTCGCGCTGTTCTGGGGGGAACCTATCGTGCGGGCGTATTTGGGTTATTAGTCTTCACGGGAACCCGCGCCGCCAAAACGTCCTTGAATCCCCATCTGCACACGCGAACGAGGAGAGTCTATGAGCAACAGGACAGCCGATCCGGATACTCAAACTGACCGCTTGGTTGTTTTCCAGGAAACAGCCATTCGCCGCACCTGGCACAACGAGGAATGGTGGTTTTCCATCGCGGATGTCGTCGCCGTTCTCACCGACAGCGTCAACCCAAGCGACTACATCAAGAAAATCCGCTCGCGTGACAAAGCGTTATCTCAAGGGTGGGGACAAATTGTCACCCCCCTACGCATAGAGACTGCAGGGGGTATCCAGCGGGTCAACTGCGCCAACACCGAAGGGTTGTTTCGCGTCATCCAGTCGATTCCCTCGCCCAAGGCGGAGCCTTTCAAGCGCTGGCTGGCGCAGGTGGGCTTTGAACGGGTCAAGGAAATCGAAAACCCGGAACTCGCCAGTGCCCGTGCCCGCGAGCTTTACCAGGCCAAGGGCTACCCGCCGGCGTGGATCGAAAAACGGCTACGCTCCATCGCCGTTCGCGGCGAGTTGACCGACGAGTGGAAGGCTCGCGGCGTACAGGAAGGCCGGGAATATTCCATCCTCACCGCTGAAATCGCCCGCGCCACATTCGGCGTAACGCCCGCCGCCCACAGTCGCCTCAAGGGGCTGGACAAGATCAAGACTGCCAACAATCTGCGCGATCACATGACTGATCTGGAACTGATTTTCACCATGCTGGGCGAGGCGGGCACCACGGAAATCGCACGCCGCCAGGATGCGCAGGGGTTTGCCGACAACCGCCAAGCGGCGAAGGAAGGCGGCACGATTGCCGGCGATGCGCGCAAGGCGCTGGAAGCCAAGAGCGGCAAGCCGGTGGTGAGCGGGGAGAACTATCTGGCGCCGCCCCTAACAGGGACATTGGAAGTCGCCGCCCCCCTCCCGGCGCAACGCAAGCCTACCAAGCGCCTCAAGAAATCCCCGGAGTAACCCCCTCATGCCCCTCACCATCGGCCTAACCGGCGGCATCGGCAGCGGCAAGAGCGCTGCCGCCGAGCTGTTTGCCGCACTCGGTGCGGCGGTGATCGACACCGACGTGATCGCCCGCGAACTGACCGTGCCGGGCGCAGCAGCGCTCGGCGAAATCGCCGCACGATTGGGAAATGAATTCATTCTGCCCGACGGCAGCCTCGACCGCGCCGCCCTGCGCCGCCGGGTTTTCGCCGATGCGCGCGCGAAACAGACTCTCGAAGCGATCCTCCATCCGCGCATCCGCAGCCGCGCCGCCGAACTGGCGCTGCGCAGCACGGCACCCTACGCGCTGGTGGTGGTTCCCCTACTGATTGAAACCGGCGGCTACCGCGACCTGGTGCAGCGCGTCCTAGTGGTGGATTGCTCCGAAGCACGCCAAATCGCCCGCACCATGGCCCGCAGCGGCCTGAGCGAAGCGGAAGCCCGCGCCATCCTTGCCCATCAAGCCACGCGCGAGGCGCGCCTGGACCACGCCGACGACGTGATCGACAACAGCGGCGACCTGGATGCCTTGCAGCGCCAGGTTCGGCAACTTCACGAAAAATATCTCGGCCTGTCAGGCGCCGCGCTTTCCGGAAAATAGTTGACAACAGAACTCAACTACCTAGAATGAAATCGTAGGCGTCATTCTCTGGGGAACGAATCATGTACGTGTGCATCTGCCAAGCGGTCACCGACCGGCAAATCCGCGAAGCGATCTGCAACGGGGCGATTTCCTTGGGGGAACTCCGGGAAACCTTGGGCATCGCCACCCAGTGCGGGCGTTGCGCCGAATACGCCCAGTGCCTGCTGAAGGAAACCCGAAGCAGCGATTGCGAGAAGGAGGATTTCCGCCAAGCCGCATAGTGCGCGTTCCCGGCCTATACTCAAGCGCCCCCCGGAACGGGCATCCGTCTTCACCTTTTAGCCGTACTTTTAAGGAGCTACCCATGAAAGGCGACAAGAAAGTCATCCACTATCTGAACAAGGGACTGACGGTGGAACTCACCGCCATCAACCAGTATTTCCTGCACGCCCGGATGTACAAGAACTGGGGGTTGAACGCGCTGGGGAAACACGAATACGAAGAATCCCTCGAAGAAATGCACCATGCCGACAAGCTGATCGAGCGCATCCTGTTCCTCGAAGGACTGCCCAACCTGCAAGACCTCGGCAAGCTGCTGATCGGTGAAAACGTCCCGGAATGCCTGGCTTGCGATCTCAAGCTCGAACTCGCCGGGCGCGAGCTTTATGTGGAAGCCATCGGCTACTGCGAGGGCATCAAGGACTACGTGTCGCGCGACCTCCTCCAGGAAATCCTTTCCGACACCGAAGATCACATCGACTACCTGGAAACCCAGGTCGACCTGGTGGAAAAAGTCGGGGTGCAAAACTACCTGCAAACCGCGATGGGCGAAATGGGATCCTGATCCCCGCCGTTTTCGAAGTGTCCACGACCAGAAACCGGTCGGTGCAATGCACCGGGCGGTTTTCCCAAAACCCATGAATGATTCCAGGAGGTTGCCATGAAACCCTCATCCCTAGCCCTTGCCGTTTTGGCCCTGTCGCTCGCCCTTAGCCAATCCGTATTCGCCGGCCCGCTCGAAGACGCCAAGGCGAAAGCCCATCTCGACGCGGTTGCCGCCGGCAATCTCGATGCGTTGATGGCCGATTACCCCGACGATGCCTACATGGACTGGATCGGCGGCCCGCTCGACGGGCGCTACCGCGGCAAGGCGGCGATCCGCGAAGTGTGGCGGAAATTCATCGCGGCCAACGCCGGACAGCCCCGCCCCGCCAAATTCGGCAAACTCGAATCGTATGCCAACCCCCAAGGCGCCTCTATCGAAGGCGGCGCCGAATACGGCGGCGCCAAACCGGTCAAGGCATGGCACGCCCTGGTCTATCGCGACGGCAGCCTGACCACGGAAATTTGGCAGGTGGCGCCGACGCTCCAGGTGGCGCCGTGAAATTGGTTGCGGCGCTCCTCGCTGCGGCACTGAGCGCCGCCGTCCCGCCGGCACTGGCCGGCAGCCTGGAGGCGACGGTCGCCACCCCGGCGGGCAAGCCTGCGGAAGACAGCGCCGTGGTGCTCGAAGCGCTGGCGGCCGCCCCACCGCGCACCCGTCCGCCGGCACCGGCAATCGAACAGCGCGACCGCGAATTCCGCCCCTACCTGACCATCGTCCAGACCGGCACGGCGGTGGAATTCCCCAACCGCGATCCGTTCAAGCACCACGTCTATTCCTTCTCGCCCGCCAAGGTCTTCGAAATCAAGCTCTACGCCGGCAAACCGGCGCAGCCGGTGATATTCGACAAGGCCGGCGAAGTCGCGCTGGGCTGCAACATCCACGACTGGATGGAAGCCTACGTGCTGGTGGTCAATACCCGCCACTTCGCCAAAACCGACGCTGCCGGCCATGCCCTCATCAGCGACGTTCCTCCCGGGCGCTACCGCCTGCAGGTCTGGCATCCGCGCCAGAAAGCCGCGTTTGCTTCCCGCGAAATCGAGATCGGCACGGCGCCGCTCAAGCTCGACTTGGTAATGAACATTGCGCCGCGTATAGTTAAGGCCAAACCTCCCATCGACTCCGACCAATACTGAGAGGCTCCTAGCCCATGATCTTCCGCACCCTCAGGCACCGCATCGCCGCCGTGTTCATCGGCCTGCTGGTGCTCGTGATGGCGCTGGTGCTGGGGTTGGTGACGCGCAGCAACCACGGCATCGTCGCTACCGAACTGGGCAGGGAACTCAGCGCCGGCACCCGGGTGTTCACCCGCCTGATCGAACAAAACCAGCACCAACTGGAAACCGCCGCGACGGTCTTATCATTTGATTTCGGCTTCCGCGAAGCCATCGCTACCCAAGACCGCCCGACAATCCGCTCGGTGTTGCGCAACCACGGTTTTCGCATCGGCGCCCAGGTGATGATGGTGGTCACTCCCGAGGGGCGGGTAGTGGCCGAAACCACGCCCAACAAACCCGCGATGCGGCCCTTCCCGTTTCCCGATCTGTTGCGCTCCGCCGAGGCGGCGGGAAAAAGCGCCGCTTTCAAGGTGATGGACGACGGCCACCTCTATCAGACCGTGCTGGTGCCGATCATGGCCCCCAAGCTGATCGCCTGGGTGGCGATGGGCTTTCCGGTGGACGATGCCTGGGCGCGCGATCTCGCGCAAATGACCGGCCTGAGCGTCAGCGTGGTGCGCGCCGACCAGCCGGCGGTCACCCTGCTCGCCTCGTCGCTGGAAGGCGCTCGGCGCGCCGCATTGCCGGGGGCGCTGGCACAATTTCGCCAAAACGGCATGGAACAACTGGTCATCGCGCTCGCCGGCGAGCGTTTCCAAACCCTCGCCACCCCGCTCGGCGGGACCGCTTCGGTGATCCTGCAACGCTCGCTGGAACAGGCCGAGGCACCCTTCCACTCGATGCAGATGGCCTTGTTCAGCATCATGCTGGGCGGCATCCTCCTCTTCGCGCTGGGCAGCGTCCTCTTCGCCCGCCACATCGCCGGGCCGGTCAACCGCCTCGCCACGGAAGCCCAGCGCATCGAGGCGGGCGATTACGCCCAACCGATTCCCTACCTGGCCGCGGACGAGATCGGCCAACTCGCCGCCAGCTTCAACCACATGCGCGAAGGCATCGCCGCCCGCGAACAGAAAATCCTCAAGCTCGCTTACACAGACACGCTCACCGGGCTGCCCAACCGCACCTATTTCCTCGAAGCATTCGAAAAGCTCCCCAAGGATTCCTGGGCAGCCATCGCCGTGCTCGATCTCGACCGCTTCGCCCTAATCAACAACGCCCTCGGTCACCCCATCGGCGACCGGCTGCTCGCCGAAGTCGGCGCCCGGCTGGCGCGGCCCTTCACCCAGCCGGTGCTGGCGGCGCGGCTGTGGGGCGACGAATTCGCCTTCCTCCTGGAAAACGCCGACGAGGCCGCCGCCGCCGAGTTCGCCGCCGCCCTGATCGGCGTGCTGCGCCAGCCCATCCCGCTCGACGACCAGCGCCTCGACGTGGACGGCAGCATCGGCATCGCCTTGTACCCGCAGGACGGCGGCGACGCCACCACCCTGCTGCGCCGCGCCGAACTGGCGATGTCCGCCGCCAAGCGCAAACACTCGGGCTACGCCTTCGTCGCCGAGATCAAGGACGAGCCGCCGCACGAGCAGTTGTCGCTGATCGGCAACATGCGCGATGCCCTGGCGCGCCGCGAATTCGTGGTCTATTACCAGCCCAAGCTGGACTTGGCCACTGGGCGGATCTGCGGCGCGGAAGCGCTGATTCGCTGGCAGCACCCGGAAATGGGGCTGGTGCCGCCGATGCGTTTCATCCCCTTCGCCGAGCAGACCGGCTTCATCCGCGAAATCACCCCCTGGCTGCTCGACCACGTCGCCGCCCAAGCCGCGCAATGGCGCCGGGAAGGCATCGCCATCGTGCTCTCCATCAACCTCTCCACCCACGACCTGCTCAATCCCTGCCTGGTCGACCAGATGCGCGGCCTGCTTGATCTGCCCGACCTGCCGCCCGAGGCCCTCTGCCTGGAAATCACCGAAAGCGCGCTGATGGAAGATCCGGCGCTGGCCCTGGCGAATCTTTCCGAACTGGCGGGGTTGGGGCTCAAGCTGTCCATCGACGATTTCGGCACCGGCCAGGCATCGCTGTCCTATCTCAAGCGGTTGCCGGTCCACGAGTTGAAAATCGACCAGAGCTTCGTCACCTCGGTCTGCGATTCGCCCAAGGACGCGGCCATCGTCGACTCCACCATCCTCCTCGGACATGCCCTGGGATTGAGCATCGTCGCGGAAGGCGCCGAGACCCCCGCCGACCTTACCTGGCTGCGCGACCACCGCTGCGACATCGCCCAGGGCTACGGCATCGCCCGCCCCATGCCGGGCGAGCAACTGCCGGCGTGGATCGCCGCGTATCGCTCGCCGCTGGCGGAGTAACCGACCCCAGGACGCCGGCCTTTCATCGTTTGGTTCCACCCCGGCAGGCCTATCTCCCCGAAGCGCGTATTAGGTGAAATCACCTAACCCCTTAGGTGAACCTCCAAATAGCTTTCCCAAGGCAAATTATTAAACTGGGCTATAGGCTTCAGGCCACCGCTTCGGCGCATTTGCCTGCAAAGTCCCCTTGTTCTTCACCGACCGGTTTCCTTGGGAAAAGTACATGTCATTCAGGCGACTCACGTCGATGCTGGCGAGCATCACAGCGGTTCTCTGCGCTTGCCCCGCCCGCGCCGAACTGACCTGGAATTTTCCGGCGCCGGCCACGCCGCTGGCCCTGGATACTTTGCAGGTGCACAACAAGTTCATGGTCATCACCATGGCGATTTTCGTCGCGGTGTTCGCCGTCATGATCTACTCGATAGTCACTCATCGCAAAAGCCGCGATTTCAAGGCGTCCCGCTTTACCGGGCCGAGCACGGCGGTACAGATTTTCTGGACCGCCGTGCCTTTTCTGATCTTGATATTCATCGACTTCATCCTGATGGGCATCCCCGCCTACCACAGCGTGTTGGTGATGCAGGACACCCGCGGCGATGCCGACATGGTGGTCAAGATCACCGCCAGCCAGTGGAAATGGCAATACGAATATCCCAGCGAGGGCATCCGCTTCGTCAGCGCCCTGGCCACGCCGCAAGCGCAGATCGATAACCGGGAGGCAAAAGGCGAACACTACCTGTTGGAGGTGGATAACCCGCTGGTGTTGCCGGTAGGCAAGAAGGTGCGCTTTCTGCTCACTTCCACCGACGTAATCCACACCTGGTGGGTGCCCCAGTTCGGCACCAAGCGCGACGCCATCCCCGGATTTATCCGCGAAACCTGGGCGCGGATCGAGCGCCCCGGCATCTACCGCGGCCAATGCGCCGAGTTGTGCGGCAAGGGGCACGGCTTCATGCCGGTGGTGGTGCAGGCGGTCAGCGAGGCGGAATACCGCCAGTGGCTGGTCCGCAAGAAAGCCGCGCAGGCCGCCGTCGCCGTCGGCGCCGCACAAGTGTGGAGCCGCGACGAACTGATGAAGCATGGCCGGAAAATCTACGAGACCCTCTGCGTCGTCTGCCATCAGGCCGACGGTCGCGGTATTCCCAACGTATTTCCCGCACTGGCCGGCAGCAAGGTGGTCAACGGCCCGTTCCTCGACGGCAAAGGGCGCCTGGTGAAGGACGGCCATCTCGACCGGGTGATGAACGGCAAGCCGAATACCGCGATGCAGGCCTTCAAGGACACCCTGAACGACAGCGACATCGCGGCGGTGGTGACCTTCGAGCGCAACGCCTTCGGCAACAAGATGGACGATCAGGTGCAGCCCGCGCAAGTGAAGGTGCTGCGATGACGGAAGTGGCGCTGCAAGCCGCTTATGCCGGCCCTCCCAAGGGCTGGGCGCGCTGGCTGTTCACCACCAACCACAAGGACATCGGCACCCTCTACCTGGTGTTTTCCCTGACCATGTTCTTCGTCGGCGGCGCGCTGATCCTGCTGGTGCGGGCGGAACTGTTCCAGCCGGGATTGCAGATCATGCAGCCAGAACTGTTCAACCAGTTGATCGGCGTGCATGCCCTGGTGATGATCTTCATGGCCTTGATGCCCGCCGCCACCGGCTTCGCCAACTGGATGATCCCGCTGATGATCGGCGCGCCGGACATGGCCCTGCCGCGCCTCAACAACTGGAGCTTCTGGCTGTTGCCGCCGGCGGCGCTGCTGTTGCTGATGCCCTTCGCCCTCGCCCTGTTCGGCGTGGGCGACGGCGCCATCGGCACCGGCTGGACCTTCTACGCGCCGCTATCGGTACAGGAGGGGATGGGCGTCGATTTCGCGATTTTCGCCATCCACCTGTTGGGCATTTCCTCGGTGATGGGGTCGATCAACATCATCGTCACCATCTTCAACCTGCGCGCCCCCGGCATGACCATGATGCGCCTGCCGCTGTTCGCCTGGGGCTGGCTGATTACCGCCTTCATGCTGGTCGCGGTGATTCCGGTGCTGGCCGGCGGGGTGACCATGCTGCTCACCGACCGCCATTTCGGCACACATTTCTTCAATGCCGGCGGGGGCGGCGACCCCATCCTCTTTCAGCACCTGTTCTGGTTCTTCGGCCATCCCGAGGTGTATATCGTGCTGTTCCCGGTGTGGGGCTTCATTCCCCAGATCCTCTCGACCTTCGCCCGCAAGCCGATTTACGGCTATCGCGCCCAGGTCTACGCCTTCTGGGCGATCGGCGGGCTGTCGGTGGTGGTGTGGGGCCACCACATCATGACCTCCGGCATGTCCACCGCGGCCTTGCTGTATTTCATGTACAGCACCATGTCGATTTCCCTGCCCCTGTCGGTATTGTTTTTCTGCTGGATCGCCACCCTGTGGCGCGGCGCCATGAGCTTCGAGACGCCCATGCTGTTCGCCGTGGGGATGATCGTGCTGTTCGGCATCGGCGGGCTGACCGGCCTGGTGCTGGCCGACGCGGCGGCGGATGCCCAGTACCACCATTCCTATTTCGTGGTCGCCCATTTCCATTACACCCTGTTCGCCGGCGGCATCATGGGGGTGATGGCGGGGGTGTATTACTGGCTGCCCAAGATGACCGGCCACTATTACGACGAAACCCTGGGGCGCCGGCATTTCTGGCTAACCGCCGTGGCCTTCAACCTGACTTTCATTCCCCAGTTCTTCCTCGGTCTGGCCGGGATGCCGCGGCGCATCCCGGATTACGCGCTGCAGTTCGCCGAATTCAACATGCTGTCGAGCATCGGCGCCTTCATCCTCGGCGCCGCGCAATTGCTGTTTCTTTACGTGGTGGTGAAATGCCTCCGCGGCGGTCCGCCGGCTCCCGCGCAAGTTTGGGAAGGCGCGCAGGGGCTGGAGTGGACGCTGTCTTCGCCGCCGCCCTATCACAGTTTTCCGGTGCAGCCGGTGATCGAGGTCGATCGCGATGAAACCGCCGCATAACCTGCCCGCCGCCAATCGCCGCCTCGCCCTCAAGCTGGGCGCGGGCGCCGTCGCCATGTTCGGCTTCGGTTACGCGCTGGTGCCGTTCTACGAGGTGTTTTGCCGAGTTACCGGACTGAACGGCAAAAGTGCCTCCGCAGACAGCCAGGCACTGAACGGAGACGTGGATACGCGCTGGGTGACGGTGGAGTTCAACGGCGACGTGATGCCCGGTTTGCCGTGGCGCTTCACGCCGCGCCAGAGCCGGATGCGGGTACATCCCGGCGCGCCGACGACGGCCTGGTTCCGCGCCACCAACGTCGCCGACCGGGTACTGGAAGGACGCGCCGTGCCGAGCATCAGCCCGCCGCCGGCGGCGCGCCATTTCAAGAAGATCGAGTGTTTCTGCTTCAGCCGGCAGCGCTTGCAGGCGGGGGAAGCGCGCGACATGCCGGTGACCTTCATCGTCGACCGCGAATTGCCCGCCGAGATCGGCGTGCTCACCCTGTCCTACGCGGTTTTCCCCAGCGAGGCGGCGGCTGGCGCACGAGGAGAACAACCATGAGCGAAATCCGCGACGGCTATTACGTCCCCCATGCCAGCCCCTATCCGGTGCTGTTGGCGCTCGGCCTGTTCACCCTGGCCTTGGGTTTCATCCTCCTGGTCAACGGCCATGCCGCGGGCAAATGGCTGATGCTGGGCGCGGCGGCGCTGGTCGGCTACGTCCTGTTCGGCTGGTTCGGCAACGTGGTCGCGGAAACCCAGCATGGGCAGTTCCACGCCTGGGAAGACCGCTCGTTCCGCTGGGGCATGGCGTGGTTCATCGGCTCCGAGGTGATGTTCTTCGCCGCCTTTTTCGGCGCCCTGTTTTACGTGCGCAACATTTCCGTCCCCGAGTTGGGCCACACCTCACTGCTGTGGCCGGGATACAACGGCGCCTGGCCCACCAGCGGCCCGGCCGGCCAGGCTTTCACGCCGATGGCCGCGTGGGGCGTCCCGGCCTTGAACACCCTGCTGCTGCTGAGTTCCGCCGTCACCGTCACCTGGGCGCACTGGGGACTCCTGAAAAACCGCCGCGCCCAACTCATCGCCGGCCTGGCGGCGACCATCGCGCTGGGCTGCCTGTTTCTCGGCTTGCAGGCTTACGAATACCGCCATGCCTACAGCGAACTGGGGCTGACTCTGGGCGCCGGGGTCTACGGCGCCACCTTTTTCATGCTGACCGGTTTTCACGGCTTCCACGTCACCATCGGTGCGATTGCGCTGGCGGCGGTATTGGGACGGGCACTCAAGGGGCATTTCACCCCGGAAAGCCATTTCGGCTTCGAGGGCGTGGCATGGTACTGGCACTTCGTCGACGTGGTGTGGCTGGTGCTGTTCGTCTTCGTGTACTGGCTGTAGGGACGAGAGCCTAGCGCGGGTAAATCAGGCCGAAGAAAAAGCCCGCCGCGAGCACCGCGAACAGCAGCAGGGACAAGGAAATACGCAGGGTCAAAGCCTTCGCGACGCGCTCGCCGCGGCCCTGGTCGCGCACCAGAAAACCGAGGGCGCCGAACAGGCTGGCGACGACCAGGCCAAGCAAAGCGATGACGACGATCTTGAACATGGACGACTCCTCGGGCGACGTTCCCGCAAACGGGAAATAGCTCAATTATAGAAAGCAAAAGTAGCGATGACGACGAACTACCATTTTTGCCCGAAGGTCGTGCCGACGCTGGCGGCGCTGCTGCTCCTGCCGACGCTGGTGCACCTTGGCCTGTGGCAATTGCACAAGGCCGAGATGGCCCGCGCATTGCAGCGGCGTTACGACGAGCTTGCCAAGGCGCCGCCCCTCGCGGTCAATTCATACCGTTTGGCCGCCGCCGAGTTGGGCCAACGACGAGTCGCGCTACGCGGGCATTTCGAATCTGCCTACCAGGTGTTGCTGGACAACCAGATGCACGGCGACCAGGCCGGTTACCTGGTACTCACGCCGTTGCGCCTTGCCGGCAGCGGCGTCCGGGTACTGGTCAATCGCGGCTGGGTGCCGGTGGGGCGCAGCCGCGCGCACCTGCCGCCCATCGAGCCGCCCGGCGAGGAAGTCATGGTCAGCGGCAGCGCGTGGCAACCGGCCTCGCCCAAGCTGATGCTGGCCGAGCCGGACGGCGCGGCATGGCGGACGGTGCGGGAAAACTTCGATCTGGCGCGCTATCAGGCGCAGGTGCCGTTCGTCCTGCCCCCTTACCTGGTGCGCCTCGATCCCGCCATGGCGGGCTGTTACGTGTGCGACTGGCCGCGCCCCGACGAGCGGGTGGGAATGCACCTGGGCTACGCCATGCAGTGGTTCGGCATGGCGATCGTGCTGGCCGGGTTTTACTTTTACGCCTGCCTCGAACGTGCAAAAGGACAAGCCCGATGAGCCATCCGAAAGCCTCGAAGAAGGGCGCCAGCCAGCGCGTCGTCATGCTATTGGCGGCGTTGTTCGCCATGCCGGTGGCGGTGGCGGCGGGATTGTATTTTTCCGGCTGGCGCCCCGCCCCGGCGGCC
>JAGXQV010000110.1 GCA_018336195.1 Sulfuricella sp. | reverse complement strand
AACGTGGGCGCATCGGGCGTGTGATCGGCGAGCCGGTCGAAGGGCGTCAGCGCCTTGCCGTCGCGTACCAGGCGGATTTTCAATGTAAGTCCCTTGGTGACATTGGTGACGGTGCCGGTGTCGAAGCTGCCCACCAGGGCAGTGGCCGGGGTGGACGGATAGGTGGTGCTGCTCCATAACCAGTCGTTGCCCTGACTGGGGAAGATGGCAAGATTGGAGGCCGGCAGGGCGCAGCCGGTTTCGACGATGGACAGCAGCTCCTTGATGCTGGGCAGGCGCCAGTCGGTCTTGCCGGCCAAATTGCTATTAGCGGCGGCCGGAAATGTATTGAGCCAGGCATACGTGCTGGCGGTGCCGCTACATGCGGTGCCATTCCAGCTCTCTCCCAGCAGGCAGCGCTGCCAGATCAGGCCGGTCTTGGTGTGGGTGACGGTGCCGTCGCTGTTGTCGGTGAAATCGGCGGTCGGCGTGGATTGGGGGATGTCGGCCTGGCAATTCTGCACGGCCAGCGCCGGCACTGCGATCAGCAGGAAGATGGCGACAAGGAAACGGATGAAATGCATGAAGTTCTCCCGAGGGGAAAGCAGGGGTGGAAAAAAGCGCGGATGTGGACGCCGACCGCTCACCATTGGCCGCGCACCAGACGGACGTAGGTGTCGACGCTCTTGTATTCGCTCTTGACCAGGCCGGAGGCGAAATCGACCATCAGGGCCTTGGCGGCGGAACCATTGACCAGGGCGGCCGAGGTGTCGCCGCCCCAGTACCAGTCGGCGACCGTGTTGGCAATGTAGTCGGTGTCGACAGTAGCCACCGTGCGGCCGGCGACCCCGCGGGAATAATCGATCAGCGACAGCAACTCGCCGACTTTCGGCATGCGCCAGTCGGTGTAGCCGCAGAGTGACAAGGCATTGATGTCCGCGACCAGCTTTTCGGTGTCGCAGGCGGACAGTCCAGCGCATGAGCTCCCTGGGAACGGGGCGTAGCCGACATAGCCGCCGTTGCTGGCGGCATTGCTGCTGTACCAGCTAAACTTGCTCTGATAGCGCGTGCCGCCGGTGTTCTTGGCCTCCCACACCAGGCCGGTGACATTGTCGCGGGTGCAGGCCCAGTCGGTGGGGTTGTCGCCCAGCGTCGCGGATGCCGGAAGCGCGCTGCCGTCGTTGGCAATCTTGGTGAAATCGAAACCGCCGCTGCCGGCCCCAACCTTGTACAGCACGCCCGCCGCTGCGGCCGTGTCGCGCCCGAGCTGGCCATCCTGGCGCATCCGGGTGGTGAGGACGGTGGCGCAATCGACGACCTGCGTGGCATCGTTGTAACAATCGGCCACCCCGGTGTCGTTGAGCGGGCCGACGGCGAGAACTTGCCGGGGCAAGACCAGCAGGCCGACGAGAACGCAAATCGGCGCCAGCAAGGCACCCTGTAAGATCAGGACATAACGGCGTAAGGACATTTCGATTCTCCAGAACAACATGACAAGGGCGCGGCGGTAAATACCGTCGGCGAAGGGCCGGTAAGCCCGACCTACGGAACAACACCGGATTTCGCAGGCACCATGCTAGCCATCTCGCCGTCGCTTGTATGTCGCTAGAAATAGCGACATACAAGCGATGTTTTTTGTGCTCTTGCTTGACGGGGGGCATTGCTGAAGGGGCGTAGGATGTGCCGACGCAAGGAGGCGCATCAATCGCGGCGCGGTGAGGTATGGCGCGAGCGATGCGTCTCGTTCCTCGGCACATCCTACGGGCTGTTTTCGTGGATTTCGTAGGGTGGGCACAGCTTGTTCGTGCCCACGCGGTGCGCCGCTGGAATCCCCTCCCCCCGTAGGAGCGCGCCTTGGCCGCGACAACCCGCGCCGCCAACCGAGGCACCGCTGATCGCTACCGTTATCGCGGCCAAGGCCGCTCCTACCGCACCGTAAACCCCTGCGCGGTGACGTTGCCGTAGTTGACGAACACCGTCGCATCTTCCAGCCACCACGGATCGTTGCGATGCGCCGCCGGGAAAGTGAAGAGATTGAGAATTTCATAGCGCGGGCGTAGCTGGTAGCGCCGGCCGTTGAGGATGATCGCGTAGCTGCCGTCGCCGTTGTCGGACAGCGTCGCCTTGGGGTCGATGGCAAGCAGCGCGGCGTTCACCTTGTCGAGGTAGCGGAATGCCGGGTACACCACCTGCGCCGTGCCGTTGTTGGTCCACACCAGGTTGCCCTGCGCATCGGCGGTGAAGCCGTCCGCGCCGCCGTCCGGCGTCGCGGGAAGGGCGGCGCGGCCCACGTATTGTTTGGCGCCGCTGGTAATGTTGAGGATCCCCGCGCTATCCAGGCTCAAGGTGGTGCCGGCGTAACCACTGATCCGGTCGACCTGCGCGGTGAAGGCGCCAACCTCCGCCACCAACGGCAAGAGCCTGACCACCAGGCCGTTCCGGGCGACTTCGATGCCTTGCACGCCGTCGGCACGGTTGGTGTCGATGCGGATCAATACCGGCACGGCGTGGATCGTCGGGCCGAGGGTGCCGTCGGAATTCTGCCTGACGCTCGCTTGACCGTATGCGGCGGCCAGCATGTCGAGTGGCGTGGTGTCGCCGAGTCGCCCCAGCTTGCCGATAAGTTTCACCGCGGCGGGCAGGCCGTTGGCGGGTTTCAATAGATCGCCGACGGCGCCGTCGCTACCGCTCAAGGAGCCGACGCGCACACTCAGCTTGCCTTGGGCGTCTTTTTCGATCACTTCGCCGGCGTAGGCGGTAATCATGGCGTCGGCGGCCACCGTGTTGTCGGTGGTGGTAAGACTGATGCTGCCGCTGGAAATCACCAGTTTTTCGCCGTCGGTGGCAACGGTGGCGCCCTGCCGGCCGGAAACCAGCTTGGCTCCGCCCAACACCAGGAAAGCCATCTCGGCGGGTGCGGTGAAGCTCGCCGTGCCGTTGCTCATTTTGATTATCGGCACGCTTTGGCAGTAGGCCGACAGGATGACAAAGCCAGCCGAGCTTCCCAGCGGCTGGGCAGCGACAGTTTGCTTGCCCAACACCACGTAGGTCACCTCCGCCTTGCCGGCGGCGGACAATTGCAGGGAGAGGGTGCCGCCGCAGGAATCGCTCGGCACGATCACGGTACCGCCGCCATAACTGACCACCGGCAGACTGCCAAGGGTCACGCTGCCGCCGGGTCTGACCGGGGATTCGGTGGGCGCGCTGGGCACGGGGTCGGGGCTTCTCGGCACCGACCCCGCTATTTTGCGGATACGGCTGTTGCGGGTATCGGCGATATAAATAGAGCCGGCGGCATCGACCGCCAAGCCGGCGGGGTTGCCCAATTGCGCGGCAGTGGCGTCGCCGCCATCGCCGCTGTAGCCGCCGCCCAGCGCGTTATTACCGGCCAGGGTAGTGATTTTGCCGGTGCCGCCATCGACCTTGCGGATCACGTCGTTGGCGGTATCGGCGATGTAGAGGCTGCCGTCGCTACCCAGCGCCACGTATTGCGGCAGGAAAAGCTGGGCGTCGCTGGCCGCGCCGCCGTCGCCGCCGTAACCCGAACCCAGCGCGTTGTTGCCGGCGACGGTGCTGATGATGCCGGTCGTCGACGTCACCTTGCGGATCACGTTGTTCTGGCTATCGGCAATATAGAGATTGTCGCTGGCATCGGCCCACACCCCGGTCGGTTGATTGAGCCAGGTTCCGGTCTGGTATGCCGGGCCACCGTCACCGGCATAGCCCTGGTATAACTGGTCGCTGCCGGCTACCACGCTGATATTGCCGCTGCCATTTACCTTGCGTACCCAGTTGTTGCCGGTGTCGGCGATGTACACGCTGCCGCCGGGACCGATCGCCACACCGCTCGGGCAATTCAGTTGCGCCGCCGTCGCCGCGCCGCCATCGCCGGAAACACCCGCCGTGTTGTTGCCGGCGAAGGTGCTGATGATGCCGGTCGCCGCCGTCACCTTGCGAACCACGTTATTGTTGCACTCGGCGATATACAGGTTGCCGGCGCTATCGACGGCGACGCCATTGGGGGCGTTCAATTTGGCCAGCGTCGCCGACCCGCCGTCGCCGCTGTAGCCGGAACCCAAGGCGGCGTTGCCGGCAACGGTGGAAATGACGCCATTGGCGGCTACCTTACGGATGACATGGTCGTTGCTGTCGGCAATGTAGAGATTGCCGGCACCGTCCAGGGCCACCCCGCCGGGCCGGTTCAACAGCGCCAGGGTTGCCGCGCGTTGGTCGCCGCCCCAGGCCACATCGGTGCTTATCAAGCCGCTGCTGGCCGTCACCTTGCGCACCGCGCTGTTGCCGCTCTCGGCGATATAGAGGTTAGCGGCGGCATCAAGCGCCAGGCCACGCGGATTGTTCACCGTCGCCGCCGTTGCCGGCCCGCCGTCGCCACTATTGGTGGTCAGCCCGTTGCCGGCGGTGGTGTCGATAGTGCCCGCGCCCAGGTTCACCACGCGGATGCGGTTGTTGCCGCGATCGGCGACATAGAGCTTGGTGGCGGCGCTATCCACCGCCAGGCAGCAAGGCCAATTGAACATCGCCGCCGTCGCCGGGCCGCCATCGCCGCCGAAGCTGCGCGTGCCGTCGCCGGCGATGGTGCTGATAATGCCGGTGGCGGCGCTAATCATGCGAATGCGCTGGTTGCCGTTGTCGGCGATGTACAAGTTGCCGGCGCCATCGAGCGCCACGCCCGCCGGGCCGGACAACTGCGCCGCGCCGGCCGGGCCGCCGTCGCCGGTGAAACCGGAGGAGATACCGGTGCCGGCCAGGGTGCTGATATTGCCGGTAGCGGCGTCCACCTTGCGGATGGCGGAATTGCCGGCATCGGCGATGTAGAGATTGCCGGCGGCATCCAAGGCGATGCCTTGCGGATTGTTGATCTGGGCCAGCGTCGCCGAGCCGCCGTCGCCGCTGTAGCCGCCCGAGCCGACCGTACCGGCGACGGTGCTGATGATGCCGGTGGCGACCGTCACCTTGCGGATGACTTGATTGGCGGCATCGGAAATATAAACATTGCCCGCGCCATCCAGCGCCAGCGCATAGACCAGACTGCTCAACCGCGCGTCGGTCGCCAGGCCGCCATCGCCGCTGTAACCGGCAATGCCGGTGCCGGCGATGCGGCTCACCGCGCCGCTCGCCGCATCGACCTTGGCCACCGTGCCGTTGAAACGGCTGGCAATATAGCGATTGCCGGCACTGTCGAGCGCCACCGCCATCGGCATGCTGAGCGGCCAATCGCCGCCGACGAACGTGGAGATCACCGGCGCAGCTCGAACCGGCGCGGCGAAGATCAGCAGCAGGAGTACCCCGCGCAAAAATGAGGACAAGAAAGAGTAGGTCAAGGCGGTTTCCTTCGCGATATCAACGGGGCAACATTCCCGGCAACGGGAAGCGCCGCCACTTTATCTGGATACCTTCCGCCTGTATGTCGCTAGAAATAGCGACAAGGCGCGCCCCGTTTATGTGATTCCGCCCTTTGCAAAAGCCCCCTCCTGGTTATCTGTTGATAGCCAGGCCCCCCGTTTACATGGCTTCCCAATCCCGAAAAATCGGACTGATCCGGCCAAGGTAAACAAACCGGCAAAAGCCCCTCTCCCGTGTGCGGAAGAGGGGTTGGGGAGAGGGGAGGGCAGTAGATGTGCCGACGCCACGAGGCGCATCAATCGCGGCACGGAAAAGGGGCGCGAGCAATGCGCCTCGTTCTTCGGCAAATCACGGGCTGTTCATTTCCAACGGGCGACCGGGCGCTACCGGCGCACCGACAGGCGCGCCCTCCGCCGAATCGGCGGCATAGCGTTCCAGCAAGCGCATGAGCGCCGAAAAATTGACCGGTTTGGTAAGCACCTCGTCAAGACTGGGGTTAAAGCGCTCGAATTCACCCAGCCTTTCCGCCGAGCCGGTGAGAAACGCGATGGGAACCGCTGGGCGGAGATTGCGTACATGGGTCGCCATTTCCAACCCATCCATGACCGGCATGCAAATATCGGTGAGCACCACATCGGGGCGGCAAGCGATGAAGGTCTGCAAGCCTTCCCTGCCGTCCCGCGCGGTGACCAGTCTGCCTACCCGTTTCGCAAGCAGGCTTGTGAGCAACTTTCGGAGGATTTCTTCATCCTCGACGTAAAGCACCGTCAAACCATTCATTGTGTCGTCCTCTAAAAGTTTCCGCGTGGCTATGCAAATCTGCCCGCCCTATGTCGGCTCCGGCACGTCCACCCCACGCAACCGCTACTTTAGCCATACAACCTTCGCTTGTATGTCGCTAGAAATAGTGACAAGGCGCGCAGCGGCAAAGGATTCCACAGCTTTTGTAGGTCGGGCTTCAGCCCGACGCGGGCAGGATCGGAGGGCCTCCTGTCGGGCTGAAGCCCGTCCTACCTCACCGTGAAGCCTTGTGCGCTGCCGTCGCCTTTTGCTGCGGGGTCGAGTTGCGCGGCAAAGCGGGCGAGGTCGGCGACGCTGGGGACGAAAGCTGCGGAAGGATATTTCCTCGCCCGAGTGCGATAATCCCCGTGACTTTTTGTTTGCTTGAGCTTCCCATGTTTCGTTTTCTGCTACTCCTTGTGCTGTCTTTATGGTACGTTTCTCCGGCGTGGTCGCTGACCCTCGCGCCACACGACGGTATGCAGGAAGGGGTGACGCTGGCCGGCCATCTGGCGATGTTGCGCGATGCGAGTGGCTCGCTGTCGGTCGATGAGGTGTCGAGGGCGGAGCGGGCCGGGGAGTTCGCCGCCGTGCCCGGTGTCATCAGCGCGGGCTATACCACTGGCGCAATCTGGTTGCGCTTCACCTTGGCGCGCAGTGCCGATGCGCCGACCGATTGGTGGCTGGAAGCCGCGCTCCCGATACTCGACGAAGTGACGTTGTACACCCCCCAGCAGGCCGGGGTGCGTCCAAGCGGATCGGCATCCGCTTCAAATTTCACGGCGATTCGGCTGGGTGATCGCTCCCCCTATACGGAACGCCCTGTGCCGCATCGCAATTTCGTGTTCCCGCTGCGGCTGCTCGATGACCAGCCGGTTACCTATTACCTGCGCGTGAAAACCACCAGCAGCATGCTGGTGAGCATAGTGGCCTGGCAACAAGAGGGTTTGTTGCGCTCCACCCAGATCGATACCGGGATCTACGCCGGCTATTTTGGCTTCATCCTGCTCGGCATACTCATCAATCTGGCGTTCTGGGCATGGCTGCGGGAGAAGCGCTACCTAGGCTATGCGGCTTACCTGATCTTGCTTGCCGTCAACACGATGACCTTGGGCGGTTTTGCTTCGCAATGGTTCTTTCCCGATTCGCCGCTGCTCGCCGACCGCTCGGTAGGCGTTATGGCGTGCCTGGTCTTTCTGGCCGGTTTTGCCTTTTTCGTCAGCGTTTTTCATTTGCGCGAGCACTTTCCCCGCATCAACCGGCTTATCGATGCCCTTCTGCTCGCCTACGCCGCCTGCGTGCTGGCGGCGCTGGCCGGTTATTTCGGGCTGTTCGCCGCCTGGCTGCAACTGCCCAACTTCATCATTGTCATGTGTGTGGCAGTAACGGGACCCTGGCTGGTATGGCGCGGCCATCGCGAATATCTGCTGTACACCTTGGCCTTCAGCGCCCAATTTGTCGGGGCGCTGATCGGTGTCACGCGCGTTCTGGGCATTACGTCGTCGACACTCCCAATCAACTACCTGTACATGGCGACTACGCTGGTTCATGTGGTGCTGCTCCATTTCGCCATGGCCAATCGCTTGCGCCTTTCCGAGATTGGCCGACTGGCAACGGCGGCGCGTCTGGAAAAACTGGCTGCCGAGCATGAAGCCGTCGAACAACAGCGCCAGTTCGTGGCGATGGTGTCGCACGAATTCCGCACGCCGCTGGCGGTGATCGATGCCGCCGCGCAAATGGTGGTGGCTATCTGCGGACAGGAGCACGGTGATCGGTTTGAGGGCATCAGGGCACGCCAGAAGAAAATTCGCCGCGCAGTCAGCCAGATGATCGAGATGATTGAGGCCCACCTGACCAACAGCAGGCTGAATGTCCAGGTGTCGGACAGGCGACGGGAGAAGTTCGATCTGCGCGATCTGCTCGGTGAACTGGAAGAAAAGTGGCGCCCGATGCTGTCGGTTCCCGAGCGGCTGGAAGTATCAAATCCGTCTTTCCCCCTGCCGGTCGAGGCAGATCGCCAAATGATCCAAATCGCATTTTCAAACCTGATTGACAATGCGGCTAAGTATTCGCCGCCGGCATCGCCCATTTCGCTAAGCTCGGGGCGCGACGGGGACATGGCGTGGGTGGAAATAACCGATCATGGTATGGGAATCGCCACCGAGGAAATCGAACGGATTTTCGACAAGTTCTACCGCGTCACCACAAAAATGAAAACCGGCGGCGCCGGGTTGGGCTTGTACATGGTGCAGCGCATCATCCGCCAGCATGGCGGCGACGTGGAAGTAAAAAGTACGCCGGGGCGCGGGACATGTTTCCGTTTGCAATTGCCGCTCACCAAGTAGCCAAGGAGTTTTGGGGATTATGAACATGCGCCTGATTTCCTTGGCGTTCTTGGCGTTCTTGGCGGCTCTTGGGTCCTCGGGGTACGGCGGTTCAAAGGAGGTATTTGGTCTCTTATCAGCCAAGTGATGTCAAAATATGACACCAATGCGGTTTGAATTGAATTCCGCGGTGATGAGTAATGAGGAATGGGTGATGAAAACCGCCCTCCCATTACCCATTACCCATCACTCATTACTCATCACCTGGTTGGGTTCCGGCTCATCCGGCTTAGGTTCATTGTTCGACAAGCACGAACGGCTTGATTTGACTTGTGTGCACAGATTAGGGGTGCAGGGCAAGGCGCCAGTTCGTGCCGGCGCACAGGAATCCAGGTTCATAGTCCGGTTACTGCACCACTCATCTCGGTTAGAATTTCACCCTGTCCAAAGGGAAAAATCATGAACAACCGCTATTCGACGAGGCGCTCGGACGCCTTTTTTTCCACCCGCCGAATCGCGCCGCGAGGGTTGGCAAAACGGCTACCGGCGGCGCTGCTCGCCTGTACCTGCGGTTCCGCCGACGCCATCGACACCTATCCGGGCGGCTATATCGCGTTGCCTGCGGGAACCGATGTCCTGGCCGTTTACTGGCAGCACGCTGAGCGCAAGGAGCGCTACGCCAACGGGCGTGTCGTCAAGCGCGACTTCACCGTAAAATCCGACGCCACCACGCTCACCTACGGCCATTTCATCGATATCGGCGGCTTTACGGCGGCGCCCGGTTTCATGCTGACCTGCGGCAATTCGCGTGCAGCCGGCACGCTGGCGATGCTGGGACGCGCCGCCGGTTGCACGGATCTCATCGTCGGGATGCCGACCTGGGTGGTCAACGACCCGGCGAATGGGCGCTATCTGGGCGTTTCGCCCTATCTCGTCGCGCCGACCGGCGCCTACGAGCGCAACGCGGCGCTCAACATGGGCGCGAACCGCTGGAAGGTCGGCGTGAACGTGGGTTACGTCACGCCGCTGGTGGGCAATTTTCACCTCGATGTGGTCGGCGACATGGTCGTCAACGGCAAGAACACCGATTACGGCCCCTATGGCGTGAGCGAGGAGGAGGCGCCGGTGTACAACCTCCAGCTCCATTTGCGCTACCAGTTCAACCCCGCCACCCGCGTCGCGCTTTCCTATCTGCACGACTGGGGCTGGGAATCGACGATAGCCGGGGTGCGCCAGTTCGACCACCTGAACCGGGGTCGCTACCGCGTCAGCGCCGCCCAATTCATCGACCGACAAAATATGTTGGAAGTTAACTTCGGCGGCGATACTGCGGTGAATAATGGTTTCAAGGTCGATAGCTATACCAATCTGCGCTATATCCACTTTTTCTGATAGCCGAAGTGTGGGGCGCCTGGAATGACGACGATAGACAATTCCGCTCGCCCGCCTATAATGTAATAACAATTGTTATTACATTGCGAGATTCTCACCATGACCACGCACACTGAAGCCTACCCAGGCAAAGTCGCCGCTATCGGCAATTCCAGGGGTATCCGCCTGGATGCCGCGTTCTTCCGCGCCCACCCGGAATTTTCCGGGGAGGTTACGGCAACCGTGGTTGCGGATGGGCATGTTCTGCTGTCCGCCAAAAATCCGGCGCAGGAGGAACCCGCAGCCGATCCGGTATTGGGGAGCTTCCTGACCTTCCTGGGAAAGGAAATGCAGGCGCATCCCGAGTTGATCCTGCCTGCCGATCAAGGGCTGCTGGCCGAAATCGCCGAATTGGTTGAAGGCGTCGAATGACCCAAATCAACGGCTGGAATATTTTCTATTTCCAACTGTTCGCCGTGCAATTGATTGCGCTGAAGGAAGAAGTCCAGTCGCTCAGAGCCGCCGACCCGCAGGGCTACAAATCCCATCCCAAAACCCGGCTTTTGGCCTCGCTCTTCAAGTGCATCACCGAGAGGGTTCCTGCCCGCCCCGATCATCCCGATTTTCGGCTGGGTAAAACGCTGGGCGAGGCATATACCCACTGGCGACGGGTGAAGAAGGGGATGCCGGAGCGCTATCGCCTGTTCTTCCGGTTTGCCGGCCAGCCGATCAAGACCCTCGTTTACGTCTGGTTCAATGACGACGACACGTTGAGGAAAGCCGGCTCCAAAACCGACGTGTACGCGGTTTTCAGAAAAATGCTGGAACAGGGCAAGGTGCCGGGAGACCTGGGCGAATTGCTTGCCCAAGCGATTCCGCCTGGCAGTCAGTCAATATAAGTGAAAGGCAATAACAGTTTTGAATGTTTAGTGTTGAGTGTTTAGTTTGATGTCGCCGCGCAAAGCGCGTCGGATTTGAATCAGGCGCGAAGCGCATTCCACAACTCAACACTAAACACTCAAAACTAAGAACTGCTATTACTTAAGACGATCAGTAGTCGACCCAGCCCGAATGTTTTTCGCAAATCCGGTTGACCTTCTTCCCCTTGTCCGACTCAGCGAATTTCACCAGATTGCCTCTGAAGCTGTCGGGGGTTTCATTCCACATGCATTCGCAATAGGCAACCACCTTGGTTTGCCCGGCAACCGGACTGGGGGCGTTTCCCCCCTCATAGTTCTTGTTGGCGTAACTGATGCACCCTTTGAACTGGGAATCGTTGGGCGGCACATCATTGTATCCACCGGCGGCAGCGGCCATTTTCACGGCGCCCAGCAACAGCAAAGCGGTCACGACGAGTAAAGATTTGTTCATTTTTCATTCCCTTTTCATGAAGTTAAAAAATCAATAGGCGACGGATCGTGATCCTGCGACCGTTTCACGTCCAGCCGGGAGGAAAAATCCGCCCAGCCCCTCAGCCGCTACTTTAAAGCTCCGGCATCAGCCGGTCTGTCGCTAGAAATAGCGACAGACCGGTGAGAAATTGACGCCTATAATTTGGCTTTCCGCTCACCCCCACGGTCGCGCCGACCCTTTGCCGCAAGGAAATTTCGATGTCAGCCACTTCCGATCCGTCGCTCATCCGCGTTGCCCTGGTGGAGGACGACGTGCATTTTTCGAATGCGTTTACGGCGGCCCTTGAAGCGGCACCGGATATGAAACTGGCAAGCGCGTCGGCCACCCTGGCGCAGGCACTGCAAGCCCTGGAACAACCGCCGGCGGACGTGCTGGTGGTGGACCTGGGGCTGCCCGACGGTTCCGGCATCGAGGCGATACGCGCGGCGCATGAGCGCTGGCCCGGTTGCGCGATCATGGTCAGCACCACCTTCGCCGACGAGTCGCATGTGCTGCGCTCCATCGAAGCCGGCGCCAGCGGCTATTTGCTCAAGGACAGCGTGCCGAAAAAATTGACCGAGGAAATCCGCAGCCTGCACGGCGGCGGCAGCCCGATCAGCCCGCTGATCGCGCGCCAGGTGTTGATGCGTTTCCGCCAGGGCGGCGTACCGACGCCCGCCCCCGCCCGGCAGCGCGGCGACGGCGATTCGCCTGCGGTGTTGTCCGAGCGCGAACAGCAAACCCTGGAATTCATCGCCAGGGGCTTCACCTATGACGAAATTTCCGGGCTGATGGCGGTTTCGCGCTATACGGTAATGACGTTCGTGCGGCGCATTTATACCAAGCTCGAAGTGAAATCCAAATCGGAAGCGGTTTATGAAGCTCGTAACAAGGGACTACTGGCGAGCTAGCTGGATCAGCCTCGGCTTGGCGGCGTTGTTCGTCGCGCTGTTGGCCGGCGCGCAAGCCCTGGAAACGCCGACTTCTTATCTGCATATCACCCGCGCCGAGGTGCTGAGCGAGGAGACGAGGGGTTTTATGCCGCCGCCCTACGCGCTTGCCGCCCTTGAGCCGCGCGGCGAGTGGACGGCCCGCGAACTGCCGCACGCCCCGCGCCTCCATCATCCGACGGGCGGCCTGCCGCAACCCGACGCGGCGCTCACCCAAATCATCTGGTACAAAGTGACGACAGGCGATTTGGCACCAATCCCCGCGCCGCATTACCTGTATATCCCGCGCTGGAAGAGCGACGGCACCATCGCGGTCTACGGCGACGGGCGCCTGCTTTACCAATCCCACGCCAACTTGCAATGGAACGGCTCCAACCGCCCGCTGTGGATCGCCCTCGACGAAACCGCCGGGGCCAGGCCGCCGCGCGAAATCGTGATCCGCATCCAGCATCTCGCCGGCATCGGCGGCGCGCTGTCGTCGCTGTGGGTGGGCGACGGCGACGCCCTGCGCTGGCGCTACCTGACCCGCGATTGGCTCCAGGCGCAGCTTCCCTTCATGAGCAGCGCGGCGTTCCTGGCACTCGGGGTGTTTTCCCTGGCGGTATGGCTGAAGCGGCGCGGGGAAAAGCTTTATCTGCTGTTCTTCGTGATCTCGGCGGCAGCCTGGATACGCACCCTGCATTACCACATCGGCCTGGACCGGCTGCCGGTCTCCGACGAGTGGTTCGGCTGGCTGACGGTCAATTCGCTGTTCTGGTTGATAACCGGCACGCATCTGTTCCTCGAACAAATTCACCAGCACCGTCAGGCATGGCTGAACCGCGCGGCCTTCGCCGTCACGATTGCGTGCAGCATCCTGACCCTGCCGCTGCCCGGCCTTCCCGACGCCACCCTGGTCGCGCCGCTGATCTACGTGGCGCTGCTGGCCCTGGCGGATATGGCTTTCGCCGCCGATTTGTGGCATTCCTGGCAAAGCCGCTCGCACAACGGGATGCTGTCGGCCGGCTGGTGTTTGTTCAGTACCCAGTTCGGCGTCCACGACTGGCTGTTGCAGAACAATCTGGTGAGTATCGAGGGGCTGTTTCTCGGTGCCTACGCCAACGTCGGCGCGTTTTTCCTTTTCACTTACGTCATGTTTCGCCGCTACATCGACGCCCATGCCGAGGTGGAGCGAGTCAACGCCAGTCTGGAGGAACGCTTGCACCAACGCGAAGCCGAATTGACCACGATCCACCGCCATTTGCGCGAGGTGGGGCAGCGCGAATTGCTGAACCGGGAACGCCAACGCCTGTTGCAGGACATGCACGACGGCTTGGGATCGTCGCTGGTTTCCGCGCTGCGGGTGGTGGAACACGGTCAGCTCAACGAAAACGAAGTCGCGCAGGTGCTCAGGGGTTGCATCGACGACCTCAAGCTGACCATCGACTCGATGGAACCGCTCGATGCCGACCTGCTGCTGTTGCTCGCCACCCTGCGCTTCCGCCTGGCGCCGCGCCTGGAGGCGTCCGGCATCGCACTGCGCTGGCAGGTGCGCGACGTGCCGCCGCTTGCCTGGCTGGATCAGCGCAATGCCCTGCACATCCTGCGCATCCTCCAGGAAGCCTTCACCAATATCATCAAACATACGCAAGCCCATGAGATTCGCGTGGCGACAGAGGAAAAAAGCGACGGCGTGGTGGTGACCGTCAGCGACGACGGCCAGGGTTTCGACATCGAACAAGCCATGCGAAAAGGCGGCAAGGGTTTGACCAACCAACTGCGCCGCGCCGAAGCCATCGGCGCCAAAGTGAGTTGGGAATCGAGCGGCGCGGGAACCTGCTTTTCGTTGTGGCTACCGGCAAAGGGCGGCAGAGTGCCAGACGCCAAGCAGACGGTTCAACCTAAAAACCTCAGTTGACCGCTTGCTATGATGCATACGATGTTGGTTTTAAAAAGCTTTGTCTAGGATTTTATGTTCACCAATTTGGTGAGACCGCTACGGGCCGGATTGCACGGTTTCTCGGGCGGATTGCGGCGTTGCAACTCCTTGGAATGGAACAACCATTCCGCGTCGTTGCGCCTTGCAATCCGCCCCGAAGGAAGTGCCCTTGGGGTGCACCCGATAAACCGCACACTCCAACCCGTCCAACTGAGGTTTTTAGGTTCAATCCGTCTGATAAAATGCCCGCATGAATACCCCACCGCCCGACGCCCTGCTGTTCATTTCCCCCGCCTGTCCGCATTGCCCCGCGATGTTGGCGAGCCTCGCCCAACTCCTCAAGGAAGGCTTGCTGGGCAAGCTCGAAGCGATCAATCTCGCCGCGCATCCCGAGGCCACCGCCGAGTTGGGGGTGAAGTCGGTGCCCTGGCTGCGCCTCGGCCCCTTCGAACTGGAAGGCGCGCAAACACCCGCCGAGTTGCGCAGCTTGGCGCTGGGGGCAGACGACGCGGGCGTGATGGCGAGCTACATTCACGACCTGTTGATTAGTGGACGGCGCGCACGGGTGGAAGACCTGCTGCGCCGCGAGCCACGCCATTTCGGCGCCTTTCCCCGCCTGCTGCGCGACCCGGCCACCAGCATGGCGGTGCGCATCGGCATCGGCGCGGTGCTGGAGGAATTCCAGGGCAGCGGGCTGGCGAGCGGGATCATCCCCGCTCTGGGCGAAATTCTGCGCGACGCCGAACCGCGCACCCGCGCCGACGCCGCTCATTTCCTCAGCCTGATCGGCGGGCCGGAAGCGCTGGCGATTTTCCGCGCCCATCTCGACGATGCCGACCCGGAAGTCCGCGAAATCGCCGCCGAGGCCTTGCAGGAGAGCGCAGCATGAAGCACAACGACGACGATCGCGACGACAAGGTGCGCATCGACAAATGGCTGTGGGCGGCGCGCTTTTTCAAGACCCGTCAGCTTGCCGCCGAGGCGGTGGACGGCGGCAAGGTGCACATCAACGAACTGCGCGTGAAACCGGCCAAGGCGGTCAACGTCGGCGACGTGCTGCACATCCGCCGCGAGCAGTTCGAATTCATCGTCACCGTGCTCGCCCTTTCGACGCGGCGCGGCCCGGCCCCGGAAGCCGCCAAACTGTACCGCGAGAGTGAGGAAAGCCGCATTGCCCGCGAGGCACTGGCAGCACAATTGAAGATCGACCACGATGCGCTGGGCGACCGCAAGGGCCGCCCCACCAAACGCGACCGCCGCCACATCGTGCGCTTTACCGAGAGCTGAAGCTTGAGGAATATTCTTTAACCGCAAAGGCGCCAAGGCGCAAAGAAAAATCCGCATTTTTTTTGCCGTGTTTTCTTTGCGCACTTTCGCGTCTCGGCGCCTTTGCGGTGAGATTTTCCACTTGAAAGCCCGTCGCGGTGGGGCCAAGTGAATATGCTACGATAGCGCCCCATGTCTTCCGAATTCGATCTGATCCGCGACTATTTCACCCGCCCGGCTGCCCATGCCGTGCTCGGCGTTGGCGACGACGCCGCCCTGCTGGCCGTGGCGCCGGGCATGGAACTGGCCGTTTCCACCGACATGCTGGTGGCCGGCCGGCATTTCTTTGAGGATGCCGACCCGCGCCTGCTGGGCCGCAAATGCCTGGCGGTGAACCTCTCCGACCTCGCCGCGATGGGCGCCGTGCCGCGCTGGGCAACCCTCGCGCTGGCCCTGCCGAATGCCGATGAAACCTGGCTGGCGGCCTTTGCCGGCGGTTTTTTCGAGATGGCCGAGCGCTTCGGCGTCGATCTGGTGGGCGGCGATACCACCCGCGGCCCGCTCAACATCAGCGTCACCATCATGGGTGAAGTGCCCGCCGGCAAGGCTCTGCGCCGTAGCGGCGCGCTGGCCGGCGACGATATCTGGGTATCGGGGCGGCTGGGCAACGCCGCGCTGGCGCTGGCCCACCTCCAGGGACGTCTGCATCTCTCGGAGCGCGAAGCGGCCCAGGTGCTGCCCGCCCTCCACGACCCCAAGCCCCGCGTGGCGCTCGGTCAGGCCTTGCTGGGTCTGGCGCATGGCGCCATCGATCTTTCCGACGGGCTGCTCGCCGACCTCGGGCATATCGTCCAGGCCTCCAAACTCGGCGCGGAAATCGACTTCCTCAATCTCCCCGCTTCCGACACGCTGGTGCGCCAGCTTGGCGACGATGTCGCCCTGGAATGCCTGCTGGCCGGCGGCGACGATTACGAACTGTGCTTCAGCGCTGACCGGGATAATCGCGATGCGATCATCGAACTCGGCCAGGAACTGGATATCGCGCTGACCCGCATCGGCCAGATCGGCTACGGCCACGGGGTGCGGGTCAGCGACGAAAGCGGCAAGGAGATCAAGCTTGGCAGAGCCGGATTCGACCATTTCGCCTGACTGGCGCTTCGTCCGCAGCCATCCCGCCTATTTCCTGGCCTTCGGCTTCGGCGCGGGACTCAGCCCGAAAGCGCCGGGCACGGTCGGCACGCTGGTCGCCTTTCCCCTCTTCTGGTTGTTGCAAGGCCTGCCGGATTGGGCTTTCCTGGGCCTGCTGGCACTCCTCTACGTCCTCGGCATCAACTGGTGCGACGCCGCCGGCAAGGCGCTCGGCGTGCCCGACCACGGCGGCATCGTGTGGGACGAAATCGTCGCGATGCTGCTGGTGCTGTACGTCGCCCCGCCTACCTTGGCCGGCGCGCTGGCGTCCTTCGTGCTGTTCCGCGTGTTCGACATCATGAAGCCGTTTCCCATTAACTGGTTCGACCAGCGCCTGAAAAACGGCTTCGGGGTGATGTTCGACGACCTGCTCGCCGCCATTTATTCTATCCTTTGCCTGCTGGTGATATTTCATGGATGACGCACTCGACGAACTGGCCACCCGCGTCGGCGCGGCCCTCAAACAAAACAACCTATGGCTGACCACGGCTGAATCCTGCACCGGCGGCTGGGTCGGCGCAGCCGTCACGGCCATTTCCGGCAGTTCGCAATGGTACGACCGCGGTTTCATCACCTACACCAATCTCGCCAAGCAAGAGATGCTCGGCGTCTCTGAAGCAACCCTCGCCGACCACGGCGCGGTGAGCGAAGCGACGGTGCGCGAAATGGCGTTGGGCGCACTCGCCCACAGCCGCGCCGACATCGCCCTGGCGATCAGCGGCATCGCCGGCCCGACCGGCGGCACGCCCGACAAGCCGGTCGGCACGGTGTGCTTCGCCTGGGCCGACAAAAACGGCAAGCTCTACAGCGAAAAATATATCTTTCCCGGCGACCGCCGCGACGTGCGTGAGCAAGCCGTGACGCTGGCACTGGAAGGTGTTCTGGCGATGCTAAATTTATGACATAATTCATATGGTTGTTGATGGGTTCGCGACGCTTCTGCAGTCGCGATGACATGTAGGAGCCCTCTCCCACATCAAGCAAAAGGATGGATATGTTGAGCACCAACGAAATTATTCGCGAGGCGGAATCGTTGCCTGCCGAGGAACTCGCGGTGGTGGTGGACGCCCTCCTTCATTTTCTCGACCGGCAGGATGCCGCCGTAGACAAACAGTGGTCGGAGATTGCCCAGCGGCGCTTGGCTGAATTACGCTCGGGCGATGTTGTGGCCATTCCCGGAGAGGCAATCCTTTCACGCCTGCAGCGGCGATTTCCGTCGTGAAATTTGTTTTTCACCCGGAGGCGGAAGAGGAGTTTTTCGAAGCAATTGAATACTATGAGGCAAGGGAGCCGGGCCTTGGTCAGGATTTTTCCCTGGAGGTGCTGAACGCGCTTGAAAATATCCGTGCCAACCCCTTGGCTTGGCCGGCATTGGTCGATGATGTTCGGCGCTGTTTGACAAACCGTTTTCCCTTTGGGGTGATATACGGCATCGAAAAGGGCCAGATTTATGTGCTGGCGGTAATGCATTTACGGCGTAAACCGGATTATTGGAAAAATCGTCATTAGACGGTTTTAAACTACACAACAAAAGGAACAAACATGGACGAAAACAAAAGCAAGGCACTCGCGGCGGCTTTGAGCCAGATCGAAAAGCAGTTCGGCAAGGGGTCCATCATGCGCTTGGGCGACCATGCTGCATCGCAAGATATCCAGGTGGTGTCCACCGGCTCGCTGGGCCTCGACATCGCTCTCGGCGTCGGCGGCCTGCCGCGTGGGCGGGTGGTAGAAATCTACGGGCCGGAATCGTCGGGCAAGACCACCCTGACCCTGCAAGTGATCGCCGAAATGCAGAAGCTCGGCGGCACGGCGGCCTTCATCGACGCGGAACACGCGCTCGACCCGGTGTACGCCGGCAAGCTCGGCGTCAACGTCGACGACCTGCTGATTTCCCAACCCGACACCGGCGAACAGGCGCTGGAAATCGCCGACATGCTGGTGCGTTCCGGCTCGGTAGATATCGTGGTGATCGACTCGGTGGCGGCATTGACGCCGAAAGCCGAAATCGAAGGCGAAATGGGCGATTCCCACATGGGCCTGCAAGCCCGCCTGATGTCGCAGGCGCTGCGCAAACTGACCGCCAACATCAAACGCACCAACACCCTGGTAATTTTCATCAACCAGATCCGCATGAAGATCGGCGTGATGTTCGGCAACCCGGAAACCACCACCGGCGGCAACGCGCTCAAGTTCTACGCTTCCGTGCGCCTCGACATCCGCCGCACCGGCGCAATCAAGAAGGGCGAGGAAGTAATCGGCTCGGAAACCCGTGTCAAGGTGGTCAAAAACAAGGTCGCACCGCCTTTCAAGCAAGCAGAATTCGACATCCTCTACGGCGAAGGCATCTCCCGCGAAGGCGAGATCATCGAGCTGGGCGTGGCGCAGAAGCTGGTCGACAAGTCCGGTGCCTGGTACGCCTACAAAGGCGAGAAGATCGGCCAGGGCAAGGACAACGCCCGCGAATACCTGCGCGAGCACAAGGACATCGCCGTCGAAATCGAGAACAAGGTGCGCACCGCCCTGGGCGTGACCGGGCTGCCGACCACGGTCGACCCCAGCGACGGGGATGCCTGAACCCCGCGTAAAGCAGCGCCGCAAAGCGGCACTTTGCCCCCCTTCTCGCCGGATTGAGCGGCTTTGCCGCCAATCCCGGCGGGGACGCCCTTTACGGGCGCGCCCTTTGGGAGAGGGCTGGGGAGAGGGAAATGGTCATGGCGAATGACGCCATGACCATTCGTGAACGCGCCCTGGCCTATCTGGCGCGGCGCGAACACACCCGCGCCGAACTGGCGCGCAAGCTGGCCCCCTACTGCGAGGAACGCGGCGAGATCGACGCGCTCCTCGACGATTTCACCCGCCACGGCTGGCTTTCCGAAGAACGCTACGCCGACATGCTGGTCACCGCCCGGCAAGGCAAGTACGGCAGCCGCCGCATCGTCCACGAACTGCGCGAAAAGGGCGTGAGCGAAGAAGGCATCGCGGCGGTTTTACCGGAAGTTCGGGAAAACGAACTGGAAACCGCCCGCGCCGTGTGGGCCAAGAAATTCGGTACGCCGCCCGCCGACGCCAAGGAAAAGGCCAAGCAGATGCGTTTCCTGGCGGGACGGGGTTTTGGGCAGGAAATCATCTTCAAGATATTGAAGGGGGTGGAAGAATCATAGCGTGTGCTATGCCGCCCTTTCCCGAACTGCCTTGCCCCACATCCGAAAGCTGACTACACTGATTGCAGTGCAATCAATCGGACGTAGATCATGGCCAGCCTGACCATCCGCAACCTCGACGAAGAACTCAAATCCCGCCTGCGTTTGCAAGCCGCACGACACGGCTGTTCGATGGAACAGGAAGCACGCTGGATACTCAGCCAAGCAGTCATGCCGACAGCCAACCCGACGGCTTTTGCGCAGCGTATCCAGCAGCGTTTCGCCGGCCTGGACGCCGACAACCTGCCTCTCCCGGAACGCCGTCCGGCCCGCATTCCGTCCGAGCCGGATGCCTGATGGTGCGAGGAATCCTGCTGGATACCAATGTGCTCTCCGAATTAATGAGGCAACGCCCCGATCCGGCAGTCCTGGACTGGTTTGCCCGCACAGATGATGAGTTGTTCAAGGTGAGCACCGTTACTCAGGCCGAAATCCTGCTCGGCATAGCCTTGCTGCCCGGCGGAAAACGCCGGGATGCGCTTGCCGAAGCCGCCGAACGCATGTTCGCCGAGGATTTTGCCGGACGCTGCCTGCCCTTCGACGAAGCGGCGGCCCGTGAATACGCCGTATTGGTGGCGGCGCGCAGCCGCATTGGTGCCCCAATCACCAGCGAAGACGGGCAAATCGCGGCAATAGCGCTGAGCAACGGTTTGCCCTTGGCAACGCGAAATGCCAGGGACTTTCTCAAGATCGACGGATTGAAGCTGGTCGATCCGTGGTCGAGTACATTAACGTAGGTGGGTGAAGCGTAGCGCCCCCATCTACAAAACCGGTTGTGATTATGGAGAATACCTGATGTCCACTTTTACGCTTGAATATTGGCAAGATGACGGCTGGTTTGTCGGACGTTTACGCGAAGTGCCGGGCTGTTTCAGTCAGGGAGAAACATTGCCTGAGTTGGAAGACAATATCGCAGAGGTTTACAAGTTGTTGCAGGCCGATGATGAAGACATGCCGGTGCCGCCTTCCGCCATGACCAAGCCGTTACAATTAGCGGCATGAAGCGAGGCGAGTTGATTCGCTTGCTGGTGCAGCAGCATTGCCAGCATTGCCATTTACATCGGCATGGCGCGAATCACGATATTTACATCAACCCGCAAAACGGGAGAAAATCTCCGATTCCTCGCCACACCGAAATCAAAGACAGCCTTGCCAAGCTGATATTTAAACAATTAGGTATTTGAGCCAAACATGAAATCTTCCGAAATCCGCCAAAAATTCCTCGACTACTTCGCTTCCAAGGGCCATGAAGTGGTCGCTTCCAGCCCGTTGATTCCGGGCAACGACCCCACTCTGCTGTTCACCAACGCGGGCATGGTGCAATTCAAGGACGTGTTCCTCGGCGACGACAAGCGTGCTTACCTGCGCGCCGCCAGTTCGCAGCGCTGCGTGCGCGCCGGGGGCAAGCACAACGACCTGGAAAACGTCGGCTACACGGCGCGTCACCACACTTTCTTCGAAATGCTGGGGAATTTCAGTTTCGGCGATTATTTCAAGCGCGACGCCATCAATTACGCCTGGGAATTCCTTACCGTCACCATGCAAATCCCCGCCGACAAGCTGACGGTGACGGTCTATCACGAAGACGACGAAGCCCACGACATCTGGGCCAAGGAAATCGGCGTGCCGGTGGAGCGCATCATCCGCATCGGCGACAACAAGGGCGCCAAGTACGCCAGCGATAATTTCTGGCAAATGGGCGATACCGGCCCGTGCGGCCCATGTACCGAGATTTTCTACGATCACGGCGCGGAGATCCCCGGCGGCCCGCCCGGATCACCGGATGAGGACGGCGACCGTTTCATCGAGATTTGGAACGTGGTGTTCATGCAGTTCAACCGCGACGAGACCGGCACGCTGAATCCGCTGCCCAAGCCCTCGGTGGATACCGGCATGGGCCTGGAGCGCATTTCGGCGGTGATGCAGCACGTCCACAGCAACTATGAAATCGATCTGTTTCAAGACCTCATCAAGGCGGCGGCGCGCGCCACCGGCACCAGCGACCTTGCCAACAATTCGCTGAAGGTGATCGCGGACCACATCCGCGCCTGTTCCTTCCTGATCTGCGACGGCATCATCCCCAGCAACGAAGGGCGCGGCTACGTGCTGCGCCGCATCATCCGCCGCGCCATCCGCCACGGCTATAAGCTGGGCCAGCCCAAGCCGTTCTTCCATACGCTGGTGGCGGCACTCGCCACGGCGATGGGCGACGCTTATCCCGAATTGGTGAAAGCCCAGGATCGCGTCGCCGCGACCCTCAAGGGCGAGGAGGAGAAATTCGCCGAAACCCTGGAAAACGGCATGACCATCCTGGAAAACGCCTTGCACAATGAGGACCGGATGCTCGACGGCGAAACCGTGTTCAAACTTTACGACACCTACGGCTTCCCCATCGACCTGACTGCCGACATCGCCCGCGAACGCGGCATCACCGTGGACTTTGCCGGTTTCGAAGCGGCCATGGATGAGCAGCGCAACCGCGCCCGCGCCGCCGGCAAATTCACCATGAAAGCCAGTGTCGAATACGACGGCGAAAAGACCGAATTCATCGGCTACGACACCCTGAACAGTGAAGCCAAAGTGCTGGCGCTCTACCAGAACGGCGAAGCGGTGCAGGAAATTCGCGCCGGCGCCGAAGCGCTGGAAACCGTGGTGGTACTCGACCGCACTCCGTTCTACGCCGAATCCGGCGGTCAGGCCGGCGACCGTGGCGAAATATCCTGCGACCACGGGACTTTCCTGGTTGGCGACACCCACAAGATCAAGGCCGAAGTATTCGGCCAGCGCGGCGAACTGACGGTTGGCAAGCTCGCCGTGGGCGATACGGTGACGGCCCAGGTCAACGGAGAAATCCGCAGCCGCTCGGCGTGGAACCATTCCGCCACCCACCTGCTGCACGCCGCACTGCGCAAGATATTGGGCGAGCACGTCACCCAGAAAGGCTCGGCGGTCGACGACAGCCGCACCCGTTTCGACTTCTCGCACAACCAGCCGGTCAGCACCGCGGAACAACGCCAGATCGAACGCCTGGTGAACGCCGAAATCCGCCGCAATCACCATGTCGAAACCCGCTTGATGAAGCACGATCAGGCCGTCAAGGCCGGGGCAATGGCGCTGTTCGGCGAAAAATACGGCGACGAGGTACGGGTGGTGGGCATGGGCGACTTCTCCACCGAATTGTGCGGCGGCACCCACGTCAAGCATACCGGCGACATCGGCCTGTTCCGCATCGTCGCCGAAACCGGCGTGGCGGCTGGCGTGCGCCGCATCGAAGCCGTCACCGGCGAAATGGCGGTGGAACTTACCCAATCCCAGCAGAAGCAACTCGCTGCCATCGCCGACGCACTCCATGCCCAACCACTGGAAATCGACGGCAAGCTCAGCCAGGTGCTGGACAACGTCAAGGCTCTGGAAAAGGAACTGGCCCGCCTCAAATCCAAACTGGCGTCTTCGCAGGGCGACGATCTGGCTGCCCAGGCCGTCGATTTCAATGGGGTAAAGGTGCTGGCCGCGCCGCTTGAAGGCGCCGACGTCAAGACCCTGCGCGAGACCCTCGACAAGCTCAAGGATAAACTCAAGAGCGCCGCCGTGGTGCTGGCGGCGGTGGAAGGCGACAAGGTCTCGCTGATTGCTGGTGTCACCGCCGATCTCACCGCCAAGGTAAAGGCCGGCGAACTGGTTAACTTCGTCGCCCAGCAGGTCGGCGGCAAAGGTGGCGGACGCCCCGACATGGCGCAAGCGGGCGGCACCCAGCCGGAGAACCTGGGCGTGGCGCTGGCCGGCGTGGCGGAGTGGGTAAAGGCCAAGCTGTAATTTCAACAAGGCAATTTGCGTAGGCTGGGGTGAGGATACGAACCCCAGCTTGTTTACGTCAGCCGTGATGCTGGGGTTCGTCCCTCACCCCAGCCTACGGTGTTGCAACAGGTTCAAAAAGCATGGAAATCCACCACACCGTTCCCGCATTGCGCCAACGCCTGTCCTGGGCGACCCGCGTCGTTTTCGTGCCGACCATGGGCAATCTCCACGAAGGGCATCTCGATCTGGTGCGGCTCGCCCGTAAGCACGGCGATTGCGTGGTGGTAAGCATCTTCGTCAATCCCCTGCAATTCGGCCCCAACGAGGATTATGCCCAATATCCGCGTACTCTCGACGCCGATTGCGCCAAGCTGGAGGGGCTGGCCGACGTGGTTTTCGCGCCGTCGGTGGCGGATCTTTACCCGGTCGAGCAGACCATGTTCGTCGAGCCACCGCCGCTCGCCACGGAGTTGTGCGGGGAGTTTCGCCCCGGTCATTTCCGCGGGGTGGCGACGGTGGTGCTGAAACTCTTCAACGTCGTGCAACCCCACGCGGCGGTGTTCGGCAAGAAGGATTACCAGCAACTGGCGGTGATCCGCGCGCTGGCCGAGCAATTCAACCTGCCCATCGAGATCGTCGCCGCCGAGACTTCGCGCGCCCCGAATCACTTGGCGCTGAGCTCGCGCAACGGCTATCTGAGCGAGGCGGAACGGGGCGAGGCAATACGCTTGTTCCGCAATCTGGCAACGATCCGCGAAGCGCTGCAATCCGGCAGTCGCGACTACGCAGCGCTCGAACAGGCGGCCCGTGGCGACCTGGAGAGCCACGGCTGGCGCGTCGATTACCTGTCCCTGCGCAATGCCGCGACGCTCGCGCCGGCGGCGCCGGAGGAGCGGAATTTGGTGGTTCTCGGGGCTGCCTGGCTGGGCAAGACGCGCTTGATCGACAACCTGGAAATCGCGCTAGCCTAAGCCGGAGCCAAACAAGGTGATGGGTAATGAGTGAGGGGGAATGGGAGGGGGGGTTCCATCACCCATCACCCATCACCCATCACCCATCACCCATCACCCATCACCCATCACCCATCACCCATTACCGCGGAGTTCAATTCAAAACACATTGCTGTCATGTTTTGACATCATTGGATTGAAAGAAACTAACCGGCTTCGCCGCGCCGGATTTCAAATTCGAAGGCGGCGCCACCCTCCCTGCCATTGCGCGCCGATACGTCGCCGCCGTGCAGTCGGGCGATGCGGCGCACCACGTAAAGCCCTAGACCGGCTCCCGCGACTTTCTTGTTCTCCCCCCGCGTAAAACGCTCGAAGATCCGCTCGGCATCTTCGCCGCGCAACCCCGGCCCCTGGTCGGTCACCACGAATTTCACGGCATAGGCATCGGCGCTCCCGCTCAGGCTGATGGTGCCGCTCTCCGAGTATTTGATGGCGTTGTCGAGCAGGTTGGAAATGGCGATCCGCACCAGGGTGGGATCGCAAACAATGGCGGGCGGCAGCTCGTCAAGGTCGAGCTGCAAGCGATGGCGGGGCGACCATTCGACGATCTCGGCGGCCTCGCGCGCCAGTTCGGAGGGAGAAACGGCTTCCAGTTGCGGGGTGAAGGCTGCCTGATCAAGGCGCTCGTCGGTCAGGCAGTTGTCCACCAGGCGCGCCAGACGGCGCGTGGCGCGGAGAATCTGCTCGCTGTGCTCGGTCATTTCCTCGCGGCTGAGCGGCGGAAATTCGGCAAGATTGATCGACACGCTGTTGATGATCGCCAGCGGGGTGCGGAATTCGTGGGAAACCATCGACATGAACTGGCGTTGTTCGAGTTGCAGGCGCCGCTCGCTGGCCAAGGCGAATTCGAGTCGATGACGCGCTTCATTCAGGTCGGAGGTGCGTTCGGCGACCCGCGCATCGAGTTTCCTTTCCGCTTCCCATGAGGCATTAAGCGCCTCGCCAAGAAGGCTGCGCTGATCTTCCTCGTTCTTGCGCAACCGCCACAGCATCGCGGAATGCAGCAACAGCATGTGCACCAGGATTTCCGCCTGCCAGCCATACATCGACCAAAATCCTGGAGAAATCACGGCGAGGATCATCAGCATGTTGGGAACCAGCGCAATAACGTGGATGGTGACGGCGGCCAGGATGATCCTCATCCCGTTGGCGCGCTTGCGAACCAAGCGCAGCGCGGCGACCGCGGAACTCGCCATCAACAGCCAGGAACCTAGCAGCACGGTCAGAGCGGCGTAGCGGTAATAAGCGCCGAAGACCGTCGCTACCAGGATGGCACCCACCAGCGCGGCGCGCCGCAAGACGCGATCGAAGCGCGGAAAATGGCGACGGGTTTCGAGAAGCTCCGCCACCAGCCATAGCGAACAAGCCTGGGTAAGTATGACGAAAACACTGACCGAATAATTGGCGAGCAACGGGAAATCGCGAAACACCAACTGGGCGTGAAATCCGTTCAGCGCGGCGACCAAGCCCATCGCTAAGGTCAGCGTCAAGCCATAGACCAGGAACACCCGCGAGCGCAACCACAAGCCATAAAACAGCGCCAGGAGGACAGACAGCCCCGCCACTCCGAAGAATGCACCGGCCAGCAGGGATTCGGGAACGACCATGGCGGCAAAACCGACAGGCGCCCAGAAAGCTCCCCGGAGCGTGATGACGCTGCTTGAGCGCACTCGCAAAAACAGGGGAGTGCCGGCCTCGGGGTGCGCGACGCGCAGCACGAATTGGCGATACCCCACGTCGCGCCCGGCGTAGGGTTGCAGGTCGCCGGTCACTTTGCTGTGCCAAGCGCTGCCGTCGTATTCGTAGAGAACGATGTCGTCGAGATAGGACGGGCCGATTTCCAGGAGCAGTTCTCCTCCCGCGGGAACCTGCGGCGGAACGGTTTTCAGCCAGTAGGTGGCGCTCCCATATCCAGCGGACAGGCCGCCCGATAGGGAACGGAAGGCCGAGTCGGGCAGCGCGGCGACCTGCTCCACAGATAATTTTCCGTCACGGTCTTCCAGGGCGGATAACGGCGCATCGACACCCAATGACCAATGTCCGGCCTCGCCCCGACACGCCCCGGAGAAGAATAAGGCCAATAGAATAACGAGATAACGAATCGCCATAAATTTGAGTAGAATACTGTGTAATTCTTCATTGCATTCAGGCCAAGCACTATATTACACATGGATAACCAATCCAAACCCCACCTCGCCGTCGTCGAAGACGAACCGGTATTGCGCGAATACATCGTGCGTTTTTTCAAGGGGCACGGCTATTCATGCTGGGGAGCGGATAGCGCCGAAGGGTTTTATCGCGAAGTGGCGGTACGTCCCACCGACATCGTCCTGCTCGACATCGGACTACCCGGCGAAGACGGCCTGAACGTCGCCCGCCATTTGTCGGCGGCCGGCCGCTACGGCATCATCATCGTCAGCGCACGCGGCCAAGTCGACGACCGTTTGACCGGGCTGGACGTCGGCGCCGACGCCTATCTGGTAAAACCCGTGGATCTGCGGGAACTGGCGGCCACCGTCGACAACTTGTGGCGACGCCTCGCCAAGGACCGCGATCCCCACGGCGAATCGCCCTTCGTTGCGGCTCCCGCATCCTCCGCGCCGCAATGGCGGCTCAACCGCACCGACTGGTCGCTGATTTCTCCCGGCGACAAGATCCTGCCCCTCACCGCATCGGAATACCGTTTCGTCTGGCGCCTGATGGAAGCGGCCGGAGAGCCGGTTTCCAAGGAACACCTGATGATCGCGCTGGGCGGCACTCCCGACAGCTACGACTACCACCGCATCGAATCCCTGGTCAGCCGCCTGCGCAAGAAAGCCCTCGCCACCCTGGACAGCGAACTGCCGATCAAGGCCATCCAGAGCTTCGGCTTCGTCTTTTCCGACGTCTGCCACATCGTTTAGTCCACGCGGGCAACCTCTGCTCGGCGAATGCCGTGAGTATTGGTGAGAATTGGTGCGTGGCAAGCCACCCGGCGACTCCTCATAATTTCCCCATCGACTATAAAGGGAAATTCCGGGGAATCTCAACATGCTGGTGGTCAACAAGAACGAAAGAGCCTGCTGCACCTGCAACCACTGGATGGGGATGCGGGTCGTCGAAGAAAAGGGCTACGTGTATTCCCTGGAAAACCTCGAAGGTACCTGCAAGAGCATGCATCATTTGGACACCCAGATAACAATAGAACATCCCGTCACCCTTCCGAACGCTTCGTGTACCGCCTGGGAAATCTGGCCCGAAAGCGCGGCATAACACCCCAGCCATCGACCTCATTCAGGAAACGCCGGCACCCCCACACCGCCCGGCGTTTCTAGTATCATTTCCCGCTCTTTCCCAGCGAGAAGCGCCATGACCATCCTCCCCCACATCCAGCAAAATGCCCCGCGCTTCGTGGCCTTGCGTCGCGACATCCACGCCCACCCCGAAACCGCTTTCGAGGAACGGCGCACCGCCGAGCAGGTGGCGGAAGTGCTGACTTCGCTGGGGATCGAGGTGCGGCGCGGCCTGGCGGAAACCGGGGTGGTGGGAGTGATCCGCGCGGGCAGCGGCAGCCGGGCCATCGGCCTGCGCGCCGACATGGACGCCCTACCCTTGCAGGAACACAACCTGTTCCCCCATCGCTCGCGCCACGACGGGCGGATGCACGCCTGCGGTCACGACGGGCATACCGCGATGCTGCTGGCGGCGGCGGACTACCTGGCGACGACCCGCAATTTCGATGGGACGGCATACCTGATCTTCCAGCCCGCCGAGGAAGGCGGTGGCGGCGCGCGAGTGATGGTCGACCAGGGTCTGTTCGACTTATGCCCGCTGGAAGCGGTGTTCGGCATGCACAACTGGCCGGGACTGGCAGCCGGGAAATTCGCGGTAATGCCCGGCCCGGTGATGGCGTGCGCCGACCAGTTCGACATCGTGGTGCGCGGCCACGGCGCCCATGCCGCCATGCCGCACCAGGGGGCCGATCCGCTGGTGGCGGGAGCCGCGCTGGTGCAAGCCTTGCAGAGCATCGTCAGCCGCAGCCTCGACCCGCTGGATTCGGCGGTGCTCAGCGTGACGCGCTTCCACGCCGGCGACGCCTACAACATTATTCCCGAGCAAGCCTTGCTGGCCGGCACGGTGCGCGCCTTTCGTCCGGAAGTGCAGGATCAGATGGAAGCAGCCATGGAGCGGGTGTGCAACGGCGTCGCCACGACTTACGGGGTGCAGGTGACCCTCGATTACCAGCGCGGCTATCCGGCCACCGTCAATACGCCGGCACAAGCCGAATGGTGCCGCAGTGCGGCGACCAGCCTGGTGGGTGCGGAAAACGTCCACACCGACCTGCGCCCGTCGATGGGTGCGGAGGATTTTTCCTGCATGTTGCAGGTCAAGCCGGGCTGTTACGTGTGGCTGGGCAACGGCCCAGGCGAAGGCGAAGGCGGCTGCACCCTGCACAACCCCCATTACGACTTCAACGACGAAATTCTGCCGCTCGGGGCAAGCTACTGGGCGCGCCTGGTGGAGCAGGTTCTAGCCTAATCAACAAGTTGGAGCGCCGGCAGGATGCGGCGCTCCATGGTTTTACATCTTCCTGCCGTAGGCAATCCCCAGCGCGTCCTGAGACATGTAAAGGTTGGCCGTGCCGCCGCCGAAGCTGGCGGGGATGGCCGTGGCACTGCCGCTCACGGTGTTCTTGAAAGCGTGCAGGTAGCTCAGCGACACTTCGGATTGCTTGTCGAGCGCCCAGGTCGCGCCGAAAGTCACATGGTCTTCCACCACCCCCGGCGCGAGGATGTTGAGGAAGGTTTCAGAACTGGGGATAGGCTGCTTGCCGTGGTTGTAGCCGGCGCGCAAGGTCAGGTTGGCATTGAACTGGTAACTGGCACCGAGCTTGACCACCGTCATGTCCGTCCAGCCGAAGCCGGGGCCGTTGGCGGCGCCGAGCGGATTACCCAGTACCGTCATGTTGGCGATGCCGCTGCCGATCGACTTGATGCTGGAATAGTTGATGCGCACCACGTCGGCAGCCACCGTCAGTTGCGGGGTGGCCTTAAAAGCCACGCCCACGCCGTAGTTTTCCGGAATATCCATGCCGCCTTGTTCGGCGAACAAACCTTGGTACTTGTCGAGCTTGGTCATGCTGGTTTTCGACTGGTAAGTCGCACCGACCGCCAGATCCGGCGTCAACTGGCCGAGCCAGCCGATCCGCACGCCCCAGCCGGTGGCCGAGTCGGTGCCGTTGTTGGTGACGTTGCCGGGCGAGGCCGACGCCTGCCCCGGACCACTCATGGCGAACGGCCCGAGACCCTTGGCGGAAAAACGCTGGTAGGCGAAATTGAGCGACACCCCGACGCTATGGCTGGGAGTGAGCTTATAGGCGAGCGTCGGAGCAATGAACAACTGTTCCAGGTTGACCCCGGAGGAGCCGGTAGCGCCGAAACGCTCGAAGGAATTCACCTTGTAATCCGAGTTCATTCCGCCGTTGCCGTAAGCCGTGATGCCCAACGAGGTGCGCTCGTCGAGCATCTTGTTGTAGCCGAATTCGGGAATGAAGAAATCCTGTTTGTCGTTGCCGTCGTAATTCGCATCGGGATAGGCATTGCCGCGGATTTCCGAGCCGCGCGTCGGGTGAAACCAGTCCACACCGACGTCGAGGCGGCTGCCCACCTCTACCATTCCAGCGGGGTTGCTGGCCGCAGCCAGGGTATCCTGCGGCAGGGCGATGCCCACGCCACCCATGCCCTTCGACTTGATGCCGTAGCCATGGGAAAAATAGCCGTTGGTCGCCATTGAGGCGGCGGGGAAAGCGAGCAGCGCGGCGGCCAGGGCCGTGGCCGGGAGACGGTTCTTCATGGGTGATTATCCTGTTTTCGACATTATTGGGAAGCGCCGGAAATATGGCACCAAGCGGGGGATGGCTCAAGCAGGTTTTCTTTCTCCGCTTATCAGAAAAATTGATCTTTTCTGCAAGAGTGGGTATTGGAAGGGCTTAGGCAGTGGCGGTCTCGGATGGGCTATGGCCGTGCCCACCTGGCAAGTCCTACACAAGACCTGTCAAAAGTAACAGGTATTTAGGAGGGGAGGGGTTGGGTAGGATGCGGGGGGTTATTTAGTGAGATGCGGTTGGGGCTTCTTTTCAGCCCGTCTCAAGAATGTCTTTTTACGTTGGAGGTCTTCAACAATGACCGAACAACTTGCCATTACATTGGCCGCTGCAACGGTAGGTTTCGCTTCCGCAATTTTTTTCTGTATTGGTAATATCTCCAATACGTCAGAGAAAATCTTAGTTCAAGCCACGCCATTCTGGGACTTCAGCCAACCCGTGGCATTTTCATTAGCCGCTCAGAGAGCACAGTACATTGTCGGTGCGCTGCTGCTTCTAATCGCATTCGCTCTTCAAATTACGGCAACCGTAGCTTCAACAACCAATCACGCAAACCTGCCTTTATATCTGCATACTTGGCCCGCCATCGTTCTTGCTATTCTCGTTCCAACACTGCTAATCGCTTTTTCCGCTGCGCGGCTTATCTACGAACGAACCATAAGGAAAATTCTTCAATTAGAAATAATACGCCGAGAAGAAGATGAACGACTTGCAAACAACCACGGCAAGCCCGCGTAGAAAGCACTGAGATACGACGCACATCGTTCGAGAACCCCGTGGATATACGCAATTGATGCGCTTCCTTCGTCAGCACATCCTATGGCCCTGATCCACCTGGATCAGAATCGGGTTTTTCTACAGTTTCGTTAAGGCTTCATACCGATACTCATTTTTTTTGGGGGGAAATATCATGGCTGGGATTCGACTGTTTGAAGAGCAATTACGTCTCATGACACCGCACACTTACAACGCGTTGACAAAACTGGTCACGACCATGGCAGACGTTCGGAAAAATTCCGGGAAAAAAACACTCTTCGGAAAAGACAAAGGACAGGAGTCCTATTCCAAATTTCTTCACGCCCTGAAAGTCACAATGCAAGCAATGGTCTTGGACGGTGTTATTCGTGAATCAACTTCCACCGAGGACGTCGCAAAGGAACTCGAAAACAAACTCGAGAAGTTTGCAATGGCATTCCCCAATTGGCAGGATGCCTACGGATTCGCAGCGTTTTTTCTGCACGATCAAAGGGAAGACGCCATTGCAACAATGCACCGTTTGAGATCCATCCCATGACCAGAGTATTTGGCGCGATAAGCCCGCGTAGGATGCGCTGAGGCACGAAGCGCATCATTCGAGAACCCAGTGAATATACGCGAGTGATGCGCTTCCTTCGTCAGCACATCCTACGGCACTGGCAAGTAAGCAGGTAGGGAACGCCGGGGTCGGCTCTTGACATCGTTCATTTCGTTGTCATTTTCAAAAGGTTGCGATGGAAATGTACGGCAATCTGCCGTATTATTTAGCCAGGAGGACATTACCATGCCCGCAGCCATTCCCACCGCTCGGCTCGAAGCCAGGATCAGCACCGATCTGCATGCGATGCTCAAGCGCGCCGCCGAACTTCAGGGACGCACCATGACCGATTTCGTTGTGGCCGCCGTCCAGGACGCCGCCCAGCGCGCCATCGAGCAGGCCGAAGTCATCCGCCTGTCTCTGGCCGACCAGGAGTGTTTCGCACAGGCGCTGCTCTCGCCGCCGCAACCGGCGCCGGCTCTGGAACGTGCCTTTGCGCGGCGCAGCAAGCTGTTGCGCGCTGAATGAGCGATGCACCGTTCCGGCTCGCGCCGCTCGATGCCATGCACGACCGCGCCGCGTTCGACAGCGGCTCTGAGCCGCTGAACCGCTACTTGCGGGAGGTGGTCGGCCAAGACGTTCGCCGCCGCGTGGCGGCTTGTTTTGTGGCTTTGGCGGAGGGAAATCGCATCGCCGGTTACTACACCCTGGCGTCCGCAAGCGTGCTGCTGGTCGATCTCCCGGCGAGTACCGGCAAGAAGCTGCCGCGTTATCCGACCGTGCCCGCCGTTCGCATGGGCCGCTTGGCCGTCGATCAGGCGTTCAAAGGGCAGGGGCTGGGCGGCGCACTCTTGGCGGATGCGCTCGACCGGGCCGCCCGCGCAGAGATTGCCGCCTATGCCTTGCTGGTGGACGCCAAGGATGAAGCGGCCGCAGCCTTCTACCGGCATCACGGCTTCGTCGCTTTGCCTGACTCGCCGCTCAACCTGTTCCTGCCACTCGCGGCCATCCCGCCTGCTCGAAACTCGCCTCTTTCAGCGTCATGAGGTAACGATTCGGAATCGGACAAACCACGGGTTCCGGATTACGCGATTGATGCGCTTCCTTCGTCAGCACATCCGACGGCCCTCGCCGCCCAAGGCTCGGCGCGGACAACCCGACTCAACGCTTCTCCTCGATCAAGGCGCGGACCTGCCCCGCCACCGCCGGACTGTCGAAGTCCCGCCCACCCACCGCGCGTAGTGCCACGCGGCCCTGTTGGTCGATGACGAAACTGGAAGGCAGCCCCTTTACCGGCCACTTGCGGATTACCTGGCTGTCGCGGTCGAGCAGCAAGGGAAATGTCGGCGCTGGATCGAGGGTGCCGGTAAAGGCGAATACCGTGCCGTCGTCCTCGCCGACGTTCACCGCGAGGACTTCGAAACGCTCGCGCGGCAGGCTCTGGTAGAGACGCTGCAGCGACGGCATTTCGCGGCGGCAGGGCGGGCACCAGGTCGCCCAGAAATTCACCAGCACCACCTTGCCGCGCAGGTCGGCGAGGCGGAGGGGCTTGCCGTCGAGGTCTTCCAGTTTCAGTTCCGGCGCGGGTTTGCGCTCAATCAGGGAAATCAGGGACGAAGCGCTATCGCCCCCGTAACCCCGGCCCGCGACCAGCATCAGGGCCAGGCTAATTACTGCCAATGTCATTCGCACAACGCACTCCTTTCAGGGTGTTCCGGTGTTGCCGGCCATCTGTCGTCCAGCGGTAATGCAGGTCGAAACGGCTGCCGCGCGGCAGCGCGAAGGTCGTCATGCCCTGGTTCCAGTCGCCCGGTTCGAACCTTTGGGTAGAGGGGAGTTGCGACCACTCGAAGGCGATTTTCTGGGTTTCCGGCAAGCCACGCGCCGTCCATTCGCTGAGCCAGTCTTCCTTGAGCTTCATAGGGTGGCCCTTGCCGCCGGGGAGAACGGCGCGCCACGCCGCCAAATCGTAGGTCACGGCAGCCGCTGCCGACTCGTTGCGCAGGATGGTCATGAAGCCGCAAGCCGCCGCGTAGTGCTCCGCATCCGCCGCCGCAAAGTCGCGCCCCATGAAGAAGGCGCGGTTCTGGTCGGGTGTGAGTTGGGTAAGCGCCAGGGTGACGCCGCTACGGGTGGCGGTCCAGCTTTCCAAGCCGGTTTCCGGGTGGCGTTGATATGGGGTTCCATCTTCCCCGGCGTGTAGATTGCCCGCCAGCAACAAAGTCAGCAGAGCCAGAGATCGCATCACATTCATTCTTTTGCCTCAGTCACGCGGCGGTGGGCATCGAATCCCCCCTTGGCTTTCCAGCCGGTGAAGCCGTTTTGCAGGATGCGCACGTTGTCCATGCCGGCCAGGCGCAGGGCGAAACCCGCTTGGGCAGACAGGGTGCCGGTGTTGCAGTAGAGCAGCACCATCTTGTCCTGCGGCAATTCGGTGCGGCGCGCCAGCACTTGCCGCCATTCGATATTGAGCGCACCGGGGATGTGATCCTTTTGGTATTGCCCGGCATCGCGGGCGTCGATGACCACGATCTTTTTCCAGTCGGCGGCGGGAATCTGCTCGGGCAGGATGATGCCGCCGCCGTAATCGACGAAATCCAGATATTCCTCCATCGCCGTGACGGTGTCGGCGGCGGGCGATGGCATTGTCGCCAAGGCTAGGAGCGCGGCGAGGAGCAGCTTTCGAATATTTTGCATGGTTTCGAATTCTCCGCAGTTTCAACAACAATCCGCGGATGTCGCCAGGAACGCGCCACACGGCAGCTCCCGTGACATCAGCAGTTCCAGCGCATGCGCTGACCATCCGCCGCTGGCGAACGTGAGATTTCGTCGCGGCAAGTCTTGCTGCGGTCTCCGCAATTTCCCCAGACGTACCAGTAGGCGTCCCAATAGGTGCCGCGTCATACGATGATTGTTTGGATAATACGCGCAATTTTGCTTAAAACTTCAGATCGCGGAACAGAGGCCGGTTATTCATGAAAGGAACCTTCTCCGCGATGTGACAAGCCATGCAGGTCTCCCTCGCTATCATGAATTGTTTTCGCATCCGGCCATAGTCTTTCGACTTGATGACCTCATCCATTTGTTTCCATACTCCGTCGAGGAACATGCCTTCGGCATTCTGCGTGCGCTTCGGTCGCTTCATCAGGCCGGTGTTGATCGCCATCCGCACCTTGTCCCACTGGTAGTCCGCCAGTTCCCAGTTCTTGTCCTTGATGGCATCGTAGAGACGCTGGTAGCGTTCGCCGACCTCCATCATCGGTTGATCGAAACCACGCAGATATATCTCCAGTTTCTGGAACCGATCCGCATCGCTGTCGGCATCTTGCAACCAGTTGTTGGAGGCTAACGCCTTCTGTGTGGGCAACTTTATGCCATTGGGGGCGCGTATCGGATTGTCTGCGTTCGCCGCCTTCTCGTTGGCCGACTTCTCTTGCGCTTGGGCGCCCAGAGACAACACACAGAGCAGGCAAACGTATGCGAGGGGCTTCAATTTCATGGTGATCTCCTTGTATCAGTTAAAAGGTAAGTGGTGAGATGAGCGTGGTCGTGGCAGCATCGGCTGTGGTGTTAATCCTCTGACAATGGCGAAATACGCAATGGCAGGACGATGCGGAACACGCTACCCCGGCTGCTGGAAGCAGCGACCTTGACCTGCCCCCCGTGCGTCTCTACCGCCCAACGTGCAACCGCCAGCCCCAAGCCGAATCCGCCTGCGGCGCGGTCGCGGGCGGCACCGGTTCGGTAGAAGCGTTCGAATATCCGCTCCTGATGCTCGGGCGGAATGCCGGAGCCGCTATCGGCGACCTCCAGGATGGCCTCCGTATCGTTCCTGGAAGCCCGCACGACGACGCGACCTGCGGGTGGCGCATATTTGATGGCGTTGTCGAGCAGATTGATAACGGCCAAGCGCAGGATGGACGGGTTAGCCATGATCGGCACCGAGCCAGCGGTATCCAGCGTCATCTCCTGCCCCTTTTCCTCGGATAGCACCCTCAAGTGGGCGACTACCTGTTCCGCCATTTCCGCCAAATCGAGTGGGCTCGCGGTCTGAACCGCCAGACCAGTGTCGGCGCGCGTCAGCGTGAGCAAACTTTCGACCATTAGGGTCAGACGGTCGGCCTCCTCCAGCATGGAGGCGATGATCTCCCGGTAGGCTGCCTCATCATGAGATTCCCTGAGCCCTACTTCACCGACGCTGCGAATGACCGCCAACGGCGTGCGCAATTCGTGGGAGGCATCGGCGGTGAAGCGCTTCAGTTGCGCGAAGGAGTTCTCCAAGCGGGCGAACAGGTCGTTGAAGGTGGCGGCCAGTCTGCCGATCTCATCGTTCGGATTGGCGACCGGCAAGCGCGTGTCCAGCCGTTCCGCGTGGATGGCGCGCGCCTCGGCCACCATCTCGGTGATCGGTCGGAGGGCACGCCCCGCGAGCAGATAGCCGCCGACGAGAGAAACAACAATCGCCAGCGGCAGACCCAGCCCCATGACCCAGTAAAGGGTGCGCAGATCGCGCTCCCCCTGCTCTTCTGACAAGGCGGCGCGCGCGATCGCCTTCCTACCCGATATTTCGATGTCGCGCTGGAGAGCGCGCAAGCGGGTGCCATTCGCGGTGGTGAAGGAGAAATAGCCCGCCACGCGTGTTGCCTCGAAAGGCGTTATCACCGTATCCATGCCCGGCATATCGGTCTCCGGCAGACGGTATATGGTTGTGCCATCCAGACGGTGGATGTCCAGCCAGGACACGTTGCGCAGGGGTTGGTAGGCCTCGTGCTGCTCGTGGGGGGTATGCCAAGCGACCTGACCGCCGGGGTCGAGGATCAGCGAGCGTTCGACGATTTCGATCTCCTGATCCAGGCGGTGGTCGATCTCGGCCTTCAGCCTACCATGTACCAACATGGCCACGAGCACAGCGTAAGCCAGCAGCATGAGGCTCATGGCCAAGGCATAGAACACCGCCATGCGGGCGCGGATGGACAGTCTCTGCCAGCCGTTCATGGCGCCGTTTCACTCAACATGAAACCGACTCCGCGCAAAGTATGGATCAGTTTGGGCGAATCGGCGTCATCCACCTTCCTGCGCAGGCGAGCGATATGCACGTCAATCACGTTGTCCAGCGGTGTGGCGCGCCGCGACTCGCGCCACACATCCCGGGCAAGCATCTCCCTGGAGACGATCTGACCCTGATAGCGCAGCAAATATTCCAGCAGCTCGAATTCCCGCACGGTCAGTTCAACAGGCTGCTGGCCGCGCGTGACCTTGCGCGTGACAGCGTCCAGTTCGAGGTCTGCCACCTTGAAGCGCAGGATGTCCTCGGGGCGCCCGCGCCGGGTCAGCGCCCGAATGCGCGCGAGCAATTCGGGAAAAGCGAAGGGCTTGACCAAGTAGTCGTCGGCCCCCGCATCCAGGCCGAGGATGCGATCCTCGACCCGGTCGCGCGCCGAGAGGATTAGTGCTGGCGTGGTTTGTCCCTGCTGACGCATGACCGTCAAGGCTTCCAGACCGCTACGGCCCGGCAGCATGAGATCGAGGATCAGCAGGTCGAAACACCCGGAATGAATTTGGAAAAACCCATCTTCGGCACTGTGCGCCACCACGGCCTCATAGTGTTCGGATTCCAGCCCTTCCTTGAGTGCCTGGGCAAGCCTGGGTTCGTCCTCGACGATCAAGATACGCATCGCAAAACAGTTCAGATTGATTCGGCAAGCAGCTTAATAGGTCGCCAGGTAGCGGTCTACTGAAGAGTTCCTGAATTTTTGTTCAGACTTCGAGAGTCCGTCAGCAGCCGGAATTCGGTATCGTCGCGCCAGTGCCTGCGCTGGTTCTCGGACATCCAGGCGGCGTCCATCAGCCAGATTCCGCCATGCCGCGATCAGCTCTGAGGTACAACGCCGGGTCGGGACGCGTGGCGTCCGCAGCGGTGGCGTTGCAGTCGAGATAGAGCGGATGGTTCATGCCAGAGCTTCCTCCGAATTGACCGGGATGCGCCCGACGATCCTGCCCTGGCGGTAAATGCGCAATTCGCCTGGCCGGAAAGGCGCCCAATTTGCGCCGCCGGACAGCGGCTCCGTGGCGATCATGACGCTCTCGCGGGGGGTGGCCTGCTCCAGGTAATGGAGGCGGTCGTGGCCGTAGGCGATCAGGTGCTCGCCGTCCGACATGAGGAAGTTGAATTTTCCGTGCGCCGCGACCAGTTCGCTGACCGCCGCCAGGCCGGCGAACGGCGCGGCCCCGTCGGCGGCGGAATTTTCGGCGAGATGGCTCAGCAGGTGGCAGAAGGCGTATTCCGAATCGGTTTCGCCTTCGGGGCGACACACCGGTCGGTCGTTCGCCAGCTCGATTTCCACGATGTCCGGCACCAGGCCGTTGTGGGCGAAGATCCAGGTCTTGCCGCAGCAGACGCTCTGGAAGGGATGGGTGTTGCCGAGGCTGTTGACCGGCGGGAACCTCGCTTTGCGCACGTGGGCGACGACCAGATCGGAATGCAAGCTGGCGCACAACTCGGCGAACAAGGCGCTTTCGCACGCGGGCAGGGGTTCCTTGGTTAGATGGAATGCTCCGTTTTCCCGCCAGGCGATGCCCCAGCCGTCGGGGTTGTCGGCGGCCAGGCCACCGCGCCGGCGGAATTCCGTCAGGCTCTCGCGGGCCGTTACGGCGGTGCTGGCGGACATCCCGAACAGTTCGCACATGATTAATCCAGCGCCTGCTCCAGATCGGCGATCAGGTCGGCGGCGTCCTCCAGGCCGACCGAGAGGCGGATCATGGTATCCGTGATGCCGCGCCGCGCCCGCTCCTCTGCGGACAGGCCGTGGTGGGTGGTGGTGACCGGCATGGTGGCGAGGCTTTCCACGCCGCCCAGGCTGGGGGCGATGGCGAAGAGCGTGAGCTTGTCCACCGTGCGCACTGCGTCGTCGTAGCCGCCCTTGAGGTCGAGGGTAAGCATGCCGCCGTATCCCTTCATCTGCGCCTTGGCGGTCTCGTGGCCGGGGAAATCCGGCAGGCCGGGGTAGAGCACCCGCGCCACTTTCGGGTGGCTCGCCATCGCTTCGGCGACGGCCTGGGCGGTGGCGTTCTGGCGCTCCACCCGCACCGTCAGGGTGCGGATCGAGCGCATCAACTGGGCGGCGGTTTCCGGGGCGAGCGCGCTGCCCAGGTTCTTGCGCCAGTTCCATACCGCCGCCAGCAGGTGTTTCGATCCCATCAGCGCGCCCGCGGTCAGGTCGCTGTGGCCGCCCAGGTACTTGGTGGCGCTGTGCACCACGAAATCCGCGCCGAGTTCAAGCGGGCTCTGGTTCGCCGGCGAGGCGAAGGTGTTATCCACCGCCACCAGCACGCCGCGCTCGTGGGCCAGGTCGCAGATGCGGCGGATATCCAGCACCTCCAGGGTGGGGTTGGTCGGGGTTTCGAAGAACACCAGCCCCGCTCCCGCGTCGAGAAATGATTTCAAGCCGTCGAGACGGTTGCCGGCGAGGAAGTAGGTGGGGATGTTGAGTTCGCGCAGTTGCGTGGAAAGCAGCTCCATGGTGCCGCCGTAGGCGTCGCCAATGCACACGATGCCTTTGCGCCCGTGGGCGAGGAACAGCGCGGCTTCCGCCGCCATCCCGGAGCAGAACGACCATGCCGCTTCGGCGCCTTCCAGCGCGGCGAGCTTGGCTTCCAGGCTGAAGATCGTCGGGTTGAGGCCGTAGCGCGTGTACAGGCTGCCGGGTTTCCTGCCGTCCACCACGTCGAGCAGGTCGGCGGTATTGGCGAACTTGAACGTGGTGGTGGTATAGATCGGCGTGTGCGGCGAGCCGTGGGCGTCGGCCAGTTCGCCGGCATGGACGCAACGGGTGGAAAGACCGGGGGTGTGCTCGTTCATTCATGCCTCCTGTAAAAGCTTATCTTCTATGGTTTGCAGGCGTTGCAACAGGTCGGGCGCGGGATTAAAGCCCGCCAGCGCCGTAACCAAGTCGTGCGGCGAGAGAATCACCCCGTCGCCGGGTTGCAGCGCCATGCCGTTCAGCAGCAGGGAGGGAAACCCCGCGCCGTGGGCATCGCGGCAATCCGTGTAGACGATGTCCAGCGCCGCGCCGAAGCAGGATGATAGTTCCGCCGCATAGCGGGCGTAAAGCGTGCAGCGCCCGCCGGGCGGCTGCTGGGAAATAACTTGGAGGTGGAATGGCATGGCAGCGCTCTCAGTCCTTGATGAAGATATACACGTAGGCGCCCGTCAGTCCTTTTTTTACGGTGCCCGGGCCGTTACAATCATCGGCCTTCTCGGCGTGTTTTTCGTCGGGGAGCAAAACGCTGAGTTTCCTTCCGAATTGTTTGACGTAGGCGTCGGCCATTTCCAGAACCTGTTTTCCGCCATCCGTCAGTTTCCCCGGTTCGACGAGCATCTCCTTTACGGGGATCATCAGGCCGATATTGGTCTGGTCGGACATCGGACTTTTCTTGAGCGTGACCCGCTCGGTCTTGACGATGTCTTGGACCGAATGCACCCAGGCATTCGCGTCGCCCGGCGCGTCCTGCGCGGCCACGTTGAACGAAAACAGCAGACAGACTCCCGCCAGAAGATTCTTCATCTTTTTTCCCCCTTTACAGAATGCTCTTGAACAACAGATAAGTGGCGACCGCCACCAGGAACCAGCCGAACGCCCGTTTCAGGGTTTCCTGCGAAAAACGCTGCGCCAGGCGGGTGCCGGCGAAGCTGCCGGCCACGGTGACGGCGGTAAACGAGGCCATGATTCCCCAATCGACCGGCACCGCACCGAAGTAGCCGGCAAAACCGGCGTAGGACTTGGCGGCGACGATGGCCAGCGAGGTGCCCACCGCCATCTTCATCGGAATGCCGGACAGCAGCACCAGCGCCGGCACGATCAGGAAGCCGCCGCCTACTCCCACCAGACCGGTGAGCACGCCCACGCCGATACCGTGCGCGGCGATGTGGGTGAGGTTGGCGGAAATGGTTTCCTCCTCGCTCAAGGGCGGGCCGCCAGCGCCGGCGAGTTGCGCGGACGGCACTGGAACCGGCTTTCTTTGCAGCATCTTCCACGCGGCGGCATACATCACCAGGGCAAACAGGCCAAGCTGTACCGCCACCGGGGTGACCACCCCCAGGCGCGCCCCGCCGTAGGTGCCGATCACCCCGAAAAAGCCGAAAACCAGCGAGATTTTCAGATCGACATTGCCGCGCCGCCAGTTGTCCCAGGCCGAGATGCTGGCGGTGACGGCAACGATGCCCAGGCTCATGGCGATGGCCGATTTGGCCGGCACGTCGAGCAGCAGCATCAGCGCCGGCATGGCGATGATCGACCCGCCCGAGCCGAACAGGCCGAGTACGATGCCGGTGGCGGCGCCGGCGAGGATGACGAGGAGGAACATGGCATTTTCCTTTGTTATCTTGCGCTCAATTGAGCGCTTGAATGCTGAGGTTAAAAAAATCGGATGCGGAAATCCGCATCCGTCCAACCAAAATCTTGACGCAGCGGGTTAAAACACCAGCACCTTGTCCGCCCATTCCGTCCATTCCGCCAGGTGCTCCAGGGTCGAATGCTGCGCGCCGGGGATCAGTTCCTCGTTCTTGAGAGCGCGGGCTTCCATGCACATCCCGCACACCCCGATCTGCCCGCCGCGCTTGAGGATGCTGGTGGCGAAAAACTCGATGTTGTAATAGCCCTCCGGGACTTTCTGCCCGGCCTTGGCGCACAGCGCGGCGTCGCCCAACAGGAAGACGCGGATTTCGTTGCCGTCGTGCTTGGTCAGCGCCCGCGCCAGGCGAAAGCCGTTGTAGCTGCGCTCCGTGCCGTAGGGCGGGTCGTTGAGGATGAACAGGGTTTTCATGAGGCTCTCCTTCTCAAAAAATCACGCGGGGTTGAGGCGCGGGTGGGTTTCCTCGCCCCACAGCCACACCACCATGCCGGAAACCAGCATCGCCCCGGCGACGAACCAGAAACCTTCCTCGATGGCGCCGCTCCAGTGCGCCACCAAGCCCAGCGCCAGCGCGCCGATGCCGTAACCCAGGTCGCGCCAAAAGCGGTAGATGCCGATCGCCGAGCCGCGCCAGTTGGGGTGGGCGATGTCGGAAACCGCCGCCGACAGGTTGGGATAGAGCAGCGCCATGCCGAAGCCGGATATTGAAGCCGCCAGCGACCACCAGGCGACGCCCTCGCCGAGCAGCATCAGCGCCACCCCCGCGCCGCACAGCCACATCCCCCACACGATGGGCTTTTGCCGCCCGACGTGGTCGGAGAGCTTGCCGGTAAAGAACTGCGAGCCGCCCCACATGAAACCGTAGACGCCCACCACCCAGCCGATGTTGGCGAGGCTCAAGCCGTGGCGATACAGAAACACCGGGTAGAACACCCACACCAGCGCATCGACGAATTTTTCCACCAGTCCGGCCTGGCACAGCGCCGCCATGCGCTTATCGCGCCACGACATCAGGGTAAATATTTCCCAGGTGGTGGGTTGCTCGCCGATGTTGGCCGGGTAGCGCGGTTTCGGGCCGGTCGCCCGGCCTGCCTGGTGTTTGGCGCCTTCCGCCCTGGCCCACGACAGGGTGTCCTTGACCCACAGCAGGGTAAGCAGGAGGGCCGTCGCAATTACCGCGAGACCGAAGTACAGCAAGCCGTGGCGCGGCCCGAAGGCGGTCGCCAGATAGCCGGTGGCGATGCCGGCGACCGCCAGCCCGACGTAACCGGAAAATTCGTTCAAGCCGATCACCAAACCGCGCTGGTCGGGGCGGGTGAGGTCGAGCTTGGCGGTCTGGGTCATCGACCAGGTGAAGCCCTGGTTGACGCCGAGCAGTACGGTGGCGGCGACGATCCAGTTCCAGTTGGGCGCATAGAGGATCATCAGGGGAATCGGCAGCGCCGTCAGCCAACCCCACAACAGCACCTTCCGCCGTCCGACCCGCTCCGACAGGCGCCCGGCGACGAAGTTGAGGGTGCCCTTGACGAAGCCGAACGCCACCACGAAAGTCGTCAGCAACAGGAACGAACCTTTCGGCACGCCGAATTCGCTTTCGCCCAGCGCCGGCACCACGGTGCGCATCATGCCGATGGTCATGCCGACCAGGAAAACCTGGAGCAACTGGTGCGCGAACTGGGGAAAGTTATCGCGGATACCGTAGCGGTATGCGACGATTTCCTGCTGCAAGGTATGGCTCATGCTCAGGCGCCGAGGTTGGCGGCGACCATGCGTTCCATTTCCGCCGGGCGCGGCGGAATGTCGGCCAAAATATGCGCGACGAATTCGGCGCTGTCGCCGAATTGCAGGCCGGCGTTGAAGCGCCGCTCGAAGCCCACGGTCGAACTCGGCTTGCCGGAAATGCCCGCGCCGCACACGCTCCCGGAAGTATGGCCGGGGAACACCTCGACGCTGTCCGGCAGGGCCAGCAAGCGCTGGTGCAGGCTGTTGAAGAGTTGCCCGGCCCACGCCTGGCCCTGGCTGCCCAAGTCAGGCCGCCCGATGCTGCCGACGAACAGGGTGTCGCCGGTCAGCACGAACCACGGTTCAAGGCTGCGCCGCTTGTCGGATACCAGCAGGCAAATGCTGTCGGGGGTATGCCCCGGCGTGTGCAGCACCGTGACGGCGACATTGCCGACCTCGATGACGTCCTGGTCCTTGAGGGAATGAAAGGGGAACTTGACCCGCGTGGCGTTGCTTTCGTGCAGGCAGTAAAGGCCGCCGACGCGCTCCGCCAGCGCCCGTCCGCCCGAATAATGATCGGCGTGGACGTGAGTGTCGATGACGTGGGTGATTTTAACGTTCTGCTTGACCGACTCCGCGATAAACCACTCCTCGTCGCCCGCTACCGGATCGACCGCTACCGCGACACCGCACGAGCCGCAGCCGAACAGGTAGGAAAGAGTGGCCTCGCGGGTTGCCAGTTGACGGAAAAACATAATGACCTCCGTAGCGTAATTTTAATCAAAAGAACTCTTGAATTAAATTATGGACAAGCGAAGGCTCTGCGTCAATCAAAAGTTCTTTTGAGCAGGGAGAGCGAGGGGATTGTTATCGAACTAGGCGGGCGTTACGCCGCCGACGATTGTTTGGCTTTCCATTCCGGGTAGCCGTCTTCCAGGCGGCGCGCCTTGAAACCCTCTTCGCGCAGTTTGGCAACGGCTTCGAAGGCCAGCATGCAGTAAGGGCCACGGCAGTAGGCGACGATTTCCTGGGTACGCGGCAAGTCGATGAGACGTTGCGGCAAGTCGTCGAGGGGAATGTTGATGGCGCCGTCGACGTGGCCGGCATCGAATTCGCTGCTGGGGCGCACGTCGATCACGGTGACTTCACCGGCTGCGGCCATTTTCATCAACTCGTCGCGGCGCACCGGCTGGAGGTTGTCGAGGCTCTCAAAATGGGTACGGGCGATGTTTTCGACTTCCGCCAGATGGCGTTCCGCGACGCCGCGCACGGCGGCGATGACGGCGGGAATCTGGTCGTCGGAAAGGCGGTAGAAAACCTGCAGGCCATCCTTGCGCGAACGCACCATGCCGCCGTCGCGGAGGATATGCAAATGGTGGGAGGTGTTGGCCATCGACATGCCGACGGCGGTCGCCAGGATTTCCACGCTGCGCTCGCCTTGGGCGAGGGCTTCCAGTATTTCCAGGCGGTTGGCGCTGGCCAGCGATTTGGCGACGCGGGCGAATTGCTCGAAAAGACGCTTTTTGGGGGAAAGGGTGTCGTTCATTCCGATATTGTACTGGTCAATCGGAAGCGCGCCAATGCCCTGATTTTCCGCCGAGTTTTTCGAGCAGGCGGACGTCGCGGAGGATCATGCCGCGATCCACGGCCTTGCACATGTCGTAGATGGTCAGCAGGGCGACGGATGCCGCAGTCAGGGCTTCCATTTCCACCCCGGTGCGCCCTACGGTTTCGGCGGTGACCTGGCATTCGATTTCGCTGTTCTGCGCGTCGATGAGGAATTCCACGCCGACGTGGGTGAGCGCCAGGGGATGGCACAAGGGGATCAATTCGCTGGTGCGCTTGGAGGCCTGGATCGCGGCGATCCGCGCGATGCCCAGCACGTCGCCCTTTTTGGCGTCGCCGCCCTGGATCAGGCGCAGGGTCGCCGGCTGCATGGCGATTCGCCCGGCGGCACGCGCCACGCGGCGGGTTTCGCCCTTTTCCGCGACGTCCACCATGTGGGCCTGGCCGGCGGCGTTAAAGTGTGTGAATTCGCGGTTCATGCGGTGAACTTCCAGATCAAAGCAGCTATCATAGCACCATGCTGAAACTCTTCTTCATTGCCTTCCTGCTTGCGGTTCCCCAAGTCCTGGCCGATGGCCTTCCCGATCTCGGCGACGTTGCCCAGGCGGATTTTTCCCCGCAGATGGAACGCAAGCTGGGCGAAACCATCATGGCGCAAATCCGTCGCGACCAGAGCCTGCTCAACGATGCGGAACTCACCGAATACCTCAACAACCTCGGCTACCGGCTGGTGTCGGCGAGTCCCGACTCGCGCCAGGATTTCGAATTTTTCGTCATCAAGGATGCGTCGCTGAACGCCTTCGCCCTGCCCGGCGGCTACATCGGCGTGCATACCGGGCTGATCCTCGCCGCGCAAAGCGAATCGGAACTGGCAGCGGTGCTCGGTCACGAAATCGCCCACGTCACCCAACGCCACCTGGCGCGCATGATCGAGAAGGAAAAGCAGAGTATGTGGACGTCGCTGGCGGCGATTGCCGTGGCGATTCTCGCCTCGCGCTCCAATCCGCAAATGAGCAACGCCGCGATGGCCACGGCACAGGCCACCTCGATCCAGAACACCCTGAACTTCACCCGCGATCACGAACGCGAGGCCGACCGGGTGGGGCTGCAGATCATGTCTCAGGCGGGCTTCGACGCGCGCGGCGCGGAAACTTTTTTTGAGCGTTTGCAAAGGGCCACCCGTCTCTACGACAACAACGCCCCGGATTATCTGCGCACCCACCCGGTGACCAGCCAGCGGATCGCCGACATCCAGAACCGCCTGGAAGCGATTCCCTACCGGCAGACTCTCGACAGCTTCGACTTCCACCTGATGCGCGCCAAGCTGCGCGCCATGGACGGGACGCCGGCCCAGGCAGTGGCGTTTTTCGAGGACGTCCTGCGCGACCACAAGTACGCCGAAGAGGCGGCCCAGCATTACGGGCTGGCGGCAGCCCTGCTCCGCCAGCGTCAGTACGAGCGGGCGGAAGGCGAACTGGCGCGGCTCCGCAAACTCGTCCCTCCCCACCCGGCGATCGAAAGCCTGGCCGCGCAGATCAAGCTGGCGGCGGGCAAGCCCGACGCGGCGCTGGCCATCTATCGCAGCGCCATGCACGATTTTCCCGACCGCCATCCGCTAATCTACGGTTACGCCGAAGCGCTGTTGCAAACGCGCCGGCACGGCGAAGCGCTCAAGCTGCTCGCCAGCCAGGTACAGACCTATCCCAACGACGTGCGCCTCTATCGCCTTCAGGCGGAAGCCTACGCGGCTCAGGGCAAACGCCTGCTCTCGCACCAGGCGCAGGGCGAGGCTTATTACCGGGAAGGCAACCTGTCCGCCGCCATCGATCAATTGCAGATCGCCCAGAAAAGCGGCGACGGCGATTTCTACCAATTGTCGATGGTCGAAGCCCGTCTGCGCCAGTTGCGCGCCCAGGATCGCGACAACAAGGCGAAGAACGGCGGTAAATCCCAACTGGTCGAGGGGTTGAAAATTTCTCCGGCGGCCTCAAAATGAGTGACATGGTTTTCGAAACACGTAATGACAGATCAGCATAACGACGGTACCGTCCTGGAAGCGCAGCAAACCCGGCTGAAGCCCCCGCCGATGTTCAAGGTGCTGCTGCTCAACGACGATTTCACCCCGATGGAATTCGTGGTGGCCGTGTTGGAACAGCTTTTCGCCAAGAGCCGCGAGCAGGCTACCCAGATCATGCTCAAGGTCCATCTTGAAGGTGTCGGCGTATGTGGTGTTTACACCCTCGATGTCGCACAGACCAAGGTGGATCAAGTCACCGCGTTCGCGCGGGAAAATCAGCATCCGCTGCAATGCGTGATGGAGGAACAGTAAAATGATTGCGCAAGAGTTAGAGGTTTCCCTACACATGGCGTTCATCGAAGCCCGCCAGAAGCGCCACGAATTCATCACCGTGGAACACCTGTTGCTGGCGTTGCTGGATAACCCCACCGCGGCCAAGGTGCTGCGCGCCTGCGCCGCGAAAATGGACGAACTGCGCTTTAGCCTCAGCGACTTCATTGCCAATCACACCCCGGTTGTCGGCGGCGAGGCGGACGTCGACACCCAGCCCACCCTGGGCTTCCAGCGGGTGATCCAGCGCGCCATCCTGCACGTGCAGTCGTCGGGCAAGAAGGAAGTAAGCGGCGCCAACGTGCTGGTGGCGATTTTCGGCGAGAAGGATTCCCATGCCGTGTATTTCCTCACCCAGCAGGGGATTTCCCGGCTCGACGTGGTGAACTACATCTCCCACGGCATCAGCAAGATCCCCGAAAGCAAGCCGGTGTCTCCCGAAGGCGAACCAGAGTCCGAGCAGGAAGCCAGCCCGGCGAGCGCCCTGGAAAACTTCACCACCAACCTCAACAACCAGGCCGCCGCCGGCAAAATCGACCCGTTGATCGGACGCGACGGCGAGTTGGAACGGGTCATCCAGACCCTCTGTCGGCGCCGCAAGAACAATCCGCTGCTGGTCGGCGAAGCCGGCGTGGGCAAGACCGCCATCGCCGAAGGTCTGGCGCGGCGCATCGTGGAACGCGAGGTGCCCGACGTGCTGGCCGACAGCACCGTGTATTCCCTCGATATGGGCGCACTGCTGGCCGGCACCAAGTATCGCGGCGATTTCGAGCAACGCCTCAAGGCGGTGTTGAAACAGCTTACCGAAAACGAACAAGCCATCCTGTTCATCGACGAAATCCACACCCTGATCGGCGCGGGCGCCGCTTCCGGCGGCACCCTCGACGCTTCCAACCTGCTCAAGCCGGCCTTGAGCAGCGGCCAGTTGCGCTGCATCGGCGCGACCACCTACAACGAATTCCGCGGAGTATTCGAGAAGGATCATGCCCTGTCACGGCGCTTCCAGAAAATCGACGTGCCGGAACCCAGCGTGGAAGAAACCATTTCCATTCTGCGCGGCCTGAAATCGCGCTTCGAAGCTCACCACGGGGTGAAATACACCAGCGCCGCGCTGACCACCGCCGCGGAACTGTCGGCACGCTACATCAATGACCGCCACTTGCCCGACAAGGCCATCGACGTGATCGACGAAGCCGGTGCCGCGCAACGCATCCAGCCCAAGTCCAAGCAAAAGAAGACCATCACCAACAAGGAGATCGAGGAGATCATCGCCAAGATCGCCCGCATCCCGCCGAAGAACATTTCCAACGACGACCGCAGCGCCCTGAAGACCCTCGACCGCGACCTGAAGGCCGTGGTGTTCGGCCAGGACAAGGCCATCGAGGCGCTCGCCACCGCCATCAAGATGGCGCGCTCCGGGCTGGGCAGTCCCACCAAGCCGATCGGCTCGTTCCTCTTCTCCGGCCCCACCGGGGTGGGCAAGACCGAAGTGGCACGCCAGTTGGCGTACATCCTCGGCATCGAGTTGATCCGTTTCGACATGTCGGAATACATGGAGCGCCACGCCGTCTCGCGGCTGATCGGCGCGCCTCCCGGCTACGTGGGTTTCGAGCAGGGCGGCCTGTTAACCGAGCAGATCACCAAGCACCCCTACGCGGTGCTGCTCCTCGACGAAATCGAAAAAGCCCATCCCGACATCTTCAACATCCTGTTGCAGGTGATGGATCACGGTACGCTGACCGACAACAACGGGCGCAAGGCGGATTTCCGCAACGTGGCGATCATCATGACCACCAACGCCGGCGCCGAATCGCTCAACAAGTCGGGGATCGGCTTCACCCAGTCATCCCGCGCCGGCGACGAGATGGCCGACATCAAGCGGATGTTCAGCCCGGAATTCCGCAACCGCCTGGACGCCACGATTTCCTTCGCCCCGCTCGACGAAGCGGTGATCCTGCGGGTGGTCGACAAATTCCTCATCCAGCTCGAAGAGCAACTTCACGAGAAGAAAGTCGAGATCGTCTTCACCGACAAGCTGCGCGTCTACCTCGCCAAAAACGGCTTCGACCCGGCGATGGGCGCCCGCCCGATGGCGCGCCTGATCCAGGACACCATCCGCAAGGCGCTCGCCGACGAACTGCTGTTCGGCAAGCTGGCCGGCGGCGGACGGGTGACGGTGACTGTCGACGAGAGCGACAAGGTGAAGCTGGAGTTTCCCAAGGACGAGCTGCACGCCGTACCCGCCTAGGCAGATGAAACACCATAAAAAACGCCGGCTTGTGCCGGCGTTTTTTATTGCTGCTCAGGTGGCGGACTCAGATGCTTACTCTTCCGCATCCCCGTCGCCCTCGCCCTTGGGCCTGCGCTTGACGGTTTTCGGATCGCAAGTGATGGGGCGGTAGATTTCCACCCGGTCGCCGTCGGCGACGGCGGAATCCAGTTTGACGAGCTTGCTGAAAATGCCGGCCTTGGCGGTTGCCACGTCGATTTCCGGGAATTGTTTGAGGATTCCGGATTTTTCGATGGCGTCCTTGACCGTTGCACCGTCGGGCAAGTCGGCGCTGAGGTTGGCGTGGCGGGTGGTACTGGCGTAGAAGACTCCGACTTTCATGGTTTTCCCCCTTATGCCACGGCGTGGGCGCCGCCCATCTGAATTTGTTTGCCGGCCTTGAGGTCGATCATGCGCTTGGCAACCACCAGCAAACCGGTCACCAGGAAACCGCCGGGCGGCAATATCATCAACAACACGCCCATATCTTCGGGCAGCAGGCGCATTTCCATGAACTTGAAGGCCGGGCCGAGGAGCAGCGAGGCATCGGCGAACAGGGTGCCGGAACCGATGATTTCGCGGACCGCGCCGATGGCCGTCAGTGCGATGGTGAAACCGATGCCCATGAAGATGCCGTCAGCCAGCGAGGGCAACACCGGCTCCTTGGCGGCAAAAGCCTCCAAGCGGGCCAGCGGCAGGCAGTTGGAGACGATCAGCGGGATGAACAGGCCGAGCACCTTGTACAACTCGTGCATCCAGGCGTTCATGCCCAGGTCGACGACCGTCACCATCGCGGCGACGATGAGGATATACACCGGAATCCGCACTTCGGTGGTGATGTAGTTGCGGAACATCGCCACCAGCATCCCCGAGGCGGCCATCACCACCGCGGTGGCCAGCCCCATGCCAAAGCCGTTGGTGGCGCTGGTGGTCATCGCCATGGTCGGGCACATGCCGAGCAGCATGGCGAACACGCCGTTGTTGTCCCACAGCCCGTCGCGGGCGATTCTGCCGTAAGTTGCCATGATTAATTAACCTCCGTCATTTTCGCCTGGTTGGCGGCGAAGAATTCCATGCCTTCGCGGATGGCCTTGACCACGCCGCGCGGGGTGATGGTGGCACCGGCGAACTGGTCGAACTGGCCGCCGTCCTTTTTCACTTTCCATTTTTCGATGGGCGGGTTGCCCAGCGACAGGCCGGTGAAGCGCAGGATCCAGTCGCCCTTCTTGACCTCGATCTTGTCGCCCAGCCCCGGCGTTTCCTTGTGGGCCAGGACGCGCACCCCGAGCAGCTTGCCGTCGGCGGCGATGCCCATCATCAGCTTGATTTCGCCGGCGTATCCGGAACCACGAATCTCATAAGCCAGCCCGGTGACCTTGCCGTCCTTCATGGCGCGGTACACGGTGGTCTCCATGTCGTGCTCACCCTTGAGAGTAATGGCGTCCTTGATCGGGTTGTTGTCTTGCAGCTCGGCAGGCAACACCTGGGACAGCGAGTTGATCTTGTCTTCCATGGCGCGCGCGGCGATTTCCTTGGCGGTAACCATGTCCGTCAGCGCGATCAGTAGCCCGAAGCCCAGGCAGAATGCCCCGAGGATCAAGCCGTGCTTCATTGCGTTGTCTTTTTTCATCGTTCAGTCTCTCCCGAGCGGCAGCGGTGCGCCCTTGCTGGTGCGGCCGTAGGCGCGCGGACGGGTGTATTGGTCGATAATCGGGGTCAGCGAATTCATCAGCAGCACGGCGAATGCCATGCCTTCCGGATAGCCGGCGAAATTACGGATCACCCAGGTGAGCAGGCCGCAACCCACGCCGAAGATGATCTGGCCTTTCTTGGAAACCGGCGAGGTGACGTAGTCGGTGGCGATGAAGAACGCCCCCAGGACGCTCGCACCGGACAGGACATGGAACAGGCCGGGCGCGAAGCGGGCCGGATCGACGGCGTGGAACACCGCCCCCATCGCAAACAGCGAGCCTAGCACCGCGACCGGAATGTGCCAGGAAATGATGCGCTTGAAGAGCAGGAATATACCGCCCAACAGGATCAGCACCGCCGACGTCTCACCCAGGCTGCCGGCTTTGTAGCCCCAGGCCAGGTCGAGCATGTCGGGGATATGGGTCAGATCGCTGTCGCGGGAAAAGGCCTTCAATGCTTCGGAAACCGGCACGCCGCGCGACAGTTCGGTCTTCACGTAACCCAGGGCCGACGCGGCGCTCACCGAGTCGGGCACCTGTCCACCGAAAGTGATGGTAGCGGACTGGCTGATGCCCGGTGCCGACTCGGAAAGCAACGGATGCGGCAGCACCCACGCGGTCATCACCACCGGGAACGACACCAGCAGGGCGACGCGCGCCACCATGGCAGGGTTGAAGAGGTTTTGCCCGATCCCGCCGAAAGTGTGCTTGGCCAGGGCGATGGCGAATATCGCACCCAACACCCCGGTCCACCAGGGTGCCCAGGGCGGCAGGGTCATCGCCAGCAGCCAGCCGGTAAGCAGGGCCGAGCCGTCGGCGAGTGCCGGCTTGACGCGGTTCCCCGCCAGCATCAGGCAGCCGGCCTCGACCGCCAGGCAGGCGCCGATGGTGACGAGGAACAGGAATATCCCCGGCAACCCGAACAGGTACAGGTTGAACGCGGTGGCCGGCAGCAGCGCCAGAACCACGGTGAGCATGGTTTTCTGGACGGTATTGGTGCCGTGAGCGTAGGGGGCGCTAATCGGATGGGTAGGTTGGGTACTCATGCGCTTGCCTTGTCTTCAGTGGTGGAGGTGGCTGCCTGGGCCTTCTTCGCCGCCAGCATGGCCTTGCGGGCTTCGGCGGCTTTTTCCAGGCGGACGGTGCGGGCTTCGGCCAGTGTCTTGACGCGGTCGTTCTTGCGCTCCTCGCGGGCCTGGGAACTCAGCATGCCTTTGGCGTAGTTGAAGTATTGCACCAGCGGAATGTGCGACGGACACACCCAGGAGCAGGAACCGCACGAAAAGCAGTCCTGCACGCCCAGCTTGGCGGCATCGTCGAGATGGTCCTTGCGGATGAAGGCGGCCATTTCCACCGGCACCAAGCCGCACGGGCAGATGTTCACGCAGGCGCCGCAGCGGATGCACGGGCTGGCCGGGGCATCGTTGGTTTCCTCGGCGAGCAGCGCGAGGATACCCGAAGTGCCCTTAACTACCGGGACTTCCAGGCTGGGCAGGGGTTGCCCCATCATCGGGCCGCCGTTGACCAGCCGGTGCGGCGTGGTCGCAAGGCCGCCGCAAAAGGCGATCAGGTCGGAAACCATGGCGCCGATCGGCGCTTCGATGTTCTTGGGATGGCGCACCGCCTTGCCGCTCACCGTCACCACCCGGGCGATCAGGGGACGCCCGAAGCGCACCGCCTGATGCACGGCACGGGCAGTGGCGGCGTTGTGCACCACCACGCCGATTTCGGCGGTGAGGCGGCGCACCGGGGTTTCGATGCCGGTGATGGCCTGCGTCAACTGGCGCTCGGCGCCCATCGGATACTGCACCGGTACCGCAGCGACTTCCACGTTGGGAAAGGTCGCCGCGACTTTGCGCATTGCTTCGATGGCTTGCGGCTTGTTGTCCTCGATGCCGATCACCACCCGCGGCGCACCCAGGGCGTGGGCCATGATGCGCGCGCCGTCGATCACCTGGTCGGCGTATTCGCGCATCACGCGGTCGTCGCAGGTCAGGTAGGGTTCGCATTCGGCGCCGTTGATGAGCAGAATTTCGAGCTTGTGCTGGATGCCCAGGCTGAGTTTCACGGCGGACGGGAAAGTCGCGCCGCCTAAGCCCACGATGCCGGCTTGTGCGACGCGCTCGCTGATTTCCTCGCGGCTGGCGGCAAAGGGGTCGGCAATCGGCGCGGGCAGGTCGGCCCATTCATCCTTGCCGTCCGGCTCGATGACAATGGTCGGCTGCGGCAGGCCGGAAGCATGGGGAGCGGGGATCTCGGCCACCGCCTTGATGCGCCCGGAAGTCGGTGCGTGTTGCGGTGCCGACACCACGCCTTGGCTGCGCGCGATCATCTGGCCTTTCTTGACCAGGTCGCCTTCGCACACCATGGCTTCGGCGGGGGCGCCGATATGCTGTTGCAGGGGAATGAACAGCTCCGCCGGCATCGGCAGGGTCTCGATAGCCATTTCGCTGGTCAGTTCCTTGCGGTATTCGGGGTGGATACCGCCGCGGATTGGAAAAAGTTTCATGCTTGCCTCGATCAGTTTTTGCTGGGATCAGTGAATGCTGTGTTCTTCAGGCTTGTCCCAGTGCCAGCTTCCCAACGTCTCTGGAATCCTGCACATCTTGATGGCTTCGGTGGGACAGACCTTGAAACATTTGGCGCAGCCGTGGCAATCCTCGGTGATGATGGTATGCATCAGCTTGTTGGCGCCGACGATGGCATCGACCGAACATTCCTTGAGGCAGCGGGTGCAACCGATGCACAGGTCTTCGTCGATCACCGCGTATTCCGGAGCCTTTTCCTCGACTTCGGAAAAATCGGTGGTCACGCCGAGTTTTTTCGCCAGGGCTTCCACCACCGACTTGCCGCCGGGCGGGCACAAGGTCACCTGCGCTTCGCCGCGCGCCAGCGCCGCTGCCGCCTGGGCGCAGCCAACATAGCCGCATTGGCCGCATTGCGAACCGGGCAGCATGGCCTTCAACTCTTCTTCAAGGGGGTTTTCCTCCACCGCGAGAAATTTCGCCGCCGCACCGAGCAGGCCGCCCAGCACCACGCCCATTGCCGTCAAGCTACCGACAGAAATCAACATGTTTCAAACTCCTAGTTAGTGCTCATTCCGGAAAAACCCATGAACGCCAACGCCAACAGGCTGGCGACGATAAAGCCGATGGGCGGGCCGGCGAAGAGGCGCGGCACGTCGGCCAGCGCCAGGCGTTCGCGCAGGCCGGCAAACATCACCATCACCAGGCTGTAGCCCAGCGAAGAGGCGAAAGCGAACAGGGTGGCGGCGAGGAAGCCCATTTTTCCTTCCACCAGCAGCAGCGCCACGCCCAGCACCGCGCAGTTGGTGGTAATCAGCGGCAGGTAGATACCCAACATCTGGAAGAGCGGCGGGGAAACCTTTTTCACGGTCAATTCGGTGAACTGCACGGCGGCGGCAATCACCAGGATGAAGGTCACGGTACGCAGGTAGCCGAGTCCGAAAGGCTGCAGCAAGTAGGTTTCGACCGCCCAGTCGGCCATCGACGAGACGGTGATCACGAAAGTAGTCGCCAGGCCCATGCCGACGGCGGTGTCGATGCGGGTGGTCACCCCCATGAACGAGCACAGACCAAGGAAACGCGCCAGAATCACATTATTCACCAGCGCCGCGCTAACCATCAGGAGTACGTATTCTTTCATTGTTTAAACCTCTGGCTCATTCAAAAATGACAAGTAATCACGACGTCGGCACGCCGCAGGAAATGGGGGGACAACTCGCCGCGCGCATTGAGGCGGGTCGCGTTGATGCGCGCACCGACCATGCCGAGGGCCAACCCGGCGAGCATCGCCAGCATGGTGACGAGATCGCTGCCGACCAGCCACTGCGCCATGGCGCCGCAAAACAACAGGCTGACCAGCGGTATCGCATAAGCGGTCAGGGAGGCCTTGACCAGCGCCTTCTCGCTGACCCCGATCACCACCCGCTCGCCGACCCGCAGGTTGTCGCGATTGGGCAGGGAAAAACGTCGTGCTTCGAGGCGATCCGCGAGGGTGCCGATGCCGCCCTTGCCGCCACACGCCGAGGACGACGCGCAATGGCCGCAACTAGTGGTCTGTTCCGGCTCCAGCCAGGCGGTGTCACCTTCCACCGCGACCACGTGTGCGAACCCCTCCACCAAAGCGGGGGCGCCGTAGTCGGAGATGTCGTCGTAAGTTTCAGTCATCTTGTTAGGCCGTTACCGTGGCAACGATGCCTTGCGGCGTGACGTAAAGGGCTTTCAATCCACCGGCGGCGCGCAGGATTTCCTGGCGGCGCTCGATCGGGGCCATCAGCATCGCGGTGGACAGGCCGTCGGCAACCGCCCCCAGCTCGGCCACCACGGAAACGCCGAGCAACGCGGGCGCGGTACGGCCACTACGGGTGTCGATCAAATGGGTGAACTTGCCGGCCTGGTCGAACAGGGTGCCGTAGCCGCCCGAGGTGGACACGCATTGATTGACCACCTCCAAGGTGGCAACAGTGTTGGACGGACTGGCGGGATTGGCGATGCCAATGCGCCACGCCGAACCGTCGGGCTTGGCGGACAAGGCGCGCGGCTCGCCCATATCGACCAGCATCCGGTCGAACCCGTGGGCGCGCAGCACATCGGAAACACGGTCGGTGATGTAGCCTTGCGCACCGCTGTTGAGGGTCAGGCCCATTCCGGGACGGGCAAAGGCGATGCGGCGGTTGGCGGCGTCCACTTCGACGCCACGCCAGTCGACCAGGGCCAGCGCGGCAGCGATGTCTTGCTGCGCCGGGCCGGCGGGATCGGCGGAGGCGCCGGTGAAATGACTGAAATACAAGCGCCACAGCGGCTGCACGGTGGGGTCGTAGGCGCCGTCGCTGATCTTGGCGAGCGACAGGGCGCGGGTCAGTAGGTTGACGAAATCCTGCGGCGCATTTTCCAACACACCGTGGCGATTCAACGTGGAAATGGCGCTGTCGGCGCGGTACACGCTGAAAATCGCCTCAAGGCGCTTCAGTTCGTCCAGCGCCGCAGCGATTGCGGCCTGGGCTTGCGCCTCGTCGTTATGAAAGAGTTGGAGGGAAGCAGGGGCACCCAGAGCGGTGCCTTCCCAGCGCGCCATCCGGGCCTGTGCGTTCCCGATCTGCAAAAGCAGCGGCAAGCCGGCGGCAGCGGCGGCAAGAGTGATGAAGCGGCGGCGTGACAGATTGGTATGCATGGCAGGCGGTCTCAAAAAATACTCGGCTCGTTTATGAATGGCGGGTTTCGTTTAGCAATACTGATGCCAGATACTGATTTATTTAGCTCATCAATGGGTTACGTCTTTGCTGGCGTAAAGACGTCGGGTAAGGAGTCCGACAAAATGTCGGAAATCAGCGGGACTCAGGACTCACTAACAGGGCAACTATCCAAAGGTTGTTGATGATAGAAAAAAAACAGATTGCGCACAATACGCAAAAGCGATCTTGAATCTTATAGGTCATCTATTATACATGGAAATGCGTTTTTTGGGTTTTTCGTGCGCATTTTCAATTACATGGCATACTGCTTATATGGTCTTTCCGAAATAAAATGGAGAATGTCGGATGAATCAAACCGATAGTGTCATAGCGAAGATCGTCCGTGTCAACGCCGGGCGCGACCCGGAACGCCTGCGCATGAAGTACGCCAAGATGGCGAGCAGTCCGTTCGTGTTCCTGCGTGGTGCCTGCCATTTGTTTTATGACGCATTGCCCGACGTTCCGGCGTTACGCCAGGCGCCGCCCGCGTGGTGTTGCGGCGACCTGCATTTCGAGAATTTTGGCAGTTACAAAGGCGACAACCGCCAAGTCTATTTCGACATCAACGATTACGACGAAGCGGCACTGGCGCCCTGCACCTGGGATATCGTGCGCCTGCTGGTAAGCATCCGTAGCGGCGCGGAAGCGTTGCGTGCCAGCGCCGCCGAGGCGGAGCAGGTCGGCCGCGTGTGCGTTTCCCGGTACCGGGACGACCTGCTGCGCGGCAAGCCGATGTGGGTGGAGCGCGAAACCTCCAGCGGCTTGGTGAACAAACTCCTGGAATCCTTGCGCTACCAGGAGCGTGCGGCATTTCTCGACCGCCGCACCATCCGCAAGGGACATCGTCGCGAACTGAACACCGACGGCGTCAAGGCCCTGTCGGCCAGCGCGGAACAGCGCGATAAGGTCACCGCATTCATGGCGGCCTACGCCGCCAGCCAGAAAAATCCCGATTTTTTCCGCGTCCTGGACGTAGCCCGCCGCATCGCCGGAACCGGCAGCCTGGGGGTGGAACGGTATGTGGTACTGGTGGAAGGCAAAGGCGCACCGGACGGCTGTTACCTGATCGACCTCAAGGAAGCCAAGCCGTCCGCCCTGATACCGCACCTGACCGCAATGGGCATGGACCAGCCGGTCTGGGAAAGCCAAGCCGAGCGGGTGGTGACAATCCAAAAGCGCATGCAGGCGGTCGACCACGCCTTCCTCGAAGCCGTCGAACTGGACGGGGCGTCATGTATCCTCAAGGGGTTGCAGCCTTCCGAGGATCGGGTGGACATCGCCGCCTGGGGGCACAAGCTGGAGCGCCTGGAAGACGTGGTGGGACTGATGGGCAGCATCCTCGCCTGGGACCAATTGCGCGCCGCCGGGCGGGGTGGCGCGGCGTGCGCGGACGAACTCGCCGACTTCGCCGCCGGGGGAAATTGGGAAAACACACTTTTCGAAGTAGCCGGGGAAATGACCGAACTGACCCGCAACCAATGGCAAGCCTTCACAGCCGCGCGACAAGCCGGACTCCTGGAGACATGATTCAGACGGGGCTTGTGATTGCCGGCCCCTGCCCCTATATTGCCTACATCTCATTTCATGCGGAGCGCATCACCATGCGAAATTTCCTGGCGGTTCTTTTGATTGCCCTGTCCCTCAGCGGTTGCGGCTACAACACCCTGCAATCCACCGACGAGCAGATCAAGGCGGATTGGGCCGAAGTGCTCAACCAGTACCAGCGCCGCGCCGATTTGGTGCCCAACCTGGTCAACGTGGTGAAAGGCTATGCGGGCCATGAAAAGGACGTCCTCACCCAGGTCGCCGACGCGCGCGCCAGGGTCGGGTCGATCCAGGCCACCCCGGAACTGGTCAACGACGAGCAGGCTTTCGCCAAATTCCAGGCCGCCCAGAACGAGTTGAAGTCCTCCTTGTCGCGCTTGCTGGTGGTCGCGGAAAACTATCCGCAGCTGAAGGCCGACGGGGTATTCCGCGACTTGCAGGCGCAACTTGAAGGCACCGAAAACCGCATCACCGTGGCGCGCAACCGCTACATCAAGGCGGTGCAGGAATACAACGTGATCGTGCGTTCCTTCCCCTCCAACCTGACTGCGATGGCTTTCAGCTTCAAAACCAAGCCCTCCTTCACGGTGGAAAACGAAAAAGCCATCTCCACCGCCCCCAAAGTGGATTTCGGCAAATAAGCGCGGCCTGAGCCGGTGAAATCCGCTGCCTTGCGTCTGATTCTCGGCCTGTGGCTGGCCTGCTCGGCTGCCCTGGCCGGCGCCGAGGTGGCGGTGCCCGCCCTCAAGACCCGCGTCACCGACCTCACCGCCACCCTGCAGGCCAGCCAGACCGCCGCGCTGGAGCAACAACTGGCCGCGCTGGAAATCCAAAAAGGCAGCCAGGTCGCCATCCTGATTGTCCCCACCACCCAGCCGGAAACCGTCGAGCAGTACGCCCTGCGCGTCGCGGAGGCTTGGAAACTCGGGCGCAAGGGGATCGACGACGGGGCGCTGCTGCTGGTGGCGAAGAACGACCGCAAACTGCGCATCGAAGTCGGCTACGGACTGGAAGGGGCGATTCCCGACGCGGTGGCGAAACGCATCATCAGCGAAACCATCACCCCGCAGTTCAAACAGCAGCGGTTTTTCGAGGGTCTGAATGCGGGGGTCAAGCAAATCGCCGCCCTGCTTGGAGGCGAGCAACTCCCGCCTCCATCCGTCTCGACAAGGCAATCCGCCAGCGGCGATGGCGGCGGCTGGTGGATATTCCTGTTTTTCCTGGCGATGGCCGGCGCCCGCGTGCTGCGCGCGGTATTTGGGCAATTCATCGGCGCCGCCATCGTCGGCACGGCGGTCGGCGTTGCCGCCGGGCTAATCACCGCGACCTTGCTAATCGGCGTGGTCGCCGCGTTCGCCGGTTTCCTGATCGCCTTGGCGTCAGCCAGCGGATCGACCGGCTGGAGCAGCGGCGGGGGCGGCGGCTGGTCGAGCGGCGGCAGTTCCGACAGCGGGTTCAGCGGGGGCGGCGGCGACTTCGGCGGCGGCGGCGCATCGGGAGATTGGTAGGATGGACTACAAACGCATCGCAAAACACCTGGCATTCACACCGCTACACATCCGTCGGCGCTTCCCCCCCGCCGTCCTGAACAACATCGCAGGGGCCATTCGCGAATGCGAGGACAGCCACGCCGGGGAAATCCGCTTCGCCGTGGAAGGCGCGTTGCCCCTGGCCGTGCTGAAAGCCGGAAAAACCGCGCGGCAACGGGCTATCGAAGTCTTTTCCGAGTTGCGCGTCTGGGATACCGAACATAACAACGGCGTGCTGATTTACCTGCAACTGGCCGACCGCAAAGTGGAAATCGTTGCCGACCGCGGGGTACACCAACTCACCGGGAGCGCCACCTGGGAAAGCATCTGTCGCGACATGGAAAACCAGTTCCACCTGGATCGCTTCGAGGAAGGTGCCGTCGCCGGCATCCGCGCCATCGGAACCTGTCTCGCCGCGCACTACCCAGGCCATGGAGGGAAACTCAATGAACTGCCGGATCAGCCGGTGGTCCTAGGATAAGCGTGCGAGTTACCCCTTCGCCCAGCCCCTCCGAACATTGGAAAACGCATGCTGGTTTTGAAAAACACATCGCTATATAATACGCACCCCCAACCTTCCGGAGTGAGCCTCGATGCAAAGACTCATGCTTAAGTCCAAGCTGCACCGCGTCACCGTGACCCATGCCGACTTGGAGTATGAAGGGTCCTGCGCCATCGACGAGACTTTGCTGGAAGCTGCGGACATCCGCGAATACCAGCAGATCGACATCTACAACGTGACCAACGGGGAACGTTTCACCACCTACGCCATCCGCGCCCAGCGCGATTCCGGCGTCATCTCCGTCAACGGAGCGGCAGCTCATAAAGCCAATCCCGGCGACATCATCATCATCGCCAGCTACGCCATGTACAACGAGTTGGAATTGCAGAAGTTCGAACCGGACCTGGTGTACGTGGACGGCAAAAACCATATCGTGGATCGCCGCAACCAGATCCCGGTTCAGGCCGCCTGAGGAACAATCAATTGGATGAAAAACATCGCCTTGCCGGACGGCAGACGATGAAAAGCCGCGCGCTCAGTGTTCCAGCCGCTTGCCGTCGTGCAGCATGACCATGAAGCCCTCGGCGGGCACCGGCCTGCTGAAATAGAACCCTTGCAATTCATCACAGCCGTTATTCCGCAACAAGCGCAACTGTTCCTCGGTTTCCACCCCTTCGGCGATCGCCTTGAGGTTGAGGTTGTGCGCCAGGTCGATGATGACCTTGCTGATCGCCAAATCGGCGGGGTTGTCGGAAATGTCGTTGACGAATGAACGGTCGATCTTGAGCTTGTCGAGAGGGAAGCGTTTCAGGTAGCTCAACGACGAATAGCCGGTGCCGAAATCATCGATGGACAACTTCAGGTTGAGCGTTTTCATGGCACGCATGGTGTCGATCATTTGCTCGGCATTGTGCATGATCATGCTCTCGGTCAACTCGAGTTCGACATAACCCAAATCGACGCCGGTCTCCCGCCCGATGGCCGAAATGCGGCTGGACAAATTGTCCTGGCGGAACTGCACGGCAGACATGTTGACTGCCACCGTGAGCTTGTTGAAGCCCGCGTCATGCCACTCTTTGACGTGGCGGCACGCCTCTTCCAAGACCCACTCGCCGATCGGGATAATCAGCCCGGAATCTTCCGCGATGGGAATGAACGCACCGGGCGCAAGCAGCCCGAGTTCAGGATGCTGCCAACGAATCAGCGCTTCCGCACCGATGATCTCGCCAGTATGCATGTCGGCCTGGGGCTGAAAATAGAGGCGCAATTCGTGGCGCTCCAGGGCACGCCGCAAAGCATTCTCGATCATCAACGCTTCCAGGGTGCTGGCGTTCATGTCGCGTGTATAAAACTGGTAGGTATTGCGCCCAGCCTGCTTGGCACTGTAAACCGCCGAATCGGCGTTCTTCATCAAAGTCTGCTGGTCTTCGCCATCGTTGGGGTAGACGCTGATACCGATACTCAGGCTGACGCCAAGTTCCCGGTCGCCCACTGAAATCGGCGCCGCGAAGGAATCGAGGACTTTTTTCGCCACCACCGCAACATCCTGAGCGTCGTCGATGTCGGCAAGCACCACCAGGTATTCGTCGCCCCCCAGGCGCGCCACCGTATCGGCGTCGCGCACATTAGTCCGCAAACGTTCTGCCACGGCTTGCAGGACGGCATCGCCCACACCGTGACCGAGCGACTCGTTGATGTTCTTGAAGCGGTCGAGATCGAGCATCAGGATCGCCGCAGCGCGATGATTGCGCTGCGCATTGGCCAGCACCCGCGCCAGGCGGTCCTGCAACAACACCCGGTTGGGCAGATCGGTCAGCGGATCGTAGTAGGCAAGGCGTTCGATGCGCTCTTCATCGAATTTGCGCTGGGAGATATCGGTACACAGGGCGATGTAATGATTGACCTCCCCAGCCTCATCGCGCAGTACGCTGATGGTCAGCCATTGGGGGAAAATCTCCCCGTTTTTCCGGCGATTCCAGATTTCACCCTGCCAATGACCGGTCTTATTGAGGGAATCCCACATGTCACGGTAAAAAACCTGGCTTTGCCGTCCGGAATTAAGCAGGCGTGGATTCTGCCCAAGCACTTCCTCCGCCGAATAGCCGGTAATTTCCGAAAACGCCCGATTCACCGAAACGATGGTGTTATCGGCGGTGGAGATCAGGATGCCCTCGATGCTGCCGTCGAACACCTTGGCGGCAAGCTGGAGTTCACGGTTTTTCGACTCGATTTCGCGCTGCTGGATGACGTTTTTCGCAGCCTTGCGGATGGCCTCCAGCAGGGCGTCGAGATGGATGGGCTTAAGCACGTAGTGATCGATGCCCACTTCGATGGCGCTGAGGAAAAAATCCTGGTCGTTGAAAGCGGTGGTAACGATGATCGGCACATCGGGATTAAGCAATTTGATGCCCTCGGACATTTTCAGTCCGTCCATGATCGGCATCACGATGTCGGTAACGACTACGTCGGGACTTTCCTCACGGAAGAGTTCCAAGCCCTGATGACCGTTTTCGGCAACCAGCAATTTCCCCACCCGACGCGACAGGAAGACGACAAGCTGCCGCCGTATCTCGGGATCGTCCTCGACATACAGGAGCTTGAGGGTATGCAGTTGATCGCTTTGCTGAAGTGGCTCGGTCATCGACTTATCGTTATATCACAACTGGTTTTGCGGCAAAGTTCATGGCTGATGGGATTATGCCGCCATCCTCCCGCAACGGCAATGGTGCAAATGCATCCGCCTAATGGGGCTTGAAGGACAGCAGATGTTTCTCCAATTCCGGAAAATATTCGTATTCAACTTGCAAATCAATTGCCTCGTGGCGCGCCCCGCTGAAAATGCGCACCAGATGCCGTCCTGGATTGTCGATCACGAAGCGGACGCACGCCGCCTGCTCCGCCACCGAGAACTTGTTCCCATCCACTTCGCAAAAGTCATCGCTATCGCCATGGGCCTCCTCGAATGCCTCGGGAGTTTCATAGCCGAGATAATTGAGGAAAGCCTTGTTGACGTATTCGAAGTGATCGTTCTTGATAAGAACCATCAGGTCCGGCGATCTGTCGAGAACCCGATGGATCATGTTGTTTTGCGCGTCGATCAGGCGATGTTTGAGCAGTACGTCGGCACTTTTCAGCAATGCGACAATCAGCGCATTGGGATTGACCGGCTTGACCACGTATTTATCGATACCGATATCGATCGACTTGATGAAAAAGTCCGGCTCATTGTAGGCCGTAGTGAGAATCACCGGCGTATCGTAATTCTCTTCCTTGATCGCCTCGGCCATTTCCATGCCGCCCATGACGGGCATGGAAACATCCGTCACCACGATATCGGGGCGCTCTTTCAAAAAAATATCCAGGCCCTCGCGCCCGTTGGAAGCAACAAATAATTTACCGACGCGACGTTGCAGAAACTGGGAAAGCTGCTGCTGAATACCCTCGTCGTCCTCGACGTAAAGTACCGAAAGCGCCTTCAATTTCTTCACGTCATCCAGACTGGGTTGGGGCGTCATAGTAATTATCTAGTTCTCTTCAAAAAATCGTCGATATTCGCGATACGTGCTTTGTCCATCCATCCCGACGAGACCTCCCTCTTGCGGGAAAACACGATCATTCCAACCACGATTCAAAAGGTTATATTAACACGGGATGCGCCCCCTGCGAATATGCCACTGTTGTACGCGTTTCTCGCAACCAGAAACCCTACAGCCCTCAATTCTGATCCGGCCCGCAATTCAAAGCACCTACGCGATATCACAAACTTTAGGAACTGGGGAACGAAGCCCGGGGAGACGCCCACGTTTTCCCATACCTTGAAAAAACGACGCATAGCCGCAACCTCTTTTCCCAGGCATTTTTCCCTTCCGCAAAATATTTTGGAAATCATTTCCCCTGCGGACCCTTGAAATTTACCCACCCCGCCCTTATTATTTAGCACTCACAGGATGCGAGTGCTAACAACCGCATCCTGAACGATTTCTGAATGGTTATTTAAAGGAGAAATAAGCAATGAAAATTCGTCCCTTGCATGATCGCGTCATCGTCAAGCGTCTGGATGCCGAAGAGAAAACCGCTTCCGGTATCGTGATTCCCGGTTCCGCCGCCGAAAAGCCCGACCAAGGTGAAGTCATCGCCGTCGGCAACGGCAAGGTGCTGGATGACGGCAAAGTACGCGCCCTGGAAGTAAAAGTCGGCGACAAGGTATTGTTCGGCAAATACGCCGGCCAAACCGTCAAGGTCGATGGCGATGAACTGCTGGTGATGCGTGAAGAAGACATCATGGGCGTGGTTGAAGCCTAAGCTTTAAGCAAACGAACATTCGATTTCCACAGAATTCAGGAGAACCAAACATGGCAGCTAAAGACGTAAAATTTGGTGATGACGTTCGTCATCGCATGGTGGCCGGCATCAACATTCTGGCCAATGCAGTTAAAGTCACCCTCGGCCCGAAAGGCCGTAACGTCGTGCTGGAGCGCTCCTTCGGCGCCCCCACCATCACCAAGGACGGCGTGTCCGTCGCCAAGGAAATCGAACTGAAAGACAAGTTCGAAAACATGGGCGCGCAAATGGTCAAGGAAGTCGCTTCCAAGACCTCCGACGTCGCGGGCGACGGCACCACCACCGCCACCGTGCTGGCTCAGGCGATTGTCCGCGAAGGCATGAAATACGTGTCCGCCGGCATGAACCCGATGGATCTGAAACGCGGCATCGACAAGGCTGTCGAGTCCTGCATCGCCGAACTGAAGACCCTCTCCAAGCCCTGCACCACCAACAAGGAAATCGCCCAGGTCGGTTCGATCTCCGCCAACTCCGACAGCTCCATCGGCGACATCATCGCCGAAGCCATGGACAAGGTCGGCAAGGAAGGCGTGATTACCGTGGAAGACGGTTCCGGCTTGCAAAACGAACTGGAAGTCGTGGAAGGGATGCAATTCGACCGTGGCTACCTGTCCCCCTACTTCATCAACACCCCGGAACGTCAAATCGCCGCCCTGGAAAACCCCTTCGTGTTGTTGCACGACAAGAAGATTTCCAACATCCGCGATCTGCTGCCGGTACTGGAGCAAGTCGCCAAGGCCGGTCGTCCTCTGCTGATTATCGCTGAAGACGTGGACGGCGAAGCACTGGCTACCCTGGTGGTCAACAACATTCGCGGCATCCTCAAGACCGTCGCCGTCAAGGCTCCTGGTTTCGGCGACCGCCGCAAGGCCATGCTGGAAGACATCGCCATCCTCACCGGCGGCACCGTCATTGCTGAAGAAGTCGGCCTGACCCTGGAAAAAGCCACTCTGAACGACTTGGGCCAAGCCAAGCGCATCGAAGTCGCCAAGGAAGACACCACCATCATCGACGGTCACGGCGACGAAGCCAACATCAAGTCGCGCGTGGCGCAAATCCGCAAGCAGATCGAAGAAACCACCAGCGACTACGACCGCGAAAAGCTGCAAGAGCGCGTTGCCAAGCTGGCCGGTGGCGTAGCCGTCATCAAGGTGGGTGCTGCAACCGAAGTCGAGATGAAGGAAAAGAAGGCCCGCGTCGAAGACGCCCTGCACGCCACCCGTGCAGCCGTTGAAGAAGGCATTGTTCCCGGCGGCGGCGTGGCTCTGCTGCGCACCCGTGCCGCGATCGGCAAGGTCAAGGGCGACAACGCCGACCAGGAAGCCGGCATCAAAATCGTTCTGCGTTCCTTGGAAGAGCCGCTGCGCCAGATCGTCTCCAACGCCGGCGTCGAGCCGTCGGTGGTGGTCAACAAGGTTGCCGAAGGTTCCGGCAACTACGGCTTCAACGCCGCCAACGACCAGTACGGCGACATGGTGGAAATGGGCGTACTCGACCCCACCAAGGTCACCCGCTACGCACTGCAAAACGCGGCTTCCGTGGCTGGCCTGATGCTGACCACCGAATGCATGGTCGCTGAAATGCCGAAGGAAGACTCCGCCGGCGGCATGGGCGGTGGCGACATGGGTGGCATGGGCGGCATGGGCGGAATGATGTAATTCCCCCCGGCATTCCAAGCCAAGAAAAAACCCCGCTACGGCGGGGTTTTTTCTTGGCTGGTCCCGAAAGCAGGAGTCAATTCGCGGTCGAATCATAAATCTGCCCATCGTCCACAGCCATCGCCCCCTTGCCTTGGTCGTGCGGCACTCCCACCCTCACCGAGGAAGAACAAGTGCCGCCCTGACCATCGTCGGCCGTAAAGGAAACCGCATACACCCGGCCATTCCCCGTACCTGAGCGCTCCGCGCGCAACTGCGCCTGTCCTGTGCCGATACCAAGCCCATCCGGCGCCGAGTCGCCGTCTCCCAAACCATTCACCGGCTCGTCCTGAGTAATGCCGGTAATCCTGATGTTGACCGGGTTGTTATCGGGATCGGTCACGCCACGAACAGTCACCGTCGCCAGCTTGTGGTTGGGCGGCCACAACACGGCCATGCTGGGCGCCGCCTTGCCGCAATCGGGTGGCTGGTTGGGCGACTCGATGATCTGGGTGGTGTTCACCCGGTTTTCCAGTTTATTAAATGAGCAGTTATTGGTTTCGTCGAGTTCCACGACAATCTGATCGGCATCCGCGCAAGCCGCCAGATAATGTCCACCCACCGCGATACCGACCGGCATGGTGAACACCAGGTTGGTCGCCCGACTCGATTCGCCCGGCGGGAGCGCCGGCACGGCCCGTTCGCCAAGCGGCAGCGCAGCGGCGGGATCAAGGTTCTGGTTGGGAAAAATGTAATAGCGGGTCACTGAAGGCGCCGCCGCCGTACTACCGACATTTTCGGTGATATCGTTGACAAAGAAATTCCTCCCGGCCCCGCTGATCAGCACCGGCGGTGTAAAAAACGGCACGCTCAGGTCCGGGCCACCCACCCAATCCACGGTATCGCCAGCCTCCTTGGAGCACTCGCCGCAATAGTCGATACGCACCCGCAGGTTATCGATACCTTCGCGCACGCCAACATAGGACGCGCTTGCCCATCCGCCAGCATCGGTCTGAGTGTCGGCGATCTCCCCTTGATGCGGCCCGGACGCGACGTAGAAATAGGCACGCAAACCTGCCATCGGCTGGTTGCCGTTGGCAAGGTCCACCACCTTGACGGTCGCCGTATGGGTTGCTCCCAAAGAATACCCGGCTGCGCGCGGGGTGAGTCGAATGTCCGGCTCCTCGATATTGTTGCCGGTACTCTCGTCTATCGCCTTGGCATTGAAATACACCAGCGCATAGCCCTCTGACGTGCGTTGCGCGGGTGTTGCCGCGTTGATGGTGGCAAGCAATACCGCCAAGCGCTGGTGAACCAGAAAATAATCTCGCAGTTCCAATGCCGCCCGCGCATCCGCCAGTTGCGCGGTCAACGCGCTCGCCAGTGCGGCATCGGGAAACCAGCCCAACTGAACGGCCCTGGCGAGGTCCTCGCGCAACTGGTTCCAGTGGGCGAAGCTGCCGCGATCCACCCCGGAGGGAGCGAGGGTTTGTATTAGGTAGTCCAGGCTTTTGATGTGGGCTTCCTTGGCCGCGATAACCTCATCCTCATCGTCGACATCGGGATATAGCCCGAGCAGCAGGATGTCCGGGCTGACGCGGACAATCCTGATGGCCGGCAAATACGCCGAAGTCAAGGTGAACCCTCCCAAGGATCGGCCCGGCGGCAAATTGATGAAGCCTTCGGTTCTCACACTTGTCCAGCCCGCAGTGGCATGCATGGTCGCGCTGTGCGCGATCCAGCCTGGCGGCCCGTCCAGAGCGACCGGCAAAAGGGCCTGATTGGATTGCGCCAATTTGCCGAGCAAGTAGGATTTGAACGGCTCGCTTTCCGGGTTCATCGGCACGGCGGGATCGAATTGGATTCCCGATGCCGCCAAATCGAGTTGAACCTTGCGCGCATCGCCGACCGCGCCGGCAACCGTCACGTCGAGATAGATTTTTTGTGCATTTACTGAATTGGTTGCCGGGTTCGCAAACTGATAGCCGTAGATATAATCTCCGGTGGAGCTTTTCCACGATACCGAGGCCGAAACCTTGACATCCTTGAAAACCAGGGCACCCCCGTAAGCCAAGCCCGGCACGCCAAGCATTGCCGCAAACAGATGAAGGGCGAAGAATAAGTTTCTCATTTCAAGTCGATATGAATGCATGGCGGTTCTCCTGGTTGAAGGTTAGGGCATTCCGCAGCCGATGTTTCCGTAAGGCGACTTAGGCCGAGAGTGTTTTCTGCAATATCATCCAGCAAATCTTGATCTACGTAAGTCGTGCCGCCTTTATCCAGCAACGCATGACGGCTTATATCGAAACTGACCCCCACGCGATGGCTCTTATGCGAACCGCTCCAATTGCCGGAAATATCGAACCGACCGCCCTTCGGCAGGCTGAAATCCGAATAACGTAATTTCTGCGCAGTAACGCCGAAGGAAAAATACGAGCGATAGAAGCTGCCAAGAAATGCCGCCCTCAGGGTAACTTCGGACAAACCATTGAACGGGAAGGGGTGGCTGGGATCAGTCAAGTTATCCGAAGTGCACCCAGCGGTGACGCCACACCTGAGATAAAGAGATGGTGACGCGGCAAAACCAACCAATCTAGGCATTCTTACATCTGTTGTCGCGTCGAATCGAGCGGTATTGGCGTCCAGACATCGCACTTCCGGCGTTTCCACGCAGTGCCAGTAATAGGAAGAATTGGTCTGGGCAACAGGCATTTTCACGTCCGTTCTCGCCACGATCTTGCCCGCGAATTCGGGTAAGGATTGCGTAACAATGGCAACATTGTTAGCCGTTGTGCCGGAAATCTGGCCACCCGTAACGGACTGGAACTAGAGACTCCCTAAATCACGCCCTGCATTGGCGTGAGAATGCCCACCGTTGTTTTCGGTGGTGTCGGCAGGTTCCGCCAGGCCACGGATCGCGGTAGTAAACGGACAATCGAGATTTTCACCGGTTTGGACGTTGTAACATGAAACAAAGTACTTGACTTCCGCGGAAGCGGGGTTGAACCCCCTTATTTTGGACGGAAAACCTACCGCGTTCCGATAGTTCGTCCCATACGCCCAGGAAACGTCAGGCGCGAGAGACAAAGCAATGGAACAGGCCAGCAAGTGCCGATGCAACTTTCCGGTATTCATGATGACTCCCTTGAAAAATGCTGCGATGGCTGAAAAAGACATCCGCATGGGCGGCTGCCCTTTTTCCCGAGGTTGAATCTCAACCTCTTCGCCAGACTAGCAAAAAAATTCCATCGTCATAACTGTTAAAAGTAACAGGTAGACCGCGAACCGGTTGACACAAGTCAACAAAAAGTCACTTTTTTGCTCGTTCTTTGTCCAATGCATTGACTTGCCAATCTAACCACGAAGGATCACTCATAAATTTACCTGATTAGCTACATGTCTCAGCCGCGCGGATGCATGACTCGGAACAAGGGGCGGTAGCCACTGTCGCAAAGACAAGGCAGCTCAGGATAGAGGCCAGATTAAAGCGGCGATTAAAGATATTGGATTTCGGACAGAGAACAGTCAGCAGATTTACGGAAGTTGAACGCATGGTACGTTTTTCAGAACACTCAGCGCTCAAGAGGAAAATTATTACATCTATACTTGGGAAGTCATTGCTTCGAAATTTTACGGGAGCCCCCGATGATTCTTTTCCTCGATAGCGAATTTACCGGGTTGACGCAACGCGGGCCGCATCTGATTTCCATTGGACTGGTCTCGGAGGACGGCCGGTTTGAGTTTTATGCCGAGTTGCCGCCGGAAACCTACCTCAAGCAATGCGAGCCTTGGGCACAGGACAACATCCTGCCGCGCCTTGAAGGCAAACACCGAGTGATGCAACCCGCCGAACTGCGCCGGCGCCTTACCGGGTGGATCGGTACGCTGGGGGGCACGCGGTTCGTGACCGATGCGCCGGAGTTCGATTTCCCATTTTTGAGCACCCTTCTCGACCCGTGGCCGACGAATTTCGCGCGCTACCCAATCCGCTTCGACAGCCAGACCCTCGGAACAACCCATCAGGCACTGCTGGAAAGCTATCGCGCCGCCTATTACACGCCATCGAAGCCCGCTCATCACGCGCTGAACGATGCTCACGCCTTGCGCCAGATGTGGCTAATGGCAAAGCCTCTCGATGCCTTCAAACAGTGGCGCGAGGCGCTGGACAGACCAACGTAACGCCCGCCCCTTTCCGATCCCCAACCAAAGCCAGCCGCCGCGCTGGCGCTACCAACGCATGGGCCGCAAGCCAATACCATTGACATAAATCAAATTACATGGATCTTGTTTGGTTGTTTTTTGATATCATCAGCAACCGCCATTTCCTCAACCGCCCAGCCTCGAAAAAAGCACCATGACTTCGAATCTCGCCAACCTGGCGCCGCCGCGCTTGGCTCTCCCCCTGCTCTGCCTGCTATTTCAGGCGACCTGTGCTGCCGACGATTTCAAGGCGGAGGAGGTATCCCGATACACCATCGAGCAGTTGATGAATATCGAGGTGGAGGTGGTGTCGCTGGGCAAAAAATCCCAGAAACTGGAAGACACCGCTGCGGCGATACACGTCATCACCCAGGAAGACATCCGCCGTTCCGGGTTGACCAGCCTGCCGGAACTGCTTCGTCTGGCGCCGGGCTTGCAGACGGCGCGGATCGACGGAAGTACCTGGGCAGTCAGCAGCCGCGGCTTCAATGCCAAGAACAGCGACAATCTGTTGGTAATGATCGACGGGCGGATCATCCACACCCAGACCTTCACCGGCGTTTACTGGGACATGCAGGACGTGGTTCTCGAGGACATCGAGCGCATCGAGGTGGTGCGCGGGCCGGGCGGGGCGTTGTGGGGAGCGAACGCGGTGACCGGGGTGATCAACATCATCACCAAAACCGCGGCGGCGACCCAGGGCGGCCTGGTTTCCGGCGGGGCGGGCAATTTCGAGCGCCAGGGCAGCGTGCGCTATGGCGGCAAGCTCGGCGAGACCGGGAATTTCCGGGTATACGCCCGCGACATCTCCCAGGACGCTTTTCCCAGCGCATCCGGAGCAACCGGCTACGACCAGCGCCACCTCCGCAGCAGCGGTTTTCGCGCCGACTGGGCGCTTCCCGAGGGCAACAGCCTGACGGTGCAGGGCGACGCCTTCGACGGTTATTCCGACCATACCGGGACGCAGCTATCCATCGTTCCGCCATCCAGCAAGCCGATAAACTACCCCATCGAGTTCCAGGGCGGCAACCTGTTGACCCGCTGGAAGCAGGTGCGTTCGGCTGCCGAGGAATGGTCGGTGCAGTTCTATTACGATACTTACCAGCGGCGTTATTACAACCTCGGCGAACGGCGCACTACCCTGGATCTCGATTTCCAGCATCGCCTGCCGCTGGGGAACGATCACGACCTCCTGTGGGGCTTGGGATATCGGCAAATGGACGACCGTTTCGACAATACCGCGGCGGTTTCCTACAACCCGGCGAGCCGCAACGACAACGTAATCAGCGCCTTCATCCAGGACGAAATGGCGCTGGACGGCGAAGCGCTGCACCTGATCGTCGGTTCCAAGTTCGAGCATAACCACTACACCGGTTTCGAATATCAGCCCAACCTGCGCCTGCGCTGGAAGCTCGACGAGCGCCAGACCGCCTGGGCCGCGGTGTCGCGCGCGGTGCACACCCCCTCGCGCACCGACGAGGACGGGCGCATCGTGGTCGCCGCCATCCCCGGCAACAACGGGGTGACGTCGCTGCTGCGCCTGCAGGGCAATCCCGGGTTGCTCTCCGAAACCGTGTACGCCTATGAAGCCGGCTACCGGATCCGCCCCAACGAACGGGTGCAGGCGGATGTCGCGGTGTTCTACGACGAGCACCACGACATGATGACCATCGAGCCGGGTACGCCGTTCATGGAAGCGGGCCGCCTGATCCTGCCGCAGAATTTCTACAACAAGGCCAACGCCACCACCCACGGTCTGGAAGTCAGCGGCACCTGGAAACCCGCCGACCGATGGAGTTTCAAGGCCGGCTATTCGTGGCTGAAAATGCGCATCCGCCTCGACCCGGACAGCAAAGACACCTCGGTAATGCCCGGCGCGGGCGAGTCGCCGCAGAACCAGTTGCAGTTCCAGGTTTTCCACACGCCGTTCGCCAACCTCGACCTCAGCGCTTCGCTGTATTACGTCGACAGTTTGCCGGCGATGAGCATCCCCTCCTACACCCGCCTTGATCTGCGCGCCGCCTGGCGGCCCCGCCGCGACCTGGAAGTGAGCCTCACCGGACGCAACCTGCTGGATCGCGGTCATCCCGAGTTCGTCAATTCCGGCGGCCCGCGCACCACGGAATTGCCGCGCAGCGTGTTCGCCGCGGCGACCTGGCGCTTTTAGGCGGGATCATGACACCCCCGCGGAATTTCCTCGCAACCATCACCCGCATGGCGATGCTGGCGGCACTGCTCGGCGCCGCGCCGGCTGCGGCCGGCCCTAGCGAATACGAAGTGAAGACGCAATTCGTCCGCCATTTCGCGACCTTCGTCGAATGGCCGGGCGCTGCGACCACCCTGCGGCTGTGCATCCAGGGGCGCGACCTTTTCGGCACGGCGCTGGAATCGTTGCGCGGGACGCTGGTGAAGGATCGCCGCGTGGAAATCGCCACGCTGGGCGTCAAGGACGATATCCACGAATGCCAAATCCTGTTCGTTCCCACCTCGGCGGAACGCTACCTGGAGCGTATCGTCGCCCTGGCACGGGGAGCCGGCATCCTGATCGTGGGGGATACGGAAGGTTACGCCCAGCGCGGGGCGATGATAAACTTCTACCTTGAGGCGGGCAAAATCCGCTTCGAGATCAACCAGGACGCAATCCGCCAAAGCGGCCTGAAAGTCAGCTCCAAACTTCTGTCGCTGGGCAAAGCGGCGGAAAGCCGGTAGCACCGGGGTTTCCCATCTATGACGTTTTTCGAAAACCTCCCCATCAAGCGCAAGCTGATGCTGATCGGCCTCGTCACCAACGGAGTGGCGGTGGTCATCATCAGTATCGCGCTGGGCATCAGCGTATGGTCGTCGTACCGCAGCCGGGCGGTGACATCGCTGTCCATCCACGCCGGAGTGATCGCCGACAACGCCGCGCCGGCCCTGCTGTTTTCCGACGAGCAGGCCGCCAACGAGGTGCTGGGGCGGCTGCGCACCGAACCCACGGTGGTGTACGCCAGCCTGCGCGACGGCTCGGGCGGCCAGGTTGCCGCCTTCGAAGCGCCTAAGCGCCATAAAACGCCGCCGCACTTGCCGAGTCCCGACGATCCGCTGTTTTTCGAGGACCAACTGGTTTACGCCAAGAACGTCGTCCACGAAAGAAAAGTCATCGGCACGCTCTACCTGCAATCCGACCTGCGCGACATCCAGTGGGAACTGCTGCGCCAGCTTTCGATCATCGCCTCGGCGATGGCGGTATCGCTAAGTTTGGCGCTATTCCTCTTCGCCCGCTTCCAAAAGGCGATCAGCACCCCGATCAGCGACCTCGCCGAGGCGATCCGCCGCGTTACCGAGGAGCGCGACTACAGCGTCCGGGTGACGGCCCGCAGCACCAACGAATTCGGCACGCTGGCGAGCGGCTTCAACACCATGCTGACCGCCATCCGCGACCGCGAGGCGGCTCTCGCCATCCATCAGGCGGGACTGGAAGAAACCGTCAGGCAACGTACCGCCGAACTGAAAACACTCAACGAAACCCTGGAACAGCGGGTCCAGGAAGAACTGGCGAAAAACCGCGAGAAGGATCACCTGATGATCCGCCAGTCGCGCTTGGCGGCCATCGGCGAAATGATCGGCAACATCGCCCACCAGTGGCGGCAACCCATCAACGCCCTGACGCTGCTCCTCGCCAACATCAAGGACGCCTACGACTTCAACGAACTGGATGAAGCCTACCTGTACCGCTCGGTGGAAACCGGGCAAACCATCATCCAGCGGATGTCGACGACCATCGACGATTTCCGCAACTTTTTCCGTCCCAACAAGGAAAAGGCCCACTTCAGCGTCAACGAAGCGCTGGAAGATGCCCTGCGCATCATGGAGGCGGCCTTCCGCAGCAACGACATCAAGGTCGTTCTGGAAGGCGAACCGGGGGTGACGGCCTACGGCTTCCGCAACGAGTATTCGCAAGTGCTGCTCAACCTCCTCACCAATGCCAAGGAGGCCATCCAGAGCCGCAAAATGATGCCCGGCACGGTGCGCATCGCCGTCCACATGCGCGCCGGCCAATCGGAGGTGAGCGTGGAGGACAACGCCGGCGGCATCCCTCCCGACATCCTGCCGAAAATCTTCGATCCCTACTTCACCACCAAGGAAAAAGGCACCGGGATCGGGCTGTACATGTCGAAGATGATTATCGAAAACAGCATGGATGGGGTCATCGAAGTCGGCAACAGCCCAACCGGGGCGCGCTTCAGCATCGTCACCCCGGCCTGAGCGCCGCAGGCCGTCACTTGTTGCGGATGTAGCGTGCGTCGTCGAAGGTCGCCACCCATTCCGGGCTATACACCACCATCAGGGTAAGCGCGGCGCCGCTGGTGACCGCCTCCGACCAGGCCAGCAGGATGAAGTAAGGCAGGTAATGCTCGTTCATGTACGCCAGCGTGTACACCCCGGAAAAAAACAGCAGCAACGCCGAGACCGCTCCGGTCGACACCATTGCCAGCCCACCGCCGAGAAAGGCATTGGCAAACACGTAAATGAAGAAATTGTTGGGAAGCTTGGCTTCGATCAGGCGAAACAGCCCATAGCTTAAGGCAATCGGCGTCACGCCCATCACCAGTGCGTTGAGGGAATAGGCCTGCCAGCCGCTTTCGCCAGCCACGGTGATGCCGGCCAGTACCACGGCAATGGCGATCACCGCCAGTTGCGGGCCGAACATCAGGGTGGCGACCGTCGCGCCGAGCAGGTGGAAATTCAGTCCCGGACGGATGCCGGTCTTGATGCTCCACAGCGCCATCAGCGCCACGCAGGCTCCCAGCCACAAATGCTGCTGGGCCTCGTCGCGCAGCCGCGCCCACGGCGCGGTCAACACCGCCCAGCCCAGCACAAGGGCGAAAAGAAAATGCCCCGCCCAACACCAGGCGGCGGGAAGCAGGTTGTCCGGGAGATTCATGGAAACATTTTAAGCTATACTCTGGCGCTGCCAAATTGACCAATATCAGGAGGAATCCCGTGCGACTCGTACTTTTCGATCTGGACAATACCCTGCTGGCGGGCGACAGCGATTTCGAATGGGCGCAGTTTCTCATCGACCAGGGAGTGCTCGACCGAGAAGTCTACGAGGCCCGCAACCTGGAATTCTACGAGCACTACAAAGCCGGCACCCTGGACATCCATGAATTCCTCGACTTTCAGTTGAAGCCCCTGGCGCGCCATCCGCGCCCCCAACTCGACGCTTGGCACGCCGAATTCATGCGCACCCGCATTCTGCCCATCATCACCGCCAAGAGCCGCGCCCTGCTTGAAAAAGAACTGGCCGCTGCCGATCTGGTCGCCATCATCACCGCCACCAACAGCTTCGTCACCGCGCCGATTGCCCGTGAACTGGGCGTAGCGCATCTCATCGCCACCGATCCGGAGCAAGTGAACGGAGAATTCACCGGCGGCGTTGCCGGCATCCCGTGCTTCCGCGAAGGCAAGATCGCCCGTCTCGACGCCTGGCTGGCGGCGCAAGGCGTCAGCCGCGGCGACATCGCCGAAAGCCGCTTTTACAGCGATTCCCTCAATGATCTGCCGCTCCTGGAAAGCGTCACCCATCCGGTGGCGGTCGACCCCGATCCCACCTTGGCCGCCCATGCCCACAAAATGGGCTGGCCGGTCATCAGTTTGCGCTAGCCCGTGACAATTGTCAGTAGACTTTCCGCTGCCCCCCACTAGAATTCAAGATATAAGCATCTCGTTTACGTGGCAAGTCGATCACGATGAAAAGAGGTGACCATTGGGGGATTCAAAATGGCCTTCGTCGATTGGAATAGCGATTACTCGGTTCACGATGGCGAGATGGACGCGCACCACCAACGTCTATTCACCATCGTCAACGATCTGCACCACGCCATCTCTACCAAGATGGGCAAGGATGAGTTGGAAAAAATCATTGCCCGGCTCCTTGAGCATACCCAGATCCATTTCGCCGCCGAAGAGCGCCTCATGCAGGAACGCGGCTATCCTCGTTTCGCCATGCACAAGGCCGAACACGACCATTTACTCAAACAAATCGGCGAAATAAAAAACCAGTTTCACAGAGCCCATAGCGAGGGAGCCACCGACATGCTGGCCTTCCTCGTCAAGGATTGGCTGGTCGGGCATATCCTGAAATTGGACAAGGACTACGCCGGCAATCACAACTCCATCATTTCCGATAGGCCGCGACAACAAACAGGCGCCTGACAGGGAAAGCGGCACGGGCCGGTTATAATCCGGGTTTTTGCCGCCCTTCCCGATGCGCCGCCTTCTCCCTCTATCCCTGCTGATTGCCCTGTCCTGCCTGGTGCTCGGATTGGCTCTGGGCAGCGCCAGCCTGAGTCCCGGCACGGTTGCCCAGGCGCTGTTCGGCAGCGCTGACCCCATCACCGCCACCATTGTCGTGCACCTGCGCCTGCCGCGCGTACTCGCCGCATTCGGCTGCGGCGCATTGCTGGCGCTGGCCGGCACCCTGTTTCAAGCGCTGCTCCGCAATCCCCTGGCCGACCCCTACATTCTCGGAATTTCCGGCGGCGCCGCGGTAGGCGCGCTGAGCGCCATCCTGGTCGGTGTGGCTGCCGCGCTGGTCAATCTCGCCGCGCTGGGCGGCGCGCTCGGCGCGATGGCGCTGGTTTTCCTGTTGAGCAGGGGCAGCGCGGCGTGGGACATGCATCGTCTGCTGCTGACCGGAGTAGTCCTGTCGGCGGGCTTCGGCGCGCTGATCAGCCTGCTTCTCAGCCTCGCCCCGCTGATGGAAGCGCGCGGGATGCTGTTCTGGCTGATGGGCGACCTCTCCCAGGCCCAAACTCCCTGGGCGGTGTGGCTGGCCGTGCCGCTGCTGCTCGGCGTGGCGCTATACGCCGCCCCCAGCCTGGACGTGCTGACGCTGGGCGAAGCCAAGGCCCAATCGCTGGGCGTGGCGGTGCGCCCCCTGCAGGGTCTGCTGTATTTCGCCGCTTCCGCCGCCACCGCCGTCGCGGTGATGGAAGGCGGCGCCATCGGCTTCGTCGGCCTGATTGTTCCCCACGCCCTGCGCCTGGCCGGCGTCAACCGCCACCGCCACCTGCTGCTCCTCGCCGCCTTGGGCGGCGGCAGCCTGCTGGTGCTGGCGGATGCCCTGGCGCGCAGCGTCGCCGCTCCCCAGCAACTGCCGGTCGGGGTTTTGACCGCGCTGCTCGGGGTACCCGCCCTGCTGTTGCTGCTGCGCCGCCAATAACCGCTAGCCTCGACAAAATCACCGCAAGAATTTTGGTTTAAAATAGCCGCTTTCCGCCAACCACCCAGGATTCCACCATGCCCGTCAATCTCGCCCCTCCCCAACCCGACCAGCTTCTGCCCGTGAAGGGCGTTTCCCTCGGCATCGCCTGCGCCGGCATCAAAAAAGTTGCGCGCAAGGATTTGCTGGTGATCCGTCTGGGCGAAAAGGCGCGAGTTGCGGGGGTATTCACCCAGAACCGCTTTTGCGCGGCCCCGGTAATTCTCACCAAGCAGCACCTGGCGAGCGGCAAACCAGTGCGCGCGCTGCTGGTCAACACCGGCAACGCCAACGCCGGCACCGGCGAGGACGGCCTGGCGCGGGCGCACCGTACCTGCACGGCAACCGCCGCGTTGCTGAACTGCGACGCCGAACAGGTACTGCCGTTTTCCACCGGGGTAATCCTCGAAGCGCTGCCGGTGGAAAAGCTCATCGCCGGCCTGCCCGCCGCCATCGACGATCTCGCCGAGAATAACTGGAGCGACGCCGCAGAAGCCATCATGACCACCGACATCGTCCCCAAGGCGGTGTCGCAACAGGTCGTCATCGATGGCGTGACCATTACCGTCACCGGCATCGCCAAAGGCTCGGGGATGATCCACCCCAACATGGCGACCATGCTGGGATACGTGGCAACCGATGCGCCGGTCGGTCAAGCCGCCCTGGAAGCCATGGTGCGCCACGCCGCCGACCGCTCTTTCAACTGCATCACGGTGGACGGCGACACCTCCACCAACGATTCCTTCATGTTGATCGCCAGCGGCACCGCCGCCCTGGACGAAATCAGCGATAGCGAAAGCGCCGCCGGGATCATCCTGCGCGACGCTGTTACCGAAGTCGCCGCGCAACTCGCGCAGGCCATCGTCCGCGACGGCGAAGGCGCCACCAAGTTCATGACCATTCAGGTGGCAGGCGGGCAAAGCCGCGAGGAATGCCGCCAGATCGCCTACGCCATCGCCCGCTCGCCGCTGGTCAAGACCGCCTTTTTCGCCTCCGACCCCAATCTCGGGCGGATACTCGCGGCCATCGGCTATGCGGGCATCACCGATCTCGACGTGGAAAAAATCCGCTTGTACCTGGGCGACGTGCTGGTCGCGGAAAACGGCGGACGTTCGCCGAACTACCGAGAAGAACTGGGGGCGGCGGTGATGAAGGAGCCGGAAATCCGGGTGCGCGTGGAACTCCAGCGCGGCGCTGCCGAAGCCACCGTATGGACCTGCGATTTTTCTTACGACTACGTGAAGATCAATGCCGAATACCGCACTTGAGAACCTGCTGGTTCGTGCCGAAGCGCTGCTGGAGCGGCTCGACGCCGTTCTGCCGCCCG